>NZ_CP025263.1:5805500-6122500 GCF_002843605.1 Pseudomonas sp. S09G 359 | reverse complement strand
TTAGTGATCCGGTGGTTCTGTATGGAAGGGCCATCGCTCAACGGATAAAAGGTACTCCGGGGATAACAGGCTGATACCGCCCAAGAGTTCATATCGACGGCGGTGTTTGGCACCTCGATGTCGGCTCATCACATCCTGGGGCTGAAGCCGGTCCCAAGGGTATGGCTGTTCGCCATTTAAAGTGGTACGCGAGCTGGGTTTAGAACGTCGTGAGACAGTTCGGTCCCTATCTGCCGTGGACGTTTGAGATTTGAGAGGGGCTGCTCCTAGTACGAGAGGACCGGAGTGGACGAACCTCTGGTGTTCCGGTTGTCACGCCAGTGGCATTGCCGGGTAGCTATGTTCGGAATAGATAACCGCTGAAAGCATCTAAGCGGGAAACTAGCCTCAAGATGAGATCTCACTGGAACCTTGAGTTCCCTGAAGGGCCGTCGAAGACTACGACGTTGATAGGTTGGGTGTGTAAGCGCTGTGAGGCGTTGAGCTAACCAATACTAATTGCCCGTGAGGCTTGACCATATAACACCCAAGCAATTTGCTTCTCCTGATTTGGAAACAAAGAGGAGCATCAGATTGCGGTGTGTGAAGACGAAATGAACCGAAAGTTCGACCTCGCAAAACACCGAAAGCTGTCACATACCCAATTTGCTGAAGCGAAGCCAACTGGCTACGACTCAGTACCCGAATTTCTTGACGACCATAGAGCATTGGAACCACCTGATCCCATCCCGAACTCAGTAGTGAAACGATGCATCGCCGATGGTAGTGTGGGGTTTCCCCATGTGAGAGTAGGTCATCGTCAAGATTAAATTCCGAAACCCCTGTTTGCTAACGCAAACAGGGGTTTTGTTTTGGGCGGTCGAAAAGGGCGAAGAGGCTCATTACGGCGGCCTTCAATGCTAAAGTCCTGCCTTTCTATGCAATGACCCTGCGCATGGCTATCATGCGTGCCTCATTGTGAGGCGATACTTGCATGCTGACGTTGTTAAAACTTCTGAAAGATGGCCGATTCCATTCCGGAGAGGCACTTGGCGCCGCCCTGGGCGTTAGTCGCAGTGCTGTCTGGAAGCAACTCCAGCACCTTGAGGCTGAGTTGAACCTGCCCATCCATAAGGTTCGTGGCAAGGGCTATCGTTTGGCGTCGCCCCTGGTGTTCCTGAACGCTGAGGCGATTGCGTTGAATGCGCCTTCCTTGGCGTGGCCTGTTCATATTTCCGACTCCATCGACTCTACCAATGCGCAAGCCTTGCGCCTTGTAGATGCAGAGTGCGCGGCGCCGTTCCTGGTGCTTGCGGAGCAGCAAACTGCAGGAAGGGGCAGGCGGGGTCGAAAGTGGGTCAGCCCGTTCGCCCAGAACGTTTACTACAGCCTCGTATTACGTATTGAGGAAGGCCTGCGACAATTGGAGGGTCTAAGCCTCGTTGTGGGCTTGGCAGTTATGCAGGCTCTTCGCGAGTCTGGGGTGAAGGGGGCTGCCTTGAAGTGGCCCAACGACGTCCTGGTGGGGCAGAAGAAAATTGCCGGGATCTTGCTGGAGTTGGTTGGGGATCCTGCGGATATCTGTCACGTTGTCCTTGGGATAGGCATCAACGTGAATATGCAGAAGGCTGATGAGGTTGATCAGCAATGGACATCAGTGCAGCTTGAGACGGGCTCACCGGTTGATCGTAACGCCCTGGTGGCGCAACTGGGTCTGCAACTGCAAAGCTATCTGGACCGACACCGGGCGGCCGGTTTTGCGGCGCTCCAGGATGAGTGGGAGCAAAATCACGCCTGGCAGGGCAGGACGGTATCCCTTATTGCCGGCGTCAACCAGGTTGATGGGGTTGTGCTGGGGGTCGACCGTCAGGGCGCGTTGCGTCTGAGTGTTGATGGCGTTGAGAAAATATACAGTGGTGGTGAGTTAAGCCTGAGGTTGCGTGATGATTCTTGAGCTCGACTGTGGGAATAGCTTTATCAAATGGCGAGTACTTGATTCGGATCGAGCGAGCGCCTTTGAAGGTGTTGCTGGTTCGGACATCGCATTAATTGAAAGTCTGCTGGCCCTGCCTGGGCTGTTGCTGACGCGTTGCCGGTTGGTGAGCGTGCGTGCGCTGGAGGAAACGGACAAGCTGATTGGTGCTTTGGTAGAGGCTTTTGGTGTTGTCGTTTCCTGCGCCGCTTCCGCTCGCGAAATGGGTGGTGTGCGCAATGGCTACGAAGATTTCGAGCGCCTTGGTCTGGATCGCTGGCTGGCTATGCTGGGTGGGTTCAAGTTGGCATCGGGCGCTTGTCTGGTGCTTGATTTCGGTACAGCCGCGACTGCAGATTTTATTGCCGCAGATGGCGAGCATTTGGGCGGCTTCATTTGCCCGGGTATGCCCCTCATGCGTAACCAGCTGCGCACGCACACGCGCAAGATACGTTACGACGATGCTGCTGCTGAAAGGGCCCTGGAGCGTCTCTCCCCGGGTCGCACCACCGTAGAGGCGGTCGAGCGCGGCTGTACGTTGATGCTCAGGGGCTTTGTGCTGACTCAGCTGGAATTGGCCCGCAATTACTGGGGCGATGACTTCAGCGTATTTCTGACGGGGGGAGACGCAGATTTGGTGTCGGATGCGGTACCGCAGGCTCGCCTTGTGCCTGATCTGATTTTTGTCGGGTTGGCGATGGCGTGCCCTTTGTCTTGAGGTGATTATGCGTTGGCTGTTTTTACTTTTACTCGTCCTCAACGGCTTCTACTACATCTGGCATCAGCAAGAAGCGCCGCTGCGTGCCAAGGATGTCACGCCCCTGAGTCTCTATAAGGGCTCACAGCAGGATATTCGGTTGCTCAGTGAGTCCGCAGATGCGGTGGTCCGCCGGGATCGAGCAAAGGCATCAGACTCGGCCAATACGTGCCTGTACATCGGCGGTTTTTTGGATCAGCGCCAGGCGCAGTCTGTCGAACAGCGGCTTTTGAGCCTGGATATAAAGGCCAAGGTCCAATTGCTGAACTCGCCTGAAGCCTCGGGTTACTGGCTGCGGGTTGCCCCGGAAAGCCGACGCCTGGCTGATGATCTGCCGTTTGAAAACCTTGCTAAGGAATTCAATGAGTTAAAACATAAAATAATGTTGTGCGAAGGCGTTGCAACTGTCGAATAGTTTGCATAGAATGGCGCCCGCTTCGCAGTGAAGACCTTTACGGTCTACAGCGTGAAGCGAAGGTCAACGCAGCTAACCTCATATTTTTAATGAGAAAATGCTTGACAGAAGGCCGGCGTGATGTAGAATGCCGGCTCGCTTAGGAGGGGTTCCCGAGCGGCCAAAGGGATCAGACTGTAAATCTGACGTCTACGACTTCGAAGGTTCGAATCCTTCCCCCTCCACCATTTTTAGCGTGAGCTGCAAGCTCCGCGGGTATAGTTTAGTGGTAGAACCTCAGCCTTCCAAGCTGATGATGCGGGTTCGATTCCCGCTACCCGCTCCAAGTTTGCAGGTTGTGCAATGTGTTTCGCTCTTGTAGCTCAGTTGGTAGAGCACACCCTTGGTAAGGGTGAGGTCAGCGGTTCAAATCCGCTCAAGAGCTCCATATAACAAGGCAGATATGAAAATATCTGCCTTTGTTTTAACAGCTACCTCGGCTTGATAGTGTTGCTCCTGGTTTTATTGCTGGGTGATTTCAAGTCTAGTGGGGTTGGTTGTTGTAAAGTCTTTTTCAGGCCTGCATAATGGTCGGCCTGATTTTGTTTTAGGTCAGTAGCTCAATTGGCAGAGCGACGGTCTCCAAAACCGTAGGTTGGGGGTTCGATTCCCTCCTGACCTGCCAGATTCACGTGGTGTGTCTGGCTTTCTTTTCACAGGATCTTCATAGATGACTCCTAAGGCTGAAGCTCAAAGCTCTCGTTTCGATCTCGTCAAGTGGCTCGCTGTGGTCGCATTGGTGGTCGTAGGCGTTGTTGGCAATCAGTACTACTCTGCTTCGCCGATCCTGTACCGCGTACTCGCTTTGCTCGCCCTTGCTGCTGTAGCTGCCTTTGTAGGCCTGCAGACTGCCAAAGGCAAGTCTTTCGCGGTCCTGGTAAAGGAAGCTCGCACCGAAATCCGTAAAGTCGTTTGGCCGACTCGCCAAGAAACCACGCAGACCACGTTGATTGTTGTGGCTGTTGTTCTGGTTATGGCGTTGCTGTTGTGGGGGCTTGATTCCCTGCTCGGCTGGCTTGTTTCCTTGATTGTTGGCTAAGGGTGTCCCGTGGCTAAGCGTTGGTACGTTGTGCATGCTTACTCGGGTTACGAGAAGCATGTTATGCGCTCTTTGCTGGAGCGCGTAAAGCTGGCAGGCATGGAAGATGGCTTCGGCGAAATTCTGGTTCCCACTGAAGAAGTGGTTGAAATGCGGAATGGTCAGAAGCGCAAGAGTGAACGCAAGTTCTTCCCTGGCTACGTGCTGGTACAGATGGACATGAACGAAGGTACTTGGCACTTGGTCAAGGACACTCCTCGTGTTATGGGTTTCATCGGCGGTACCGCTGATAAGCCTGCTCCGATCACTGACAAAGAGGCAGAAGCGATTCTGCGTCGTGTTGCTGACGGTAGCGACAAGCCTAAGCCGAAGACGTTGTTCGAGCCGGGTGAGGTTGTTCGTGTCACAGATGGTCCGTTTGCTGATTTCAACGGCACCGTCGAAGAAGTTAACTACGAAAAGAGCCGGATCCAAGTGGCAGTGCTCATTTTCGGTCGCTCTACTCCGGTAGAGTTGGAGTTCAGCCAGGTCGAGAAGGTCTAGCTGAGCAAGCATCCCAACCCCGCAGCCTTAGGCTGTGGGGTTTTGTCGTCACTGGGATAAACGCGCAAGTAACCGGGGAGCCTTTCGAGGCGTTCGAACCCGTAATTGGAGTGCCTCATGGCCAAGAAGATTACCGCTTACATCAAGCTGCAAGTGAAGGCCGCTCAGGCCAACCCTAGCCCACCCGTCGGTCCAGCTCTGGGTCAGCACGGCGTGAACATCATGGAATTCTGCAAGGCCTTCAACGCCCGTACTCAGGGTCTTGAGCCAGGTCTGCCGACTCCAGTGATCATCACTGTATACAGCGACCGTAGCTTCACCTTCGAAACCAAGTCGACCCCGGCTTCGGTTCTGTTGAAGAAAGCTGCTGGTCTGACTAGCGGTTCCGCTCGTCCTAACACCGTTAAGGTTGGCACCGTAACTCGTGCTCAGCTGGAAGAAATCGCGAAAACCAAAAACGCGGATCTGACTGCAGCTGATATGGATGCAGCCGTGCGTACCATCGCCGGTTCTGCTCGTAGCATGGGCCTTAACGTGGAGGGTGTGTAATGGCTAAGCTGACCAAGCGCCAAAAGGCTATCGCCGGCAAAATCGAAGCAGGCAAGGCCTACAACTTTGTAGACGCTGCTGCCCTGCTGACCGAGCTGTCGACTGTCAAGTTCAGCGAGTCCGTTGACGTTGCTGTAAACCTCGGTGTTGACCCACGTAAATCCGACCAGGTCGTTCGTAGCGCTACTGTGCTGCCACACGGTACTGGCAAGACTGTACGTGTTGCTGTCTTCACCCAAGGTCCGGCAGCTGAAGCCGCTCTGGCCGCTGGCGCTGATCGCGTTGGCATGGACGACCTGGCTGCCGAAATGAAAGGCGGCGACCTGAACTATGACGTAGTTATTGCTTCCCCGGATGCAATGCGCGTTGTAGGTCAGTTGGGTCAGATCCTGGGTCCACGTGGCCTGATGCCTAACCCTAAAGTCGGCACCGTAACTCCAGACGTAGCTACCGCGGTTAAAAACGCCAAGGCTGGTCAGGTTCGTTATCGCACCGACAAAAACGGCATCATTCACACCTCCGTTGGCAAAGTCGGCTTCGATGCCGTCAAGCTGAAGGAAAACGTTGAAGCCCTGATCGCTGATCTGAAGCGTATCAAGCCAGCTTCCTCGAAAGGTATCTACGTCAAGCGCGTTACCCTGAGCACCACTATGGGCCCAGGTCTGGTCATCGACCAAGGCTCGCTGGACGTATAAGACACAGATTGGCGCAAGCGATTGCGCCAATTGGAAAAAATTGGGGTCCCTGCCTGGCGGGGGCTATCCAAGACCGTAGGCGGCGCAAGTCTTAAACCACAAGCCTACGCAGATGGTGCTCCCGGTTCCTTACCGAATCAGACACCAAAACGACATCCGGCCTAGGCCAGATGAAACGGTAACAAGCAGGAGTTAAACCCGTGGCAATTAATCTCGAAGACAAGAAGGCCATCGTCGCTGAAGTCAACGAGGCTGCCAAAGCTGCTCTGTCCGCTGTCGTGGCTGATGCCCGTGGTGTGACAGTAGGCGCTATGACCGGACTCCGTAAAGAGGCTCGTGAAGCTGGCGTATACGTACGTGTTGTACGTAACACCCTGCTCAAGCGCGCTGTTGCTGACACTGAATACAGTGTCCTCAACGACGTGTTCACCGGCCCGACTCTGATCGCGTTCTCCAAAGAACATCCAGGCGCTGCTGCCCGTTTGTTCAAGGAATTCGCCAAGAGTCAGGATAAGTTCGAGATCAAGGCAGCTGCGTTCGAGGGCAAGTTCCTCGCAGCTAACCAAATCGACGTACTGGCAACACTGCCGACCCGTAACGAAGCTATTTCGCAGCTGATGAGCGTGATTCAAGGCGCTACCAGCAAGCTGGCTCGTACTCTGGCTGCAGTTCGCGAGCAAAAAGAAGCTGCCGCAGCCTAAGGCTGAGCAAATTCTCTCGCGTATTTTTGTTTATTTCGATGGCCGCGTAGGCCGTCCCCCAATTCAGGAAATACAGCAATGTCTATCTCCCAAGACGATATCCTCAACGCCGTAGCTGAAATGTCGGTTCTGCAGGTTGTTGAGCTGATCAAAGCTTTCGAAGAAAAATTCGGCGTTTCCGCTGCCGCTGCTTCCGCTGGCCCAGCCGCTGTTGCTGCTGTTGCTGAAGAGCAAACCGAATTCAACGTCATGCTGCTGGAAGCTGGCGAGAAGAAAGTAAACGTGATCAAGGCAGTACGTGAACTGACCGGTCTGGGCCTGAAAGAAGCCAAGGCTGTAGTTGACGGCGCTCCTGCCATGGTTCTGGAAGCTGTTGCCAAAGACGCAGCTGACAAAGCCAAAGCAGCACTGGAAGAAGCAGGCGCTAAAGTCGAGCTGAAGTAAGCATCGACCTTGCGTCTCCAGCCCACGCGTTAAGCTGAAGGCTGATGGCTGGTGGCTCTTGCCACCGGCCTTTTTCCGTTCTTGGCTGCCGACTCGGTCGCCGCCATGAACGCGCTGTAGCCACCCGATGCGGTGGTGCAAACCATGGGGTTTGCAAGATTTTCTGGCTGCTCCCGTCGGAGGGGCCAAACAAGCAGGTGACCAAGCTGGGGAACGCTGATGGCTTACTCATATACTGAGAAAAAACGTATCCGCAAGGACTTTAGCAAGTTGCCGGACGTCATGGATGTCCCGTACCTTCTGGCTATCCAGCTGGATTCGTATCGTGAATTCTTGCAGGCGGGAGCGACCAAAGATCAGTTCCGCGACGTGGGCCTGCATGCGGCCTTCAAATCCGTTTTCCCGATCATCAGCTACTCCGGCAATGCTGCGCTGGAGTACGTCGGTTATCGCCTGGGCGAACCGGCATTTGATGTCAAAGAATGCGTGTTGCGCGGTGTTACGTACGCCGTACCTTTGCGGGTAAAAGTCCGTCTGATCATTTTCGACAAAGAATCGTCGAACAAAGCGATCAAGGACATCAAAGAGCAAGAAGTCTACATGGGCGAAATCCCACTGATGACTGAAAACGGTACCTTCGTTATCAATGGTACCGAGCGTGTTATCGTTTCCCAGCTGCACCGTTCCCCGGGCGTGTTCTTCGACCACGACCGCGGCAAGACGCACAGCTCCGGCAAGCTCCTGTACTCCGCGCGGATCATTCCGTACCGCGGTTCGTGGTTGGACTTCGAGTTCGACCCGAAAGACTGCGTGTTCGTGCGTATCGACCGTCGTCGCAAGCTGCCGGCCTCGGTACTGCTGCGCGCGCTCGGCTACACCACTGAGCAAGTACTGGACGCTTTCTACACCACTAACGTGTTCAGCCTGAAGGATGAAACCCTCAGCCTGGAACTGATCGCATCGCGTCTGCGTGGTGAAATTGCCGTTCTGGACATCCAGGATGAAAACGGCAAGGTCATTGTTGAGGCTGGTCGTCGTATTACTGCGCGCCACATCAACCAGATCGAAAAAGCCGGTATCAAGTCGCTGGAAGTGCCTCTGGACTACGTCCTGGGTCGCACAACCGCCAAGGTCATCGTTCACCCGGCTACAGGCGAAATCCTGGCTGAGTGCAACACCGAGCTGAACACCGAGATCCTGGCCAAAATCGCCAAGGCTCAGGTTGTTCGCATCGAGACCCTGTACACCAACGATATCGACTGTGGTCCGTTCGTCTCCGACACGCTGAAGATCGACTCCACCAGCAACCAATTGGAAGCGCTGGTCGAGATCTATCGCATGATGCGTCCTGGCGAGCCGCCAACCAAAGACGCTGCCGAAACCCTGTTCAACAACCTGTTCTTCAGCCCTGAGCGTTATGACCTGTCTGCGGTCGGCCGGATGAAGTTCAACCGTCGTATCGGTCGTACCGAGATCGAAGGTTCGGGCGTGCTGTGCAAGGAAGACATCGTCGCGGTACTGAAGACCCTGGTCGACATCCGTAACGGTAAAGGCATCGTCGATGACATCGACCACCTGGGTAACCGTCGTGTTCGCTGCGTAGGCGAAATGGCCGAGAACCAGTTCCGCGTTGGCCTGGTACGTGTTGAGCGTGCGGTCAAAGAGCGTCTGTCGATGGCTGAAAGCGAAGGCCTGATGCCGCAAGACCTGATCAACGCCAAGCCAGTGGCTGCGGCGGTGAAAGAGTTCTTCGGTTCCAGCCAGCTCTCGCAGTTCATGGACCAGAACAACCCGCTCTCCGAGATTACCCACAAGCGCCGTGTTTCCGCACTGGGCCCGGGCGGTCTGACCCGTGAGCGTGCAGGCTTCGAAGTTCGTGACGTACACCCGACGCACTACGGGCGTGTTTGCCCGATCGAAACGCCGGAAGGTCCGAACATCGGTCTGATCAACTCCCTGGCTGCCTATGCGCGCACCAACCAGTACGGCTTCCTCGAGAGCCCGTACCGTGTGGTGAAAGACGCTCTGGTCACCGACGAGATCGTATTCCTGTCCGCCATCGAAGAAGCCGATCACGTGATCGCTCAGGCTTCGGCCACGATGAACGACAAGAAAGTCCTGATCGACGAGCTGGTAGCTGTTCGTCACTTGAACGAGTTCACTGTCAAGGCGCCGGAAGACGTCACCTTGATGGACGTTTCGCCGAAGCAAGTAGTTTCGGTTGCAGCGTCGCTGATCCCGTTCCTGGAGCACGATGACGCCAACCGTGCGTTGATGGGTTCCAACATGCAGCGTCAAGCTGTACCGACCCTGCGTGCTGACAAGCCGCTGGTAGGTACCGGCATGGAGCGTAACGTAGCCCGTGACTCCGGCGTTTGCGTCGTGGCTCGTCGTGGCGGCGTGATCGACTCTGTTGATGCCAGCCGTATCGTGGTTCGTGTTGCCGATGACGAAGTTGAAACTGGCGAAGCCGGTGTCGACATCTACAACCTGACCAAATACACCCGCTCGAACCAGAACACCTGCATCAACCAGCGTCCGCTGGTGAGCAAGGGTGATCGCGTTCAGCGTAGCGACATCATGGCCGACGGCCCGTCCACCGATATGGGTGAGCTGGCACTGGGTCAGAACATGCGCATCGCGTTCATGGCATGGAACGGCTTCAACTTCGAAGACTCCATCTGCCTGTCCGAGCGTGTTGTTCAGGAAGACCGTTTCACCACGATCCACATTCAGGAACTGACCTGTGTGGCACGTGACACCAAGCTTGGGCCAGAGGAAATCACTGCAGACATCCCGAACGTGGGTGAAGCTGCACTGAACAAACTGGACGAAGCCGGTATCGTTTACGTAGGTGCTGAAGTTGGCGCAGGCGACATTCTGGTTGGTAAGGTCACTCCGAAAGGCGAGACCCAACTGACTCCGGAAGAGAAGCTGTTGCGTGCGATCTTCGGTGAAAAAGCCAGCGACGTTAAAGACACCTCCCTGCGTGTACCTACCGGTACCAAAGGTACTGTCATCGACGTACAGGTCTTCACCCGTGACGGCGTTGAGCGTGATGCTCGTGCACTGTCCATCGAGAAGACCCAGCTCGACGAGATCCGCAAGGACCTGAACGAAGAGTTCCGTATCGTTGAGGGCGCGACCTTCGAACGTCTGCGTTCCGCTCTGGTAGGCCACAAGGCTGAAGGCGGCGCAGGTCTGAAGAAAGGTCAGGACATCACCGACGAAATCCTCGACGGTCTTGAGCATGGCCAGTGGTTCAAACTGCGCATGGCTGAAGATGCTCTGAACGAGCAGCTCGAGAAGGCTCAGGCCTACATCGTTGATCGCCGCCGTCTGCTGGACGACAAGTTCGAAGACAAGAAGCGCAAACTGCAGCAGGGCGATGACCTGGCTCCAGGCGTGTTGAAAATCGTCAAGGTTTACCTGGCAATCCGTCGCCGCATCCAGCCGGGCGACAAGATGGCCGGTCGTCACGGTAACAAGGGTGTGGTCTCCGTGATCATGCCGGTTGAAGACATGCCGCACGATGCCAATGGCACCCCGGTCGACGTCGTCCTCAACCCGTTGGGCGTACCTTCGCGTATGAACGTTGGTCAGATCCTCGAAACCCACCTGGGCCTCGCGGCTAAAGGTCTGGGCGAGAAGATCAACCGTATGATCGAAGAGCAACGCAAGGTCGCAGACCTGCGTAAGTTCCTGCACGAGATCTACAACGAGATCGGCGGTCGCAACGAAGAACTGGACACCTTCTCCGACCAGGAAATCCTGGATCTGGCGAAGAACCTGCGCGGCGGCGTTCCAATGGCTACCCCGGTGTTCGACGGTGCCAAGGAAAGCGAAATCAAGGCCATGCTGAAACTGGCAGACCTGCCAGAAAGCGGCCAGATGCAGCTGTTCGACGGCCGTACCGGCAACAAGTTCGAGCGCCCGGTTACTGTTGGCTACATGTACATGCTGAAGCTGAACCACTTGGTAGACGACAAGATGCACGCTCGTTCTACCGGTTCGTACAGCCTGGTTACCCAGCAGCCGCTGGGTGGTAAGGCTCAGTTCGGTGGTCAGCGTTTCGGGGAGATGGAGGTCTGGGCACTGGAAGCATACGGTGCTGCTTACACTCTGCAAGAAATGCTCACAGTGAAGTCGGACGATGTGAACGGTCGTACCAAGATGTACAAAAACATCGTGGACGGCGATCACCGTATGGAGCCGGGCATGCCCGAGTCCTTCAACGTGTTGATCAAAGAAATTCGTTCCCTCGGCATCGATATCGATCTGGAAACCGAATAACACGTGACGCGAATCGAGAGCGGGGCTGTTTAGCCCGCTCTCTGCTCCGCCAGGAGGAAAGGCCTTGAAAGACCTACTGAATTTGCTGAAAAACCAGGGTCAAGTCGAAGAGTTCGACGCCATCCGTATTGGGTTGGCATCGCCTGAGATGATCCGTTCGTGGTCGTTCGGTGAAGTTAAAAAGCCGGAAACCATCAACTACCGTACGTTCAAACCTGAGCGTGACGGCCTGTTCTGCGCCAAGATCTTTGGCCCGGTAAAGGATTACGAGTGCCTGTGCGGTAAGTACAAGCGCTTGAAGCACCGTGGTGTGATCTGCGAGAAGTGCGGCGTTGAAGTTGCACTGGCCAAGGTTCGTCGTGAGCGCATGGCGCACATCGAACTGGCTTCGCCGGTTGCCCACATCTGGTTCCTGAAATCGCTGCCGTCCCGTATCGGCTTGCTGATGGACATGACCCTGCGTGATATCGAACGCGTTCTCTACTTCGAGAGCTATGTCGTTATCGATCCAGGCATGACCACCCTTGAAAAAGGTCAGCTGCTGAACGACGAGCAGTACTTCGAAGCGCTGGAAGAGTTCGGCGACGATTTCGATGCCCGCATGGGTGCCGAAGCTGTCCGCGAACTGCTGCACGCTATCGACCTGGAGCACGAGATTGGCCGTCTGCGTGAAGAAATTCCGCAAACCAACTCCGAAACCAAGATCAAGAAACTGTCCAAGCGTCTGAAGTTGATGGAAGCCTTCCAGGGTTCCGGCAACTTGCCAGAGTGGATGGTGCTGACCGTTCTGCCGGTTCTGCCGCCAGACCTGCGTCCGCTGGTACCGTTGGACGGTGGTCGTTTCGCGACGTCCGACCTCAACGACCTGTACCGCCGCGTGATCAACCGTAACAACCGCTTGAAGCGCCTGCTTGATCTGTCCGCTCCGGACATCATCGTGCGCAACGAAAAGCGTATGTTGCAAGAAGCTGTCGATGCCTTGCTCGACAACGGTCGTCGTGGCCGCGCTATCACCGGTTCGAACAAGCGTCCTCTGAAATCCCTGGCTGACATGATCAAGGGTAAGCAAGGTCGTTTCCGTCAGAACTTGCTCGGTAAGCGTGTTGACTACTCCGGTCGTTCGGTAATTACCGTAGGCCCGACCCTGCGTCTGCACCAGTGCGGTCTGCCTAAGAAGATGGCTCTCGAGCTGTTCAAGCCGTTCATCTTCGGCAAGCTGGAAATGCGCGGTCTCGCGACCACCATCAAAGCGGCCAAGAAAATGGTCGAGCGCGAACTGCCAGAGGTTTGGGACGTTCTCGCTGAAGTGATTCGCGAACACCCGGTTCTCCTCAACCGTGCACCGACCCTTCACCGTCTGGGTATCCAGGCGTTTGAACCGGTACTGATCGAAGGTAAGGCTATCCAGCTGCACCCTCTGGTCTGTGCTGCGTACAACGCCGACTTCGACGGCGACCAAATGGCCGTGCACGTACCGCTGACACTGGAAGCCCAGTTGGAAGCGCGTGCGTTGATGATGTCGACCAACAACATTCTGTCGCCAGCCAACGGTGAGCCAATCATCGTTCCGTCGCAGGACGTTGTATTGGGTCTGTACTACATGACCCGTGAAGCGATCAACGCCAAAGGCGAAGGTCGTGTGTTCGCTGACCTGCAAGAAGTTGACCGTGTGTTCCGTGCCGGCGAAGCCGCACTGCACGCCAAGGTCAAAGTGCGGATCAACGAAACCGTCAACGACCGTGACGGCGGCAGCGTGAGCGGCACCCGTATCGTCGACACCACTGTCGGCCGTGCGCTGCTGTATCAAGTTGTGCCAAAAGGTCTGTCGTACGACGTCGTCAACTTGCCGATGAAGAAAAAGGCGATCTCCAAGCTGATCAACCAGTGCTACCGCGTGGTTGGTTTGAAAGAGACCGTGATCTTCGCTGACCAGTTGATGTACACCGGTTTTGCTTATTCGACCATCTCCGGCGTTTCCATCGGTGTTAACGACTTCGTTATCCCGGATGAAAAAGCCCGCATCATCAGTGCTGCCACTGACGAAGTGAAAGAGATCGAGAGCCAGTACGCCTCGGGCCTGGTAACACAGGGCGAGAAGTACAACAAAGTGATCGACCTTTGGTCCAAGGCCAACGACGAAGTTTCCAAGGCAATGATGGCCAACCTCTCGAAAGAGAAAGTCATCGACCGCCACGGCGACGAAGTTGACCAGGAGTCCTTCAACTCGATGTACATGATGGCCGACTCGGGCGCACGGGGTTCTGCTGCGCAGATCCGTCAGCTCGCCGGTATGCGTGGCCTGATGGCCAAGCCGGACGGTTCCATCATCGAAACGCCGATTACTGCGAACTTCCGTGAAGGTTTGAGCGTACTTCAGTACTTCATCTCCACTCACGGTGCTCGTAAGGGTCTTGCGGATACCGCGTTGAAAACCGCTAACTCCGGTTACCTGACTCGTCGTCTGGTAGACGTTGCACAAGATCTGGTTGTAACCGAGATCGATTGCGGCACCGAGCACGGCCTGCTGATGACTCCGCACATTGAAGGCGGTGACGTTGTAGAGCCGCTGGGTGAGCGCGTATTGGGTCGTGTTATTGCCCGTGACGTATTCAAGCCAGGTACCGAGGAAGTTATCGTTCCTGCCGGCACCCTGGTAGACGAGAAGTGGGTCGAGTTCATCGAACTCAACAGCATCGACGAAGTGATTGTTCGCTCGCCGATCAGCTGCGAAACCCGCTACGGCATTTGCGCCAAGTGCTACGGCCGTGACTTGGCTCGTGGTCACCAGGTGAACATCGGTGAAGCGGTCGGCGTTATCGCTGCCCAGTCCATCGGTGAGCCGGGTACCCAGCTGACCATGCGTACGTTCCACATCGGTGGTGCGGCAAGCCGGACCTCCGCAGCTGACAGCGTTCAGGTGAAGAATGGCGGTACCGTCCGTCTGCACAACCTGAAGCACGTTGAGCGAGTGGATGGCCACCTGGTTGCTGTGTCCCGTTCCGGTGAGCTGGCTATCGCTGATGACTTCGGTCGTGAGCGCGAGCGTTACAAGCTGCCGTACGGTGCCGTGATTTCGGTTAAAGAAGGTGACAAGGTCGACGCTGGCGCAATCGTGGCCAAGTGGGATCCGCACACTCACCCAATCGTTACCGAAATGAAAGGTACCGTGACCTACGTGGGCATGGAAGAAGGCATCACGATCAAGCGTCAGACTGACGAATTGACCGGTATGACCAACATTGAAGTACTCGACGCTAAAGATCGTCCAGCTGCCGGTAAAGACATCCGTCCTGCCGTTAAGATGGTCGATGACAACGGCAAGGATCTGTTGCTGCCAGGCACTGACGTAATCGCTCAGTACTTCCTGCCAGCCAACGCCCTGGTCGGTGTAGCGGATGGTGCGAAGATCGCGATCGGTGATGTTATCGCGCGTATCCCGCAAGAAACTTCGAAGACCCGTGACATCACCGGTGGTCTGCCGCGTGTTGCCGACTTGTTCGAAGCTCGTCGTCCGAAAGAAGCGTCGATTCTGGCTGAAGTCAGCGGCACCATCGCATTCGGTAAAGAGACCAAGGGCAAGCGCCGTCTGGTCATTACCCCGAACGACGGTACCGACCCGTACGAAGAGCTGATTCCGAAGTGGCGTCACCTGAACGTCTTCGAAGGCGAACAGGTAAACCGCGGCGAAGTTATCTCCGACGGCCCAAGCGATCCACACGACATCCTGCGTCTGCTGGGTGTGAGTGCGCTGGCCAAGTACATCGTTAACGAGATCCAGGACGTTTACCGCCTGCAAGGCGTGAAGATCAACGATAAGCACATCGAGACCATCCTGCGTCAGATGCTGCGTAAAGTTGAAATCGCTGAATCCGGCGATTCCAGTTTCATCAAGGGCGACCAGATGGAACTGACTCACGTACTGGTAGAAAACGAGCGCCTGACGAACGACGAGAAATTCGTTTCCAAGTTCACTCGCGTACTGCTGGGTATCACCAAGGCGTCGTTGTCCACTGAGTCGTTCATCTCGGCGGCCTCCTTCCAGGAGACCACTCGCGTACTGACCGAAGCAGCGGTAACCGGCAAGCGCGATTACCTGCGCGGCCTGAAAGAGAACGTGGTCGTGGGTCGTCTGATCCCGGCCGGTACCGGTTTGGCTTACCACAGCGAGCGTAAGCGCCGCCGTGATGCAGACAAGCCGCTGCGCGTAAGCGCCAGTGAAGTGGAAGCTGCACTGACCGAAGCACTGAACTCAAGCGGTAACTGAGTTCTGCAGTAGATAAGTCCGGGCCCTGGCAGCCCCATTCGTCGGATCGAGGCAGTTTTGCCGCGGTTCGATGAGAGGGGAGGTCGGGGCCTTGCCTTGACTGGGGACAAGATCCTCTTTAGACTCTTGTACCCCTAAATTTGGCGGGAATTCGTTCCTGCCATTTTGCTTTTCTTGCAAGACAATAGCGTCGCAAGACAACAGTGGAGCTAGTAGATGGCAACTATCAACCAGCTGGTACGTCAGCCGCGTAAGCGTATCGTCGAGAAATCCGACGTACCTGCGCTGCAGAACTGCCCGCAACGTCGTGGCGTATGCACCCGTGTGTATACCACCACGCCGAAAAAACCTAACTCGGCACTGCGTAAAGTATGCCGTGTGCGCCTGACCAACGGTTTCGAGGTTTCCTCGTACATCGGTGGTGAAGGTCACAACCTGCAAGAGCACAGCGTGGTACTGATCCGCGGCGGTCGTGTAAAAGACTTGCCAGGTGTTCGTTACCACACCGTACGCGGCTCCTTGGATACTTCCGGCGTTAAAGGTCGTAACCAGGGTCGTTCGAAGTACGGTACCAAGAAGCCTAAGTAGTAGCGGCTTTTTGTAAAACTGAATCATCTTATTTTCTGAGTCGATAAGAGTAAGGTCGGAGGCGTCCCGAAAGGGCACCGATTCCGAGCGAACCTGAAGACCGTTTGAGGGCTTATCCATGCCAAGAAGACGCGTAGCAGCCAAGCGCGAAGTGCTTGACGATCCAAAATACGGAAGCCAAATCCTGGCCAAGTTCATGAACCACGTGATGGAAAGCGGCAAGAAAGCCGTTGCCGAGCGTATCGTTTATGGCGCGCTGGAAAAGGTTAAAGAACGCAAGAATAGCGACCCCCTGGAAATCTTCGAGAAAGCTCTCGACGCCATCGCTCCGCTGGTCGAAGTGAAGTCGCGCCGTGTAGGCGGTGCTACTTACCAGGTTCCGGTTGAAGTTCGCCCGTCCCGTCGTAACGCTCTGGCAATGCGCTGGTTGGTAGACTTCGCCCGTAAGCGCGGCGAGAAGTCTATGGCTCTGCGTTTGGCCGGCGAGCTGTTGGACGCTGCTGAAGGTAAAGGTGCTGCTGTTAAGAAGCGTGAAGACGTGCACCGTATGGCTGAAGCTAACAAAGCTTTCTCGCACTACCGCTTCTAATTCTAGCTTCACTAATTTTGCGAGGGCTTTATGGCTCGTACTACTCCGATTAGCCGCTACCGTAACATCGGTATCGTCGCTCACGTGGATGCTGGTAAAACCACCACCACCGAGCGCGTACTGTTTTACACCGGCAAAAGTCACAAAATGGGCGAGGTGCATGACGGCGCCGCGACCACAGACTGGATGGTTCAGGAGCAGGAGCGTGGTATTACCATTACTTCTGCTGCTATTACCGCCTTCTGGAAAGGTTCCGAGAAGCAGTACAAAGACGAGCACCGCTTCAACGTAATCGATACCCCGGGCCACGTAGACTTCACCATTGAAGTTGAACGTTCCCTGCGCGTACTCGACGGCGCTGTCGTTGTGTTCTGCGGTACCTCGGGTGTTGAGCCTCAGTCGGAAACCGTATGGCGTCAAGCCAACAAGTACGGCGTTCCACGTCTTGTTTACGTAAACAAGATGGACCGTGCTGGTGCCAACTTCCTGCGCGTGATCGGTCAGATCAAGCAGCGTCTGGGTCACACTCCGGTGCCAATCCAATTGGCTATCGGTTCCGAAGACAACTTCCAAGGCCAGATCGATCTGCTGACCATGGAAGCTGTTTACTGGAATGACGCTGACAAAGGTATGGTTCCTGTTCGCAAGCCTATCCCGGCTGAGCTGCAAGAACTGGCTGACGAGTGGCGTAACAACATGGTTGAGGCTGCGGCCGAAGCCAGCGAAGAGCTGATGAACAAGTACCTCGAAGGTGAAGAACTCACCAACGTGGAAATCAAGGCCGCTCTGCGTCAGCGTACTATCGCTGGTGAGATCGTCTTGGCTGTTTGCGGTTCCTCGTTCAAGAACAAGGGCGTTCCCCTGGTTCTCGATGCTGTGATCGACTACCTGCCTGCTCCAACCGACATTCCTGCTATCAAGGGTTCCAACCCTGATAACGAGGAAGAAGAAATGGAGCGTCACGCAGACGACAGCGAGCCGTTCTCGGCCCTGGCGTTCAAGATCGCTACCGACCCATTCGTGGGTACCCTGACTTTCGTCCGCGTTTACTCGGGCGTGTTGGCCTCCGGCGACGGCGTGATCAACTCGGTCAAGGGTAAGAAAGAGCGCGTGGGCCGTATGGTGCAAATGCACGCAAACGCCCGTGAAGAGATCAAGGAAGTACGCGCTGGCGACATCGCGGCCCTGATCGGCATGAAGGACGTCACCACTGGTGAAACCTTGTGCGACGCTGCTAAGCCAATCATCCTGGTTCGCATGGACTTCCCGGAGCCGGTTATTTCGGTTGCCGTAGAGCCTAAGACCAAGGATGACCAGGAAAAAATGGGTATCGCTCTGGGCAAACTTGCTCAGGAAGATCCATCTTTCCGCGTTAAGACTGATGAAGAGACTGGTCAAACGATCATCTCTGGCATGGGCGAGCTGCACCTGGACATCCTGGTTGACCGGATGCGCCGTGAGTTCAACGTCGAAGCCAACATCGGTAAGCCTCAGGTTTCCTATCGTGAGCGCATCACGAAGAACTGTGAAATCGAAGGCAAGTTCGTTCGTCAGTCCGGCGGTCGTGGTCAGTTCGGTCACTGCTGGATCCGTTTTGCTCCTGCTGACGAAGGTCAGGAAGGTCTGCAATTCGTGAACGAAGTAGTAGGTGGTGTTGTTCCTAAGGAATACATCCCTGCTATCCAGAAGGGTATCGAAGAGCAGATGAAGAACGGTGTTGTTGCCGGCTATCCGCTGATCGGCCTGAAAGCAACCGTTTTTGACGGTTCTTACCACGACGTCGACTCCAACGAGATGGCGTTTAAGGTGGCTGCTTCCATGGCTACCAAGCAACTGGCCCAGAAGGGCGGTGGTGAGTTGCTTGAGCCAATCATGGCGGTAGAAGTTGTTACACCTGAAGACTATATGGGTGATGTCATGGGCGACCTTAACCGTCGTCGCGGCATGATCTTGGGTATGGAAGACACGGTTTCCGGCAAAGTGATTCGCGCCGAGGTTCCGTTGGGTGAGATGTTCGGTTATGCGACCGACGTTCGCTCCATGTCCCAGGGTCGCGCAAGCTACTCTATGGAATTCAAAAAATACAACACAGCTCCGGCGCACATCGCTGAAACTGTATCCAAAAAACAAGGCTGATTCAGTCCTTTAGGCAAGGAGTTAATTGTCGTGGCTAAAGAAAAATTTGATCGTTCCCTACCGCACGTCAACGTTGGCACCATCGGTCACGTTGACCACGGTAAAACCACTCTGACCGCAGCTCTGACTCGCGTTTGCTCCGAAGTTTTCGGTTCCGCAATCGTTGATTTCGATAAAATCGACAGCGCTCCAGAAGAGAAAGCTCGTGGTATCACCATCAACACCGCGCACGTTGAATACAACTCGCTGATCCGTCACTACGCTCACGTTGACTGCCCAGGTCACGCTGACTATGTGAAGAACATGATCACCGGTGCTGCCCAGATGGACGGCGCAATCCTGGTTTGCTCGGCCGCTGATGGTCCGATGCCACAAACCCGTGAGCACATCCTGCTGTCCCGTCAGGTAGGCGTTCCGTACATCGTGGTTTACCTGAACAAGGCTGACCTGGTAGACGACGCTGAGCTGCTGGAACTGGTTGAGATGGAAGTGCGCGATCTGCTGAGCACTTACGACTTCCCAGGTGACGACACTCCGATCATCATCGGTTCTGCTCGTATGGCTCTGGAAGGCAAAGACGACAACGAAATGGGCACCACGTCCGTTCGTAAACTGGTTGAGACTCTGGACAGCTACATCCCAGATCCAGTCCGTGTTATCGACAAGCCGTTCCTGATGCCAATCGAAGACGTATTCTCGATCTCCGGTCGCGGTACTGTTGTAACTGGTCGTATCGAGCGCGGTATCGTTAAGGTTCAAGATCCACTGGAAATCGTTGGTCTGCGTGACACTACCGTCACCACCTGCACCGGTGTTGAAATGTTCCGTAAGCTGCTCGACGAAGGTCGTGCTGGCGAGAACTGCGGCGTTCTGCTGCGTGGTACCAAGCGTGACGACGTTGAGCGTGGCCAGGTTCTGGTTAAGCCAGGTTCGGTTAAGCCGCACACCAAGTTCGAAGCTGAAGTGTACGTGCTGAGCAAAGAAGAAGGCGGTCGTCACACTCCGTTCTTCAAAGGCTACCGTCCACAGTTCTACTTCCGTACTACCGACGTAACCGGTAACTGCGAACTGCCGGAAGGCGTAGAAATGGTAATGCCAGGCGACAACATCAAAATGGTTGTCACCCTGATCAAAACCATCGCTATGGAAGACGGTCTGCGTTTCGCAATCCGTGAAGGCGGCCGTACCGTTGGTGCTGGCGTTGTAGCTAAAATCATCGAGTAATTATCTCTTCTGAGATAGCTCTGATGTTTTGAAAAGGCCCCCGCTCAGCGGGGGCCTTTTTTATTGGGTTGACACCTATCAGGGCCGTCTATAGAATTGCGCCTCCTTTTAACGGGCGTATTGCGCTCGCTGGGAATAGCAGCCGGAGTCTGAAATCCAATGCAAAATCAGCAAATCCGTATCAGGTTGAAGGCTTTTGACCATCGCCTGATCGACCAATCCACCCAGGAAATCGTGGAAACCGCGAAACGTACTGGTGCTCAAGTGCGTGGTCCAATTCCACTGCCTACCCGTAAAGAGCGGTTCACCGTTCTGGTCTCCCCGCACGTCAACAAAGACGCGCGTGACCAGTACGAGATCCGTACTCATAAGCGCGTACTGGACATCGTCCAGCCAACGGATAAAACCGTTGATGCACTTATGAAGCTCGATCTGGCGGCCGGTGTGGAAGTACAGATCAGCCTCGGCTAAGACTTGGGTCTTAGTCGTGTAACGCTCTGAAATGGGCGGCCATAGCGGGTGAAAGCCCCGTACACTCATGAGGTTTACAACATGACTATTGGTGTAGTCGGTCGTAAATGCGGTATGACCCGTATTTTCACCGAAGAAGGTGTCTCCATTCCGGTCACGGTCATTGAGATCGAACCGAATCGCGTCACCCAGTTCAAAACTGAAGAGACCGATGGCTATCGTGCAGTGCAAGTCACTGTCGGCGAGCGTCGTGCTTCGCGCGTGACTGCTGCTCAAGCAGGTCACTTCGCTAAAGCAAACGTTGCAGCTGGTCGCACTGTTATGGAGTTCCGTCTCGAAGACGGCGACTACCAGGCTGGCGATCTGATCAACGCTGAAATCTTCGCCGCTGGTCAACTGGTTGATGTAACCGGTCAGTCCAAGGGTAAAGGCTTCCAGGGTACGATCAAGCGTTGGAATTTCCGTGGCCAAGACAACACTCACGGTAACTCCGTTTCCCACCGCGTCCCGGGCTCTATTGGCCAGTGCCAGACTCCTGGTCGTGTATTCAAGGGCAAAAAAATGTCCGGTCATATGGGCGCTGAGCGCGTGACCGTGCAGTCCCTCGAAGTAGTGCGCGTCGACGCTGAACGCAATCTGTTGTTGGTCAAGGGTGCTGTTCCTGGCGCTACTGGCGGCAACCTGGTTGTACGTCCAGCGGCCAAGGCTCGCGGTTAAGGGGAAGCTGACATGCAATTAAATGTAAATGACGCTCAAGCGATCGAAGTTTCCGAACTGACGTTTGGCGGCGAGTTCAACGAGACGCTGGTTCACCAAGCAGTCGTGGCCTACATGGCCGGCGGCCGTCAAGGTAGCAAGCAGCAAAAGACCCGTTCCGACGTTCGTGGTGGCGGTAAGCGCCCTTGGCGTCAGAAAGGTACTGGCCGTGCTCGTGCCGGTACTATCCGTAGCCCAATCTGGCGCGGCGGCGGTACCACTTTCGCAGCTCGTCCACAGGATCACTCGCAGAAGCTCAACAAGAAGATGTACCGCGCAGCTCTGCGCTCCATCCTTGCTGAACTCGTGCGTACCGACCGTCTGGTCGTGGTTCAAGACTTCGCTGTTGAAAGTCCCAAAACCAAAGATCTGCTGGGCAAACTGAACAACATGAGCCTGACCGACGTTTTGATCGTGTCGGAAGCTGTTGATCAGAACCTGTACCTGGCTGCTCGCAACCTGCCACACGTTGATGTACGTGACGTGCAAGGTTCCGATCCAGTTAGTCTGATCGCATACGACAAGGTGTTGATCACCGTGTCGGCCGTGAAGAAATTCGAGGAGCTGCTGGGATGAACCAGGAACGCGTATTTAAAGTTCTGCTTGGCCCGCACGTTTCCGAAAAGGCTACGGTTCTGGCTGACAAGAAAGGCCAGTTCGTTTTCAAGGTTGCAACTGACGCAACCAAGCTGGAAATCAAGAAGGCCGTCGAAAGCCTGTTCAGCGTGAAAGTAGAGCGTGTTACTACCCTGAATGTTCTGGGTAAGAGCAAGCGCACTGCTCGCGGTCTGGGCAAGCGTAATGACTGGAAGAAGGCAGTTATCTCCCTTCAGCCAGGCCAAGATCTCGATTTCAGCAGCAGTGCTGAGTAAGGAAGGGGTGCATCATGGCAATCGTTAAATGCAAACCGACTTCCCCTGGCCGCCGTTTTGTGGTCAAGGTGGTCAACCAGGAGCTCCATAAAGGCGCTCCTCACGCACCGCTGCTCGAGAAAAAATCGAAGACTGGTGGTCGTAACAACAATGGTCGTATTACCACTCGTCACATCGGTGGTGGCCATAAGCAGCATTATCGTCTGGTCGACTTCCGTCGCAACGACAAAGATGGCATCTCTGCCACTGTCGAGCGTATCGAATACGATCCAAACCGTACTGCTCACATCGCTCTGCTGCTGTACGCAGATGGCGAGCGTCGCTACATCATCGCCCCTAAAGGCGTGAGTGCTGGCGACCAGCTGATCGCAGGTGCCCTGGCACCGATCAAGCCGGGCAACGCTCTGCAACTGCGTAACATTCCAGTTGGTAGCACCGTACACGGCATCGAATTGAAGCCAGGTAAAGGCGCGCAAATCGCTCGTTCCGCTGGTGCTTCGGCTCAGCTGATCGCTCGTGAAGGTGTCTACGTGACCCTGCGTCTGCGTTCTGGTGAGATGCGTAAAGTGCTGGCTGAATGCCGCGCGACCCTGGGTGAAGTCTCGAACTCCGAGCACAGCCTGCGTTCGCTGGGTAAAGCTGGTGCCAAACGCTGGCGTGGCGTTCGCCCAACCGTTCGTGGTGTTGCCATGAACCCGGTTGACCACCCACACGGTGGTGGTGAAGGTCGTACCTCTGGTGGTCGTCATCCGGTATCGCCATGGGGCTTCCCGACTAAGGGCGCGAAGACTCGTGGTAATAAGCGTACCGACAAAATGATCGTCCGTCGTCGCAAGTAAATAGAGGGATACGACAGTGCCACGTTCTCTGAAAAAAGGTCCTTTTATTGATCTTCACCTACTGAAGAAGATCGAAGTGGCGGCGGAAAAGAACGATCGCAAACCAGTTAAGACCTGGTCGCGTCGTTCGATGATCCTGCCACAAATGGTCGGTTTGACCATCGCTGTACACAACGGTCGTCTGCACGTCCCAGTTCTCGTGAACGAAGACATGGTTGGCCACAAACTGGGCGAGTTTGCCGGTACCCGCACTTATCGTGGGCACGTGGCAGACAAGAAAGCCAAGCGTTAAGGGGTTAGGAAATGGAAGTAGCCGCTAAGTTGTCGGGCGCTCGAATCTCCGCCCAGAAAGCCCGCTTGGTCGCCGACCAGATCCGCGGGAAGAAGGTGGGCGAAGCGCTCAACCTGTTGGCTTTCAGCAGTAAGAAAGCCGCCGAGATCATGAAGAAAGTGCTGGAGTCGGCCGTAGCCAACGCCGAGCATAACGAAGGCGCAGACGTTGATGACCTGAAGGTCAGCACCGTTTTCGTCAACGAAGGGCGTTCGCTGAAGCGCATCATGCCACGTGCCAAAGGCCGTGCTGATCGCATCGTCAAGCGGTCTTGCCATATCACTGTCAAGGTTGCTGACAAGTAACGGAGTCGAAGAGATGGGTCAGAAAGTACATCCCATTGGCATTCGCCTGGGAATCGTCAAGGAGCACACCTCCGTCTGGTACGCAGACGGTCGGACTTATGCGGACTACTTGTTCGCTGATCTGAAGGTGCGTGAGTATCTCCAAGACAAACTAAAAAGCGCGTCCGTAAGCCGTATCGATATCCATCGTCCGGCGCAAACTGCACGTATCACCATCCACACCGCTCGTCCAGGTATCGTTATCGGGAAGAAAGGTGAAGATGTTGAGAAACTGCGTCAGGACCTGACCAAGCAAATGGGTGTGCCTGTGCACATCAATATCGAAGAGATCCGTAAGCCGGAGCTCGACGGTATGCTGGTTGCGCAGAGCGTAGCTCAGCAGCTGGAGCGTCGCGTAATGTTCCGTCGCGCTATGAAGCGCGCCGTACAGAACGCCATGCGCATTGGTGCCAAAGGCATCAAAATCCAAGTGAGCGGTCGTCTCGGCGGTGCTGAAATCGCACGTACTGAATGGTATCGCGAAGGTCGTGTGCCACTGCACACCCTGCGTGCCGACATCGACTATGCCAACTACGAAGCTCACACCACTTACGGTGTGATCGGTGTAAAGGTTTGGATCTTCAAAGGCGAAGTAATTGGTGGTCGCCAAGAAGAACTGAAACCACAAGCACCAGCGCCTCGTAAAAAAGCTGCTAAGTAAGGGGTACGCCAAATGTTGCAACCAAAGCGTACGAAGTTCCGCAAGCAGATGACAGGCCACAACCGTGGTCTGGCTCAGCGCGGTAGCAAAGTCAGCTTCGGCGAGTTCGCGCTGAAGTCTGTAGCTCGTGGTCGTCTCACCGCTCGTCAGATCGAGTCAGCGCGTCGTGCACTGACCCGTCACGTTAAACGTGGCGGCAAGATCTGGATCCGTGTATTCCCGGACAAGCCGATCTCCAAAAAGCCTCTCGAGGTTCGGATGGGTAAAGGTAAGGGTAACGTGGAATACTGGGTAGCCCAGATTCAGCCAGGCAAAGTCCTGTATGAAATCGAGGGTGTAACTGAAGAGCTGGCGCGTGAGGCTTTTGCCCTGGCTGCTGCAAAGCTGCCGCTCGCCACCGCCTTTGTTAAACGGACGGTGATGTGATGAAAGCGAATGAACTTCGTGAAAAATCCGCACAGCAGCTGAACGAGCAACTGCTCGGCCTGCTGCGCGACCAGTTCAATCTGCGTATGCAGAAAGCAACTGGCCAGTTGGGGCAGTCTCATCTGCTCTCGCAAGTTAAGCGTGACATCGCTCGCGTGAAGACTGTGCTCAACCAGCAGGCAGGTAAGTGATCATGGCTGAAGCCGAAAAGACTGTCCGTACGCTGACTGGCCGTGTTGTCAGCGACAAGATGGACAAAACCATCACCGTACTGATCGAGCGTCGCGTTAAGCACCCGATCTACGGTAAATATGTTAAGCGTTCGACTAAGCTGCACGCGCACGACGAAACCAACCAGTGCCACATCGGCGACAAAGTCACTATTCGTGAAACTCGTCCGCTGGCCAAGACCAAGTCTTGGGCACTGGTTGATGTTCTCGAACGCGCTGTGGAAGTCTAAGGACTAGGGGTCGGAGAAATTATATGATTCAGACTCAATCCATGCTCGATGTGGCCGATAACAGCGGCGCTCGCCGTGTTATGTGCATCAAGGTGCTGGGTGGCTCCCATCGTCGTTACGCTGGTATCGGTGACATCATCAAAGTTACCGTGAAGGAAGCAATTCCTCGCGGTAAAGTGAAAAAAGGCCAAGTGATGACTGCTGTTGTAGTCCGCACTCGTCACGGCGTACGCCGTGCTGATGGCTCCATTATCCGCTTTGATGGCAACGCTGCTGTTCTTCTGAACAACAAGCAAGAGCCGATCGGCACCCGTATCTTTGGGCCAGTGACCCGTGAACTTCGTACTGAGAAGTTCATGAAGATCGTCTCGCTCGCCCCAGAAGTGCTGTAAGGAGATCCGACATGCAAAAGATTCGTCGTGACGACGAGATCATCGTGATCGCCGGCAAAGACAAAGGTAAGCGCGGTAAGGTGCTTAAGGTTCTCGCTAATAACCGTCTGGTTATCGGTGGTCTGAACCTGGTTAAGCGTCATACCAAGCCTAACCCGATGTCGGGCGTGCAGGGCGGTATCGTCGAGAAAGAAGCTCCGCTGGACGCTTCTAACGTCGCCATCTTCAACGGCGAAACCAACAAGGCTGACCGCGTTGGTTTCAAAGTAGAAGACGGTAAGAAAATTCGTGTCTTCAAGTCGACCCAAAAAGCGGTTGATGCTTGAACACTGCTAGGTAGATTAGACCATGGCACGACTACAAGAGATTTACCGGAAGGAAATCGCCCCTAAGCTTAAGGAAGAACTTAAGCTTGGGAACGTGATGGAAGTTCCGCGCGTTACCAAAATCACCCTGAACATGGGTCTGGGCGAAGCGATCGGCGACAAAAAAGTCATCGAGCACGCTGTTGCCGACCTGGAAAAGATCACCGGTCAAAAAGTCGTTGTGACTTACGCTCGGAAATCCATCGCTGGCTTTAAAGTCCGTGAAGGTTGGCCGATCGGCGTCAAAGTGACTCTGCGCCGTGAGCGTATGTACGAATTCCTGGATCGTCTGCTGTCGATCTCCCTGCCTCGGGTACGCGACTTCCGCGGCCTGAATGCCAAGTCCTTCGATGGTCGTGGTAACTACAGCATGGGCGTGAAAGAGCAGATCATCTTCCCGGAAATCGACTACGACAAGATCGATGCTCTCCGCGGTCTGGACATCACCCTGACCACCACTGCCAAGAACGATGATGAAGGTCGCGCCCTGTTGCGTGCTTTCAAATTCCCGTTCCGCAACTGATTGGAGTAGGACCATGGCCAAGATGAGCATGAAAAACCGCGAGCTGAAGCGTCAGCTCACGGTTGCCAAGTACGCCAAGAAGCGTGCAGCACTGAAAGCAATCATCGTTGATCTGAACGCAAGTCCAGAAGCACGTTGGGAAGCTACAGTTGCTCTGCAGAAGCAGCCACGTGACGCAAGCGCCTCGCGCATGCGTAACCGCTGCCGCCTGACCGGTCGTCCACACGGCGTTTACCGCAAGTTCGGCCTCGGCCGTAACAAACTGCGTGAAGCGGCAATGCGTGGTGACGTACCAGGTCTGGTTAAAGCCAGCTGGTAAGTACTTTCAGCGTCCAGGTGGTCTGAATCGCAAGATACTGACCGCCGGTGACCTTGAATCTGGAACAAGCCCCTTTTGGGGCTTGTTTCATTTCCGGAGTATGTCTAAAATACGCGGCTCGCCTGAGCCCGTGTTTTTTACGCTCGGAGATTCTCGGCGACATATGTAGCCGCAAGGCTAATTTTTTTGTATTAGGAGCGTCTAGCCCATGAGTATGCAGGACCCGTTAGCGGACATGCTAACTCGTATCCGTAATGCCCAGATGGCTGAAAAGTCCGTCGTAAGCATGCCATCTTCCAAGTTGAAGGTAGCTGTTGCCAAAGTCCTGAAAGACGAAGGCTACATTGCGGGTTATCAGATCAGCAGCGAAACCAAACCACTGCTGTCCATCGAGCTGAAGTACTTCGAAGGCCGTTCGGTCATCGAGGAAGTGAAGCGCGTTAGCCGTCCAGGCTTGCGTCAGTACAAGTCCGCTGAAGATCTGCCGAAAGTTCGTGGCGGTCTGGGCGTGTCTATCGTCTCCACCAACAAAGGTGTGATGACGGATCGTGCTGCGCGCGCTGCCGGTGTCGGCGGCGAAGTTCTTTGCACTGTGTTCTAAGGGGGGATAAGCATGTCTCGCGTCGCTAAGAACCCCGTTAAGCTGCCAGCCGGTGTCGAAGTAAAATTCGCAGGCCAACAGCTTTCGGTGAAGGGTGCCAAGGGTACTCTTGAACTGAACATCCATTCGTCCGTTGAGATCGTTGAAGAAGCTGGTGAGCTGCGTTTCGCTGCTCGCAATGGCGATCAACAAACTCGCGCAATGGCCGGTACCACGCGTGCGTTGGTAAACAACATGGTCCAAGGCGTAAGCCAAGGCTTCGAGCGTAAGCTCCAGCTGGTCGGTGTTGGTTACAAAGCGCAAGCAAAAGGCACGGTTTTGAACCTGGCCCTTGGCTTCTCGCACCCAGTGGATTACGAATTGCCGGAAGGCATCACCGCTGAGACTCCTAGCCAGACCGATATCCTGATCAAGGGCATCGATAAGCAACTGGTAGGTCAAGTGGCTGCTGAGATCCGCGACTTCCGTCCACCAGAGCCGTACAAAGGCAAAGGTGTGCGCTACGCGGACGAAGTCGTCCGTCGTAAAGAAGCCAAGAAGAAGTAGGGCATAGCAAATGACCGACAAAAAAGTTACTCGACTGCGTCGCGCTCGCAAAGCACGCCTGAAAATGCACGAACTCGAAGTCGTGCGTCTCTGCGTGTTCCGCTCGTCGCAGCACATCTACGCCCAGGTCATCTCGGCCGACGGCAACAAAGTCCTGGCAAGCGCCTCGACTTTGGATAAAGAACTGCGTGATGGTGCCACTGGCAACATCGACGCGGCCACTAAGGTTGGCCAGCTGGTCGCTACGCGTGCTAAGGCCGCTGGCGTCTCGCAAGTGGCTTTCGACCGCTCTGGCTTCAAGTACCACGGTCGCGTGAAAGCGCTGGCTGATGCTGCTCGTGAAGCTGGGCTGGAGTTCTAAGTTATGTCAAATAACGACCAAAAGCGCGACGAAGGCTACATTGAGAAGCTGGTTCAAGTTAACCGCGTAGCCAAAACCGTTAAAGGCGGCCGTATCTTCACCTTCACCGCGTTGACCGTGGTTGGTGATGGTAAAGGGCGTGTTGGCTTCGGCCGTGGCAAGTCGCGTGAAGTGCCTGCTGCGATCCAGAAGGCAATGGAAGCTGCTCGTCGCAACATGATCCAAGTTGATCTGAACGGCACCACTCTGCAGTACGCAATGAAGTCCGCCCATGGCGCTTCGAAGGTGTACATGCAGCCTGCTTCTGAAGGTACCGGTATCATCGCTGGCGGCGCTATGCGTGCTGTCCTCGAAGTTGCTGGCGTTCAGAACGTTCTGGCCAAGTGCTACGGCTCGACTAACCCGGTAAACGTGGTTCACGCCACTTTCAAGGGTCTGAAAGCCATGCAATCTCCTGAGTCCATCGCTGCGAAGCGTGGTCTGACTGTCAAGGAGATCTTCTGATCATGGCTACCGTTAAAGTAACGCTGATCAAAAGCATGACCGGCCGCATCCCTAACCACAAACTGTGCGTTAAAGGTTTGGGTCTGCGTCGCATCGGTCACACTGTAGAAGTCCAGGATACTCCCGAGAATCGCGGGATGATCAACAAGGCTTACTACATGCTGCGTGTAGAGGGTTAATCGATGAAACTCAATGATCTGAGTCCAGCGCCGGGTTCCCGTCGCGAAAAGCATCGTCCGGGCCGTGGTATCGGTAGCGGTTTGGGTAAGACTGGTGGCCGTGGCCACAAAGGTCAAACCTCCCGCTCCGGTGGCACCATCGCTCCAGGCTTTGAAGGCGGTCAACAGCCGCTGCATCGTCGCCTGCCTAAGTTCGGTTTCGTTTCCCTGAAAGCCATGGACCGCGCAGAAGTGCGTCTGTCCGAGCTGGCTAAAGTGGAAGGCGACATCGTTACTGTGCAGACCCTGAAAGATGCCAACGTGATCAACGTCAACGTACAGCGTGTGAAAATCATGCTGTCCGGTGAAGTGACTCGCGCTGTCACTATCGGCAAGGGAATCGGCGCCACCAAAGGTGCGCGTTCGGCTATCGAAGCAGCTGGCGGCAAGTTCGAGGAATAAATGGCTAAGCAAGGTGCTCTCTCAGCGCTCGGCAAAGGCGGTATGTCTGAACTTTGGGCTCGTCTGCGTTTTCTGTTCCTGGCGATTATCGTCTACCGAATAGGCGCACACATCCCGGTTCCAGGTATCAACCCGGACCGACTCGCAGACCTGTTTCGACAGAATGAGGGGACCATTCTTAGCTTGTTCAACATGTTTTCCGGCGGCGCGCTGGAACGGATGAGCATCTTTGCACTGGGGATCATGCCGTACATTTCGGCATCGATCATCATGCAACTGATGACCGCCGTCAGCCCGCAGCTGGAGCAGTTGAAGAAGGAAGGTGAAGCTGGCCGTCGCAAGATTAGCCAGTACACCCGCTACGGCACTGTCATCCTCGCCCTGGTTCAAGCTATCGGCATGTCCGTTGGCCTGGCGGGGCAGGGTGTTGCGTTCACTGGTGACTTTGGCTTCCATTTCGTCGCGGTATCCACTTTTGTGGCTGGTGCGATGTTCATGATGTGGCTGGGTGAGCAGATTACTGAGCGTGGTGTTGGTAACGGTATCTCGATGTTGATTTTCGCAGGTATCGTCGCCGGTCTTCCGAGAGCAATCGGGCAGTCTTTCGAGTCTGCACGTCAGGGTGATATCAATATCTTCGCCTTGGTTGCCATCGGTTTGCTGGCAGTAGCGATTATCGGTTTTGTGGTGTTCATTGAGCGTGGCCAGCGTCGTATTGCTGTTCACTACGCCAAGCGTCAGCAGGGCCGCAAGGTTTTTGCTGCGCAGACCAGCCACTTGCCGCTGAAAGTGAATATGGCCGGTGTTATTCCGGCAATTTTCGCGAGCAGCATTTTGCTGTTTCCGGCTTCGTTGGGTACCTGGTTTGGTCAGTCTGAAAATATGGGCTGGCTGCAGGACCTCTCTCAGTCGATCGCTCCTGGTCAGCCGTTGAATATTCTGCTGTTTAGTGCAGGGATTATTTTCTTCTGCTTCTTCTATACGGCGTTGATGTTCAATCCGAAAGACGTAGCGGAAAACCTGAAGAAGTCCGGTGCCTTTATTCCGGGCATCCGTCCAGGTGAGCAGTCGGCACGCTACATTGATGGCGTTCTGACTCGTTTGACCCTGTTCGGTGCTCTATATATGACGGCCGTGTGCTTGTTGCCCCAGTTCCTGGTGGTTGCAGCAAACGTTCCGTTCTACCTTGGCGGGACCTCGTTGCTGATCGTGGTCGTGGTTGTGATGGACTTCATGTCCCAAGTACAATCGCACCTCGTTTCGCACCAGTACGAATCCCTGATGAAGAAAGCCAACCTGAAGGGCTACGGCAGCGGCATGTTGCGCTGAGTACCCCATAAGGTTCGAGGAGTTGGTGATGAAAGTTCGTGCATCGGTGAAAAAGCTGTGCCGTAACTGCAAGATTATTCGCCGCGAAGGTGTTGTTCGAGTAATTTGCAGCGCGGAACCGCGTCACAAACAGCGCCAAGGCTGAGTGTGATCCGCTTGAAGCCCGGCAGCTAGTGCGCTGCCGGGTTGATTATTTGTTATTACAGCGATATTATCTCGCGCCCTATTTCTTGGCTTCCGGGGCGTAGGTAGCTGTCAATTGGAGTCCCACTGAATGGCCCGTATTGCAGGCGTTAACATTCCAGATAACAAGCACACTGTTATCTCGCTGACCTACATCTATGGTGTTGGTCGCACTACTGCGCAGAAAATTTGCGCAGTTGCTGGGGTAAACCCAGCCGCTAAGATCAAGGATCTGAGCGACGAGCAGATTGAACAGCTGCGTGGCGAAGTCGCGAAGTTCACCACTGAAGGTGATCTGCGTCGCGAAATCAACATGAAAATCAAGCGTTTGATGGACCTCGGTTGCTATCGCGGTCTGCGTCATCGTCGTGGTCTTCCAGTACGCGGTCAGCGTACCAAGACTAACGCGCGTACCCGTAAAGGTCCGCGTAAGCCGATCCGCAAGTAATCGCCCCAGCGAATCGACAGGAAAATTATCATGGCAAAACCTGCTGCTCGTCCTCGTAAAAAAGTTAAAAAGACAGTGGTTGATGGCATCGCCCACATCCATGCTTCTTTTAACAACACAATCGTGACCATCACCGACCGTCAAGGTAACGCGCTTTCTTGGGCTACCTCCGGTGGTTCGGGTTTCCGCGGTTCCCGCAAGTCCACCCCGTTTGCTGCTCAAGTAGCTGCTGAACGTGCTGGTCAAGCTGCGCTGGAATACGGCCTGAAAAACCTCGACGTTAACGTCAAGGGTCCAGGTCCAGGTCGTGAGTCTGCTGTCCGTGCTTTGAACGGCTGTGGCTATAAGATCGCCAGCATCACCGACGTGACGCCAATCCCGCACAACGGGTGCCGTCCGCCGAAGAAGCGCCGCGTGTAATCCAGGAGATTGTAAAGAATGGCTCGTTACATTGGTCCAAAATGCAAACTCGCTCGTCGCGAAGGCACCGATCTCTTCCTGAAGAGCGGCGTGCGCGCGATCGAATCGAAGTGCAACATTGAAGCAGCACCTGGTATCCACGGCCAACGCCGCGGTCGCCAGTCCGATTACGGCACCCAACTGCGTGAAAAGCAGAAGGTCCGTCGTATCTACGGCGTTCTCGAGCGTCAATTCAGCGGCTACTACAAAGAAGCTGCTGGCAAGAAAGGTGCAACCGGTGAAAACCTGCTGCAACTGCTCGAATGCCGTCTGGACAACGTTGTATACCGTATGGGCTTTGGTTCGACTCGTGCCGAATCCCGTCAGCTGGTATCGCACAAGTCGATCAGCGTTAACGGTCAGACCGTAAACGTTCCGTCCTACCAGGTTCGTGCTGGTGACGTGGTCGCAGTTCGCGAGAAAGCAAAAAACCAACTTCGCATTGTCCAAGCTCTCGATCTGTGTGCCCAACGTGGCCGCGTAGAATGGGTAGAAGTAGACACTGAGAAGAAGTCGGGCGTTTTCAAGAACGTTCCTGCTCGCAGTGATCTGTCCGCCGACATCAACGAAAGCCTGATTGTCGAGCTCTACTCCAAGTAAGGGCTAGAAAATAGGTGCATCCATGCAGATTTCGGTAAATGAGTTCCTGACACCCCGCCACATTGATGTGCAGGTTGTCAGTCCAACCCGCGCCAAGATCACTCTCGAGCCTCTCGAGCGTGGTTTTGGCCACACCCTGGGCAACGCGCTGCGCCGCATCCTGTTGTCCTCAATGCCCGGCTGTGCAGTAGTCGAGGCCGAGATTGACGGTGTGCTCCACGAGTACAGCGCCATCGAAGGTGTACAGGAAGACGTAATTGAAATCCTGTTGAACCTTAAAGGTCTGGCTATCAAGCTGCACGGCCGTGACGAAGTTACGCTGACCTTGTCGAAGAAGGGTTCGGGGGTGGTTACCGCTGCCGATATTCAGCTGGATCATGATGTCGAGATCGTTAACCCCGATCACGTAATCGCTAACCTGGCGTCTAACGGCGCCCTGAACATGAAGCTCACCGTAGCTCGTGGTCGTGGTTATGAACCGGCCGACTCGCGTCAGAGCGATGAAGACGAAAGCCGCAGCATTGGTCGCTTGCAGCTTGACTCTTCGTTCAGCCCGGTTCGCCGTATCGCATACGTGGTGGAAAACGCCCGTGTCGAGCAGCGTACTAACCTGGACAAGCTGGTTATTGATCTGGAAACCAACGGTACTCTGGATCCTGAAGAGGCTATCCGCCGCGCTGCAACCATTCTGCAACAGCAGTTGGCTGCGTTCGTCGACCTCAAAGGTGACAGCGAACCAGTGGTAATCGAGCAGGAAGACGAGATCGATCCGATCCTGCTTCGCCCGGTTGACGATCTGGAACTGACTGTACGTTCGGCTAACTGCCTTAAGGCGGAAAACATTTACTACATCGGTGACCTGATTCAGCGCACCGAAGTAGAACTGTTGAAGACTCCGAACCTGGGCAAGAAATCCTTGACTGAAATCAAGGACGTTCTGGCCTCCCGCGGTCTGTCCCTCGGCATGCGCCTCGACAACTGGCCGCCTGCAAGTCTTAAGAAGGACGACAAGGCGACTGCCTGATCGTCGTAATCACCGAACGTGAGTTTGGTAAGGAATGAACCATGCGTCATCGTAAAAGTGGTCGTCACCTGAGCCGTACCAGCTCGCACCGCAAGGCCATGTTCCAAAACATGGCGGTGTCGCTGTTCGAGCACGAGCTGATCAAAACTACACTGCCGAAAGCTAAAGAACTGCGTCGCGTTGCTGAGCCGCTGATCACTTTGGCTAAGACAGACAGCCTGGCTAACCGCCGTCTGGCTTTCGACCGTACTCGCTCGAAAGCTATCGTTGGTAAGCTCTTCAACGACCTGGGCAAGCGTTACGCTACCCGTGAGGGTGGCTACCTGCGCATCCTCAAGTGCGGTTTCCGCGCTGGCGACAACGCGCCTATGGCGTACGTCGAGTTGGTTGATCGTGCTACTGCCGGCGAAGCTGTAAGCGCCGAGTAAGACGACAAGCTGTAACGAAGAACCGGGCCTAGTGCCCGGTTTTTTGTGCGCGTAACAAATGCGCGAAACGTACAAGCTTCCACAGGTGGCGCTCGGCACTATAGGCGGCGGGGTTGTTGGTAGTTATTTTCTATTGGTGCCTACAATTTAATGAATTTGTAGGTGTCATGTTGATGGTCAATAATTCCACCAAGCCGATTAGCCGGCAGTTCCAAGTCCGACCTGAGGGAAATTGAGCATGAGCCAGAACAAAATCCTTACGACCGCCAGCGGTGCTCCCGTTGCGGATAACCAGAATTCCCGTTCCGCCGGTCCACGCGGGCCGTTGCTGCTCGACGATTTTCACCTGATCGAGAAGCTTGCTCACTTCAACCGTGAAAACATCCCTGAGCGTCGTGTGCACGCCAAGGGGTCGGGTGCTTTTGGCACGTTCACGGTCACCCAGGACATCACCCGCTACACCAGCGCCAAGCTGTTCGAGTCTATCGGCAAGCAAACGCCAACCTTCCTGCGGTTCTCCACCGTGGGCGGCGAGCGTGGTTCAGCCGACACCGAACGCGACCCGCGCGGCTTTGCCTTGAAGTTCTACACCGAGGAAGGTAACTGGGACATCGTGGGTAACAACACCCCTGTGTTCTTCATTCGCGACCCGCTTAAATTCCCTGACTTTATCCACACGCAAAAGCGCCTGCCGCAAAGCAATCTGAAAAGCGCGCAGATGATGTGGGATTTCTGGTCGCACTCTCCAGAGGCGCTGCACCAGGTCACCATCCTGTTTTCGGACCGTGGCATTCCCGATGGCTACCGTCACATGCACGGCTTCGGCAGCCACACCTACAGCCTGATTAACGCCAGCGGCGAGCGTCACTGGGTGAAGTGGCACTACAAGACCAAGCAGGGCATCAAGAACCTGGCACCGGCCGAGGCTGCACGCCTGGCGGGTACCGACCCTGACTACGCCCAGCGTGATCTGTTTGGTGCGATCGAGCGCGGTGACTTCCCGAAATGGCGTGTGTGCATCCAGATCATGACCGAGGCCCAGGCCAACGCTCACTACGAGAACCCGTTTGATGTGACCAAGACCTGGTCGCAAAAAGAATTCCCGTTGATTGAAGTGGGCGAGCTGGAACTCAACCGCAACCCTCAGAACTACTTCGCTGAAGTGGAACAGGCTGCTTTCGGCCCGAGCAACATGGTGCCAGGTGTAGGTCTGTCTCCCGACCGCATGCTGCAAGGCCGCGTGTTCGCCTACGCCGATGCCCATCGCTACCGCGTCGGCACCAACCACCAGCAACTGCCGGTGAACGCGCCACGCAGCCCGGTGAACAGCTATCAGCGTGATGGTTCGATGGCATTCGGCAGCAATGGTGGGGCGGCGCCCAACTACGAGCCGAACAGCTACAGCGACGCGCCGAAGCAAGCGCCGCAATACGCTGAGCCGGCGCTGGCCTTGAGTGGCGCAGCTGATCGTTACGATCACCGTGAAGACACCGATTACTACAGCCACGCCGGTGCGCTGTTCCGCCTGATGAATGATGAGCAGAAAGCTCTGCTCACAAACAACATCGCCGGTGCAATGGCTGGGGTTTCCAGTGATGTGGTTCAGCGTCAGTTGCAGCACTTCTACAAGGCAGACCCTGCTTATGGAGACGCAATCGCAAAGGCGCTGGGTGTATCGCTTAACTAACTCTAAACGATAAGCAGAACCGCCCTCATTTGGGCGGTTTTTGCGTTATTTCAGCTACTTTTCTCAGGAAATCTTCACTTTTCTGCCGTTGGTCCCGTGACCTCCGAGTCATCATGGTTCAAACTACAGACTTTCAAGCAGGGAGATGTAGGGCGATGCAAGGTCACCCCGACGTAATCGATTACCTCAACACGTTGCTGACGGGCGAACTGGCAGCTCGTGACCAATATTTCATCCATTCGCGCATGTACGAAGACTGGGGCTTTACCGAGCTTTACGAACGTATCAACCACGAAATGGAAGAAGAGGCACAGCACGCCGACGCACTGATGCGCCGTATCCTGATGCTCGAAGGCACGCCGCGCATGCGTCCCGACGACCTGGATGTGGGCACCACGGTGCCTGACATGCTCGCAGCGGACCTGCGCCTTGAATACAAGGTGCGTGCCGCGCTCTGCAAGGGCATCGAGCTGTGCGAGCAGCACAGCGACTTCGTTACCCGTGAAATCCTGCGCGTGCAGTTGAACGACACTGAAGAAGATCACACCTACTGGCTGGAAAAGCAGTTGGGCCTGATCAAGCTGATTGGCCTGGAAAACTACCTGCAATCGCAGTTCTGATTCCCGGCTGCAAAAAAGCCCCTGTCACTGATGAAGTGACAGGGGCTTTTTATTGGGCCCGATAAATCAGGCCCGGTCGCGCGCCAGCAACGGCTTCAAGTAGTACCCGGTGTGAGACTGGGGCATCTCGGAGACCTGCTCCGGCGTGCCCACCGCGATGATCTGGCCGCCCTTGGAGCCGCCTTCCGGCCCCAGGTCCACCAGCCAGTCGGCGGTCTTGATCACATCCAGGTTGTGCTCGATCACCACCACGGTGTTGCCGTGGTCACGCAAGCGGTGCAACACATCCAGCAACTGCTGGATATCCGCAAAGTGCAGACCCGTGGTCGGCTCATCGAGGATATACAGGGTCTTGCCGGTATCGCGCTTGGACAGCTCACGGGACAGCTTCACCCGCTGTGCCTCACCACCGGATAGCGTGGTTGCCGACTGCCCCAGCTTGATATACGACAGGCCCACATCCATCAGTGTCTGCAGCTTGCGCGCCAGCGCCGGGACCGCGTCGAAGAACACCCGGGCTTCCTCGATGGTCATCTCCAGGGTTTCGTGGATGCTCTTGCCCTTGTATTTGATCTCCAGGGTTTCGCGGTTATAGCGCTTGCTCTTGCACACATCGCACGGCACGTAGATGTCCGGCAGGAAGTGCATCTCCACCTTGATCAGGCCATCGCCCTGGCAGGCTTCGCAGCGCCCGCCCTTGACGTTGAACGAGAACCGGCCTGGCCCGTAGCCGCGCGAGCGGGATTCCGGCACGCCGGCGAACAGCTCCCGAATCGGCGTGAACAGCCCGGTATAGGTCGCCGGGTTGGATCGCGGTGTGCGACCAATCGGGCTCTGGTCGATATCGACCACCTTATCCAGGTGCTCCAGGCCCTTGATGCTGTCATGGGCTGCCGCTTCCAGGGTGGTTGCGCCGTTCAAGGCGGTCGCACTCAATGGGAACAACGTGTTGTTGATCAGCGTCGACTTGCCCGAGCCGGACACCCCGGTCACGCAGGTCAGCAGGCCCAGCGGGATTTCCAGGTCGACATTGCGCAAGTTATTGCCACGCGCGCCCTTGAGGTGCAGCGCCAGCTTCTTGTTGCGCGGCGTACGCTTGGCCGGCACTTCGATCTTCACACGGCCGGAGAGGTACTTGCCGGTCAACGAGTCCGGGTGCGCCATGACTTCGGCCGGCGTGCCCTCGGCGACGATATGCCCGCCATGCACACCCGCCCCCGGGCCGATATCGACCACATAGTCCGCCAGGCGGATCGCGTCTTCATCGTGCTCGACCACAATCACCGTGTTGCCGATATCCCGCAGGTGTTTCAGCGTGCCCAACAGGCGATCGTTATCGCGCTGGTGCAAGCCAATCGATGGTTCGTCGAGAATGTACAACACACCCACCAGGCCCGCGCCAATCTGGCTGGCCAGGCGGATACGCTGGGCTTCGCCGCCGGACAATGTGTCCGCGCTGCGGTCCAGCGACAGGTAGTCCAGGCCCACGTTCACCAGGAACTGCAGGCGCTCGCGGATTTCCTTGAGGATCTTGTCGGCAATTTCCCCGCGGCGGCCCGTCAGCTTGAGCCCGCCAAAGTATTCGCAGGCATCGCCGATCGGCAGGTTGGTCACCGCCGGCAGCGTCTTCTCGCCAACCCACACATGCCGTGCCTCACGACGCAGGCGCGTGCCACGGCAATCCGGGCACGGCTGGGTGCTGAGGAACTTCGCCAGTTCCTCGCGCACGCTGGCCGATTCGGTTTCGCGGTAGCGGCGCTCCAGGTTCGGCACAATGCCTTCGAACGGGTGCGAGCGCTTAACGATATCGCCACGGTCGTTGAGGTATTTGAAGTCGACGTTCTGCGAGCCGCTACCGTGCAGGATGACTTTCTGCTGCTCGGCCGGCAGTTCGTTGAACGGCACTTCCAGGCTGAATTTATAGTGGGAGGCCAGCGACCCGAGCATCTGGAAGTAGTAGACGTTACGCCTGTCCCAGCCACGTATCGCGCCTTCTGCCAGCGTCAGGTCGCCATTGACCAGGCGCTTGATGTCGAAGAACTGTTTAACCCCCAGCCCGTCACACGTCGGGCAGGCGCCCGCCGGGTTGTTGAAGGAAAATAGCTTGGGCTCCAGCTCGCTGATGGCATGGCCACAGATCGGGCAAGCGAAACGCGCCGAGAAGATGATCTCTTCGCCTGGCTCGTCGTCCATCGGCGCCACCAGGGCGATACCGTCGGCCAGCTTCAAGGCCGTCTCGAACGATTCCGCCAGGCGCTGCTGCAGGTCGGCGCGCACTTTGAAGCGGTCGACCACTACATCAATAGAGTGCTTTTTCTGCTTGTCGAGCTTGGGCGCTTCGTCCAGCTCATACAGCTTGCCGTTGATACGTGCGCGCACAAAACCCTGGGCGCGCAGTTCTTCGAAGACGGAAAGGTGTTCGCCCTTGCGCTCACGAATCACCGGCGCCAGCAACATCAGCTTGGCGCCTTCCGGCTGGGCCAGCACCAGGTCGACCATCTGGCTGACGGTCTGCGCTTCCAGTGGAATGTCGTGGTCCGGGCAACGCGGGATACCCACGCGGGCGTAGAGCAGGCGCAGGTAGTCGTAGATTTCGGTGATGGTGCCCACGGTAGAGCGGGGGTTGTGGGAGGTCGACTTCTGCTCGATGGAAATCGCCGGCGACAGGCCTTCAATCGTGTCGACGTCAGGTTTTTCCATCATCGACAGGAACTGGCGGGCATAGGCCGACAGCGATTCCACATAGCGGCGCTGGCCTTCGGCGTACAGCGTGTCGAACGCCAGGGACGATTTGCCCGAGCCGGACAAGCCGGTGATGACGATCAGCTTGTCCCGGGGCAGGGTCAGGTCGATGTTCTTCAGGTTGTGGGTTCTAGCCCCACGAATCAGGATCTTGTCCAAGATGGCCTCGCACGGCGGGCGTAAATAATGCCGGAGTATACGGCTAAAGACTGGATGAATATACACTGCCAGAGTGCCAGGTGCAGCCTTACATGAAAGCTGCGCGGCAAAGCGCCGCATATACCCTCTCAATCGATGGGACTGGTAGAATCGCCGCCGGTTCACACGAGGTTTTTCCATGCACGATCCCCACAGCGAACGCATGAGTAGCGGCGAGACCCGAGCGGCAAGCGGTCTGGCCCTGGTGTTCGCCTTCCGTATGCTGGGCATGTTCATGGTGTTGCCGGTACTGGCGACCTATGGAATGGACCTCGCAGGCGCGACCCCCGCATTGATCGGCCTGGCGATTGGCGCCTATGGCCTGACCCAGGCGATTTTTCAGATCCCGTTCGGGATCATTTCCGACCGCATCGGCCGGCGTCCGGTGATTTACCTGGGGTTGATCGTGTTCGCCCTCGGCAGCGTGCTGGCGGCCCAGTCCGACTCGATATGGGGCGTGATCGCGGGGCGCATCCTGCAAGGCGCGGGCGCAATTTCGGCGGCGGTCATGGCGCTGTTGTCGGACCTGACCCGTGAGCAACACCGCACCAAGGCCATGGCCATGATCGGTATGACGATCGGCCTGTCGTTCGCCGTGGCCATGGTAGTGGGCCCGTTGCTGACCCGCGCGTTCGGCCTGCACGGTTTGTTCCTGGCCACCGGTGGCATGGCGCTGTTCGGTATCGTGATCGTGGCCTTTATGGTGCCGCGCTCCACCGGTACGCTGCAGCACAGGGAGTCGGGCGTTGCGCGCAAGGCCTTGTTGCCGACCCTCAAGCACCCGGACCTGCTGCGCCTGGATTTAGGTATCTTCGTGTTGCACGCAATGCTGATGTGCAGCTTCGTCGCGCTGCCCCTGGCGCTGGTCGAAAAAGCCGGCCTGCCCAAGGAACAGCACTGGTGGGTCTACCTGACCGCGCTGCTGGTTTCGTTCTTCGCCATGATCCCGTTCATCATCTACGGCGAGAAGAAACGCAAAATGAAACGAGTTTTGCTCGGCGCCGTCGCGACGCTGATGCTCACTGAGCTATTCTTCTGGCAGTTCGGCGACAGCCTGCGGGCGCTGGTAATCGGCACGGTGGTGTTTTTTACCGCGTTCAACCTGCTGGAGGCCTCGTTGCCTTCGCTGATCAGTAAGGTTTCACCGGCCGGTGGCAAGGGCACGGCGATGGGGGTGTATTCCACCAGCCAGTTCCTGGGTTCTGCATTGGGCGGCATCATGGGTGGCTGGATGTTTCAGCACGGCGGTTTGTCGGTTGTGTTCCTCGGATGCGCAGGTCTGGCTGCCCTCTGGTTAGCCTTTGCTGTTACCATGCGCGAACCTCCCTATGTAACGAGCCTGCGTTTGCCGTTATCGCCAGAAGCGATCCGCGAAGCCGGTCTGGTTGAGCGCCTCAAGGCCGTTACCGGGGTTACAGATGCCGTGGTTATTGCTGAAGAAGCCGCCATCTACATCAAATTAGACACCGAATTATTGGATCGCGCGACGCTCGAGCAACTGGTCAACCCAGTGCCGACAGCGCGCCCAGCCTAGGAGAACGTTATGGCCCGTGGGGTTAACAAAGTCATATTGGTCGGTACGTGCGGCCAGGATCCCGAAGTTCGCTACTTGCCTAACGGTAACGCCGTGACCAACCTGAGTCTGGCGACCAGCGAACAGTGGACCGACAAGCAGACCGGTCAAAAGGTCGAGAAAACCGAATGGCACCGTGTGTCGATGTTTGGCAAGGTGGCCGAGATCGCCGGTGAATACCTGCGTAAAGGTTCGCAGGTCTACATCGAAGGCAAGCTGCAAACCCGCGAGTGGGAAAAAGACGGCATCAAGCGTTACACCACCGAAATCGTGGTCGACATGCAAGGCACCATGCAACTGCTGGGCGGCCGCCCACAGCAGGGTGACCAACAAGGCGGGGGTAATAACTACCAGCAGTCCGCTCCGGCCCCGCGCCAGCAGGCTCCACGCCCACAGCAGTCGGCACCGCAACAGTCGCGTCAGGCACCGCCTCCACAGCAGGCCGCTCCGCAGCCGGCTCCGGATTTCGACAGCTTTGATGACGATATCCCGTTCTAGGATACGACTGAGCCTCGATCTGTAAAGTATTTCCCTGAAAGCCCCGAGAGTGCTGCTCTTGGGGCTTTTTCTTTGCCAAAAAAAAAGTAAAGACTACGCTCGGAAAACTGAATAGGAGGATGGTTGGGGATGAATGTAAAGAATCGAGGTGGGGAGAGGCTAGCAAGAGTGGCGAAGACCAAAAGCTTCGTCATGGGGAATGGCGAGAGAGCGTGTCTGTTGGTCGATGAACATGGAATGCCTCTCTATTATCCAAATCTATTCATAACCACGCAGATTCGAAACCGTAGCTTGTCTGCCTCGACATCGCTAAACAGCGCCGGACATCTTTGTGCTTTCCTGCAAGCTCTACCCCTGGCTCAGCAGGTGAGCTGGGTGGGGGGGCGCAGCGTTTATGTTCTGGTTCAGCACCCGTGTGTGCTCGAAATCGGCTCGCCGCACGTACCTCTAGCCAAGCTCCCAGAAAAAGAGCGATCCTTGACTCTGATGAAGTGTTTCACCCAACGGGGCTGTTAATTTGAGCCTCACTGAGCAGAGGCGAAATCTTCGCCTTCCTGCCTTATTATGGCTGCGGCAAAAAAAGGGTCAGTGCAGATGTGAAGATCCGCTCAGTGAAGGTGGAACCAGCACGGCAATGACTAGAAGTGCCAATGGTGGCCATGGAGAGTTTTCGCCCTATGTCGTGGAAAAGCCTAAGTTTCCTTGGACCAAATGAACACTGACGGGCCAGCGGGTGACATAGCACTGGTTGGTGCGAAGGTCGTCATGGGTAGGTTGGCATCGGCCTACCAAGATGCCGGTTTTGGTTTCGAAAAGTGTTGATTGACGCAGAGAAGGTGTTTGAGGGTTTCGCCGATATGTGGGTTCTATAGAAAGTAAGATGAAAGCCTATTATGGAGAACCGTGAATTCTGAGTTAATTTACCAAGTATACTAGCTTGGGCCAATTTAGGTTTAGTTAGAAAGGCGGTATTAGAAGTGGAAGCCGAAGACTATAGAGTTACTAGCGGGTCATCATCAAGTCAAGGGCGCTTCAGCGTAATTCCGCTGTGGCTTATGTGGCTAGTCGGCGGGGTCGCGTTGCTGACAGTGTTTATGCTTGCCATGTATCTTAAGACCTTTGGCACCGTTCTATCTAATAAGCAAGACGTCTGGGGACAGTTTGGAGACTTTTTTGGTGGGATATTGAATCCTCTTTTGAGCAGTCTTGCGCTGGCTGCGGTTTTAGTCACGCTTAGAATTCAAGGACAAGACTTGAAGGCGGCTCAGGATGAAAATAGGCAGACAAATCTCCATCTGGACGCTCAAGCGAGATATATAAGGTTGCAAAGTTTTGAATCTGTATTTTTCAGGCTTTTAGATCTCCATCTGAACGCAAAAAAGGAATTCACATTATTTGCCGACGGAGTAGAGAGTAAAGGAGTTAGTGGGTTTGAAAGAGTGGGTAATGAGCTTTCAGAGTTTGAACTGAATACTCTATTAGTGGTGGTTAGTAATGATGAGGCCCGCTCTGCAGAGTTGATTAGTCAGAGATTCGAAGAGCAGTTCGGAAATGTGTTTAGTACATATTTTAGAAGTATGTATCAAGTCTTAAAGTATGTGGATGCATATACTGGGTTCAAAAGTAGCCATATGCCAGCGGAAAGCTTGGTGAATCCTAGTTTGGCAGTTGTAGGCAGCGATCTGGTCTCCTATATTTCTGAATATCAAGCAAAGCGCCAATATGTGAATATGTTGCGCGCTCAGATGGAGCAGGCTGAAAGGCGTGTATTATTTTCAAGTTGTTTGACTGCTAAAGGAGCGGGGCTAAAATTCTACGTTGAAAAATATTCTCTATTGAAAGGCATGAACGTTCAACGTACTTCCTTAACGGATGAGCAAGCGTACAGCTTCTATAGCTCATCAGCTTTTCACGGACATGAAAGCATAGATTATGCTTTGCTGAAAGCTAATGACAAAAAGCAACCGATCTGATACTAAATATGCGACTTTTCTTCTGAACAGAGACTGCACAATCGCGCTGAGTTAAGCCGACTATCGCAAAGCTCGTCCAGTACCCACAGGCACTTAAAAATGACTGAATCACCCTTCAATATAATCGAACCCGAGCAGAATTCTCTCGAAATTCATTTTTATCGAGCAAACGAAAAGCCCTTCGGAGTATTTAGCAATCTATTTAAACGCAGCTTTAGCTTCGAAGGTGTGGAGTACCCCACGGCGGAACATGCCTATCAAGCAGGCAAAGCACGAAAAGAAGCTGTCAGAGATTGGATTCTTAACGCGCCCTCACCAGCCTTAGTAGCTATGGCTGCGCATGGGCTTTACACATGGGATATTGCTCCAAATTGGTCGAAAATAAAATTTAGTAGAATGAAAGCAGTATTGATTGAGAAATACAGTCAAAATCCAGATCTAGCGGAAATTTTGATCTCAACGGGTGATGCGAGATTAGTAGAGTCGGCCACTACTGATAATCTTGTAAACAGGACATGGGGTGAAGTAAACGGCAAAGGGAAAAATATGCTTGGTGTCTTGCTCATGGAAGTGAGAAGCGAGCTTAAAAGTGAAAATATTAGCCCATTGTCGAAATAGAGGTATAGCTCCGCATATGACAAGTCTTGGGGAAAGTAAATACAGTCAAGAAATGGATTTGCTGCAAGATACTTATGCGGGCGCCATGCTTGAGGACGTCCGTGATCTGCAAAAAGCTATCGTGGGCGCAAGTGAAGCTAGCTTAATCGGTGTTGGTTCTGGGGGATCATTTACGGTTGCATCGTTACTGTGCAATTTACATGAGGCGTACACTGGACGAGTTTCAAGGCCGTCAACCCCGCTGGAGATAATTTGCAACCCTACGTTAGCCGCTTCTAGTCCGGTATTTCTCGTGTCCGCAGAGGGCAAAAATCCCGATGTTATCGAGGCTCTGCGCCGTGCCAGGCGACATAGCGCGAGGCCTGTTCACGTAATAGTCAATAGAGCAGATTGCCCTCTGGTGCTGGAGGCCGATGCGTTAGGTGATGTAAAATCGCACTGTTACGAGCTAGCGAATAAAGATGGATACCTAGCTACAAATAGCCTTCTTTTGGATTCCATTTTGGTCGCGAGAGCCTATAGCGAGCTTAATCCACAGCTTGAACAATTACCTCGAACTATATCAGAGTTAAAAATCGGAGATGCATCGATAGAAGAGTGGGTTAATGATGGGAAGAAGTTTGTAGAGGCATGTGTGCTTCGAGGGACTCTTACTATTGTATATTCTCCCTTGTTGAAACCAATCGCGGCGGATTTAGAATCCAAACTTTCAGAAGCTGCCTTGCTTCATGTTCAGCTAGTCGATCTAAGATCCTACGCTCACGGTAGACATCTTTGGCTAGCAAATAGGCCTGATGACTGTGCAATTTTGGCGATCACTGATCGCGCTCTGTCTGGACTATGGGACGCCATGAAGGATTTGTTTCCTGCACAGGTTCCAGTTTATACGATGCGTTTGCATGGGGCTTCTCCCAACGATTTAATTTCTGGGCTTATAGCTCAAATGCACTTGGTTGGAGAAATTGGGAAGCTGCTGAAAATTGATCCAGGTAAGCCCGGTGCGTCAGACTTCGGTAGGAAACTCTACTATTTGAATCTAAGTGATCATATAGAAAAGCCCCATGATCATCAACATAAAGCCATAAGTAGTAAGTACGATACGATTGGCGCATTGTGGCCCTCTAATAGAGATCACGGTCCTGTAAATAGAGCAGAAAAAGAATTTATTCAAGATTTAGAATCGAAGATTTTTAAATGCATCGTGTTCGATTACGACGGCACTCTTTGCAGTTCCCAACGAAGGGATGCCCCGCCCGATGCTGCAATACTACGCCATCTTACTCGTCTGGTTGAAGCCGGCGTACATGTCGGAATAGCCTCAGGGAGGGGGGACTCGGTCCAGCAGTGTCTTGAATCCTGTCTTCCAGCTGAAATTTTAGAAAAAATAACCATCGGTCTTTACAATGGCGGCTGGATTTCTAAAGCAGATAAGAGTGTTATGCCGAGCGGGCAGACTAGCGAATTTTTGAGCCATGTAACCCGAATTATTGTCAGGCTAAAAGGGCTCGGTATACCTATTGATAGCTACAAGGTTAATCCCCCGTATCAGGTAAGCATCCGTTTTCGGGAGGGGCTTTCAACGGACAAAATGTGGTTTGTCGTTGCCGATGCGCTGCGACAAGATGGTCTTGACACCACTGGTCTTGTAAAAAGTAAGCATTCAGTGGATGTGTTGGCTCCGGGAATTAATAAGTCACGCGTTATAGCTGATATTGTCCAAAAAACCCATATACACCCGTACGAGATAATCACAGTAGGCGATCAGGGCGCTTGGCCAGGAAATGATTTCGCCCTACTAGAACATAAGTACTCGCTCAGCGTAGATGTTCCCTCCAGACGCTTAGACCGCGGATGGAAATTAGCACCCACTCATTTACGGGATGTTGATGCTACACTTTGGTATTTGCAAAAAATAGACCTTGATCTCCAAGGTCTATTCCGGTTCGTCGCAATACGCGATTAGGAGCGAAAGTACATTATGAAGGATCAAAATGCTGCTCAGTTGTTAGCAAAAATCATGAGTTGGCAGGAAATAAGCTCTGTGCAGTCATTAAAACGGCTCCAGCTACTGGCTGAGTATAAATATAATAGTTATCAGCGCTTTGGTCCCGGTAGAAGATTCATCGAAAGCCTTGCTCTTTGGTTGGATCAATTTGATACAACAGACAGAGAGGCCGCTCTGAAGTTGGTACTGACGCGACTTGTATTCTTTTCCGAGTCGGAGCTGTCACACTTGGTTAGCACGGCATATCCAGATTTGATAGTTCAAGAGCGGATTAGATTGGTTGCCGAAGAGTCGGATATTCCTAGCCATAAAGTTTCTAAGATCTGCGCGAAGGAAAGATTTAAAGAGCTTCGCGCTAAGTCTCTGTACTTAGGCCTTAGCGATGGGGCAAGGACGAATGAAGTAAGAAGGTCTAGCTTGGGTGACATTAGTAATGAGCAAATTTGGCAGGCTTATGAGCTTAGCGATGAAAAAGCTCGTGACATGCTTGAGTCTTTAGACGCTGCGCTGAAGGAAATTGGTAAAAAGGAGGATAAGTCGCGTTTTAACCTGATTTGGCTTCTAGATGATTTTTCGGGAAGTGGTAATACTTATATTCGATACGATAGCGCTTCAGGGAAGTACAAAGGAAAAATAAAGAAAATATTTGAAAGGCTTTACAAAGGTGACTTGATCGACCCTCATCATTACGAGGTTTTTTTGTTGTTATATACTGCCACCCGACAAGCTATTGATCACATTGAATACTGGTCTGAGCGCTTTACGTCCGAGAATGGATATAAATCTGTTCAGGTGAAGGTTTTGTTTCCGATTGAGCCTGAATATTCACTAACTAATGACCCAGATACGGACATCGCAAATTTACTTAAGTTAGAAAAGTATTACGATAGTAGGGCGTCTGATAAACACATAGCTGTTGGTGGGACGGATGATGCGCGGATGGGATTCGCTGCTTGCGCATTACCGATTGTCTTATCTCATAACTCTCCAAATAACTCGATTTATATGTTTTGGGGACCTGAGAATTATAAACCATTCGGATTATTTCCTCGCGTCAGTCGGCATAGAGAATTCTGATGGCATACAATACAAACCCTTTTCTTGAGCGTATGTCTGAAAGGACTACATCTGATCTTGACTTTGTGAGGCTTTTTTCGCCAAAAATTTTGGAAAAGCTTCCTGGAGAGGCTTTTGAGGGTGGAGTCCATGTGTTCCGAAGTGCGCCCGGGGCGGGAAAGACAACTCTTCTTAGGGCATTTACTCCTACAGCTCTCCGCGGTTTTTGGCAGGCTCGCAGGCAAGAAGAGATGCACGAGTCTTTTCAGAAGCTTGTAGATCGAGGGGTCCTGGACGATATCAATAGCCCTCAATTCCTTGGCATACTACTTTCGTGTGCATCTGGGTATGCGGATTTGCCGCCGGGTGCAGATCTCAATCAATCCGGACTGTTCAGGGCATTATTAGACTGCAGGATAGTGCTCAGGACGTTAAGGAACTTAGCTGTATTGCTTGACTTTCCATCTGAGCAGGATCTGCAATCAGTTGGTCTTGATTACTCAGATATGAGCTCGAAACTTCGCGGCATACCTGTAGCTGAAAATGCATTCGAGCTGCTGTGCTGGGCCGAGCTCCATGAACAGAAAGTATATGCACAGTTAGATGCGTTCGTTGGAGACAGTTCAGCAGATATGCCTTCGCATCTGCAGTTTGAAGGAGTGTTGTGGCTAGATGCGGTGAAATTCATTTTAAATGGCGAGGTGGTGGCAACTAAACGATTGCTGATGATTGACGATTTACATAAGTTAAGACGTAAACAGAGAACCTTGTTAATTGATGAACTAGCCGTCCAAAGGAATGGCGTTCCGGTTTGGTTGGCTGAAAGGACCGTGTCACTTGGTGATGAACTCCTGTCCCAAGGCTCAAGGCGTGGAAGAGATGTAAATGAGTATACGTTGGAAGAAATGTGGAGTGGCTCGAAGGGAAGTCACCAGTTTGCCCAGTTTGCTAAAAGCATTTTAGACCGCCGAATGCTCATGCAAGAACTTGTAGCATCAAAATCATTTCCGCATTATCTTCGTGAGGAGTTAGTACTAGCGGAGGTTAAGGAAGAAATTCAGCGTGGTATTGCCGAGTTTAAGAAAGAGTCACAAAGAATTAGTGATATGTTACGATATGCTACTTGGTTAACTAGGGCTGATGAGTTAATTAGTAATGGTAGTTATGATGCTTTGGTTGAACTGTTTTCAATTAGAATACTAGTTGCTCGCGAGGAATCTAAGCGTCAATTGTCTTTTGATCTGGAATTGTCAACGGATGACTTTGCGTCCAGAGATGTATCTGCAGTAAGGGGCGCGGTAGAGATATTTATTCACGAGGAACTGGGGATACCTTATTATTTCGGGATGGATAAGTTGTTCACAATGGCTACATCCAACGTCGAAGAGCTGTTGTCATTAGCCGCTGCTCTATTTGTCGGAATGCAAAATAAGCAAATTATCCGAAAGCCAGATTTGACGCTCACGCCACGAGAGCAAGAAAAGCTATTAACTGATGCTGCAAAGCGTAAATGGGAATTCATCCCAAAAAACCATACTGAAGGTCTGCGTGCACAGCGTTTGCTAGATAGTATTGGGGCTTTTTGTAGGGAAAAAACGTTCGCTCCTACTGCTCCATATGCGCCTGGTGTGACCGGGGTACGTCTTTCACAGCTGGAGCTCCACAGGCTCAAAAGTGGTCTTTCCGGACTTGGCGAAAAAGCTGCGGTCCTCCTGCGTGTACTTGCCGAATGCTCTGCAGAGAATTTATTAGTTGCCAAGTCTAGCTCTGCGTCTGTGAACCGGGATGCTGGCACAATTTTCTACCTTAATAGAACACTCTGTGCGCTATACGGCTTGCCATTGCAGCAAGGCGGGTGGCAGTCAGTGAGCAGTATGCAGTTGTACGAATGGATGGAAAGGGGTCCCAAAGGTTCCCAAAGAAAACTTACCAATATTAAGTAGGATGCTAATATGCTTTGGGATCATTATGTATTTCGGCAGGGAAGTAAGGTTGATGAGCTTTGGGACAGCCTGTATACAAATACTAAGGTCGATGTGGTTTATATCGCCGGTAGGGGATTTGATGTTCGCGGACGTATAGTGATGGAACGTTTCGTCAGTGGTTTGACGTCTGCTAAGGTTAGGATTAATAAGTCAAAACTTATCCTTGTTGAACTAGCTGATTATGAGCTTGATGTCGATGTTGTGGCCATCACTGCTGAAAACACTAATGCTCTGAAAACATCCTTCTTTCCTAATGCTACAATTGAGGAGGTTTCAATAGGCACTGTTGGTGATGAAGATATTAGCTCCGGAATCGCACTTTCGCGCGGTGTTAAAGAAATACTGGGTATGATAGATGGGCATACGGATATTGTTCTTGATATTAGTGCGATGCCCCGAGTGCTATATTTATCTTTATTGACGAATATTCTCAATAAATTGATTCCTAACAAGTTTGATGATTCTAGTGGTAGCCCTCTTGCAGCTAATCGGGTTAATTTCCAGGTTTTAGTTGCGGAGGATGCTCGATTAGATGGTTTGATTAAGGCAGAAGACCCCAGTAATGATTTGATTTACGTGCCTGGGTTTGCTGGAGCGATGCATGTGGAAAGCGCAAGAGATTGGCCGATTGTCTGGTTTCCCTTTCTCGGCGAAAATCGATCACAACAAATGCAAAAAATAATTGAATTAGCTGAAATACCTGACTCGGCCGAGATTTGTCCCATTCTACCACATCCCTCTAAAGACCCAAGACGAGCAGATAATTTGCTTGTAGAATACTCTGAAGTTCTTTTCGATGCCCGATCTACACCTACTACTAATATATTTTACGTCCACGAATCTAATCCATTTGAGGCGTATCGACAGCTTTTAACTGCAATGAATCGATATAAAGATAGCATGCGTATTCTTGGTGGGTGTAAGTTAGTAGTTTCGCCATTGGGAAGTAAGTTGATGACTCTTGGTGCAGGGTTAGCTTGTTTCGAAATGAAACCTAGTGACCTGAATGCCAAGTATGGAGTAGCGCTCCCTCATTCGGAACCGAAACGCTATGTTGCATCAATTGAGGAACTAAGACGCTCTACTCCAACCCTTTATTCATTACTGTTGACCGGTGAATCCTATATCGATGATTAGCTTGGTTTTTCGGGGTTTAGGTCTTAAGTGCTAAGTTGTTATTTTTTTCATTACAGCTTTCATGCTCATCCACATAACCAGTCCATGCCGCTTGGTATGAGCATGGTAAAGAGCATTCAATGCGCGGGGATTTAGATGCTTAATTTGCTCAGCCCGCGGGCTCGATTTGTCTGCGTACCCCCGGTAATCTTCGTTACCTCTCATCAGTTGTCATTTCAACGACCGTGTAAAATATAACCGTTTTTTTATGGAAACTTCACAGAAAGCGGTATTGATAAGTGCTAATATGCTGTTAACTCTCTGAGCAGTATGGTTAAAAACTTTACACCTTAGGTCTCAGTCGTCCTTTCCCGTTCTAAGGGCTAACCCCCGGAACGTGCAAAACCCCCGCTGGCGAAAGCCTCGGGGGTTTTTTATTGGCAGTGGTCAGGCGTCCTTCGAGGCTGCGCTTATGACCATTTCCTTGAAGCGTCGCAACACGGCCGAGCCGTCATCCTTGCGGGTGGCCAGGTGTAGCGGCGCCACCAGGCTCTGGCACTCCGTCAGTTCCCGGTAGACGATGCCATCGCCGCGCAGGCGCTGCATCGACGCCGGCACGATGGACACCCCCAGGCCCGCGGCCACGAGGCTCAAGGTGGCGGTCATGCGCGGTGCTTCCTGGACCACTTGCGGGCTGAATCCCGCTTCACGGCAGGCCACCAGAATCGCGTCATACAAACCCAGCCCCACGCGACGGCGATACAGCACGAAGGATTCGGTCGCCAACGCCGCCAAGGGCAGGGGAGCGGCCGAGTCGCGGGCCAGCGGATGATCGGTGGGCAGCGCCAGCAACATTGGCTCCACCAGGATCGGTTCGTCCTGCAGCGACTGAGTTCCGCTGAGCGGCGAGCGGATAAACGCCGCGTCGAGTTTTTCGTGCACCAACGCGTCCAGCAGTTCGCCGGTGCCGGCTTCCTCCAGCACTACCGAAACGCCGGTGAAGGTTTCGCGAAACAATCGCAATACGCTGGGCACAAACGGGTGCAAGGCGGCCGAGCTGGTAAACCCGATGGCCAACCGGCCTCGTTCGCCGCGCGCGGCGCGCTGCACCACTTCGGCAACAGCGTCGACGCGCGCCAGGACTTCACGGGCCTCATCCAGCAAGGCCAACCCGGCGGTGGTGGGCCGTACGCCACGGGGCAGGCGCTCCATCAGAACCACGCCCAACTCGGCTTCCAGGCTTTGCAATAACCGCGTCAATGGTGGTTGCTGCATGCCGAGGCGTTCGGCCGCCCGGGTGATATAGCCTTCTTCGGCAATGGCAACGAAGGCTTTGAGTTGGCGAAGCTCCAACATAGGAATACTTTTAAGGTATGGGAGGTTGCCAATCCTGGCATTTGTTCTCATGGCTCACAAGATTTAGGCTTTAGCCAACCTCGAAAAAGAAGGAAAGCCGTGATGACCTGGTCCGCCAAGCAGTACACGATGTTTGAACAACAGCGCACTCGCCCCGTCCGTGACTTGGTGGCGGCGATTCCCCAGGGCGAGGTACGCACCGCCGTCGACCTGGGTTGCGGCCCCGGCAATTCCACGCAGGTGCTGGCCGAGCGTTTCCCGCACGCCCACGTCACTGGGATGGACAGCTCTGACGACATGCTGATCGACGCGCGCAAACGCCTGCCCGCGCTCAGCTTTGAACTGGCGGATATTGGCGCCTGGAGCCCCGAGCAACACTTCGATGTAATCCTGGCGAATGCCTCCCTGCAATGGCTGCCGGACCATGCCACGCTCTATCCGCACCTGGTCAACCAACTGACACCGGGCGGCACGCTGGCGGTGCAAACCCCGGATAACCTCGACGAGCCTGCCCACCGGCTGGCCCGCGAAGTGGCCGCCGAGGGCCCGTGGTCGGCCAAGATCGGCGCGGTCAAACACAATGAGCGGCACGCCGCGAGCTACTACTACGAATTGCTCAGCAAGCATTGCAGCAGCGTGGATGTGTGGCGCACCACCTACCTGCACCCGCTGGCCGATCATGCCGCCGTGGTGGAGTGGTTCAAGGCTTCGGCATTGCGGCCGTTTCTCGCGCCGTTGGGCGACGATGAAAAAGCCGCTTTCCTACGCGAGTATCAGGCGCGGATTACCCAGGCTTACCCAGCCCTGGCCGATGGCAGTGTACTGCTGCCATTCCCCCGCCTGTTCATTGTCGCCACCCGCTAAACCCCACGCGTGGCGGTCAAGCGGCCGCCGCTTGTGCCTGCAAGTATTCATCCGCCGACACCACGCCCGCATAGCCAAACGCCAACGACGCCATGTACGCGCCATGCACCTGCGCGGCGGGAATCACCTGCCCATTGAATTCCAGGTCACGGGTGGCGCACGCGTCATGAATCACCGTGACTGTGTAGCCCAAGTCTGCTGCGGCCCGCACCACGGCGTCGACGCACATATGGCTCATGCTGCCGACCACCACCAGGTCGGTGATGCTGCGTTGTTCGAGTAACGTGCGCAGGCCTGTTTCGCGAAACGAATTCACAAAATGCTTGAGCACCACCGGTTCATCGCCCTCGTTCAATACCTTGGCATGCAGATGTGCGCCCTCGGAACCTGGCGTGAAGAACGGCGCGTCCTCAGCGGTGAACTCATGGCGCACGTGAATCACCGCATCACCCGCTTTGCGAAACGCCTGCAGCACCTGCGCCGCCTTGTCCGCCGCAGCGTCCACGCCGGCAAGCGGCCACTTGCCCTGGGGGAAGTAGTCGTTCTGGATATCGATTAGGATGAGCGCTTGCTTGGCCATGGGTATTGCCTCGTGATGGGTTGATGGGCCCAGTATCTTAGCTGGCGCCGACGCCGGGCATTGGCTGCACCGACAATAACAGGGGGAAAACTGACAATGGCCGTGGTTGAGTTGGGTGTGTTGATCTACCAGGGGGCGCAACTGGCTGCGGTGCATGGTTTGACCGACCTGTTTGGAGTGGCCAACCGGATCGCCGCCGAGCATCGGTCCGCGCAGTTGCCGCTGCTGCGGGTCAGCCACTGGCAGGTCAATAACGACGGCACGCCAACCAAGGTATTCGACAGCCAGCCCGGCCCCGACCAACCCCTGATGGCTGTGCTGGTGCCGCCGTCCATCGGTGAGTTCAGCGAAGCGCAAACACCGCCCGCGTTACTGGAGTGGCTCCGCCAGCAACATGCGGCGGGTACCGTGCTGGGCGGCGTGTGCATCGGCTCGATCATGCTGGCGCGCAGCGGCTTGCTGGACGGGCGCAGCGCCACCACCCATTGGTCGTCTGCCAGCGCCTTTGCCGTGCGTTTCCCGGCGGTGCGCCTGGAGGCGGACAAACCGATTGTCGATGACGGCGACCTGATCACCACCGCCGGGCTGATGGCCTGGTCCGAACTGGGCCTGCGCCTGGTGGACCGCCTGATGGGCCCAAGTATCGCCGCCGACACTGCGCGCTTTTTGGTGATCGAACACAGCGACAGTGCCAGCCAGTGCGGCAGCAACTTTGCGCCGATCCTCGGGCATGGCGATGCAGCCATTCTCAAGGTTCAGCATTGGCTGCAAGCCAGCGGCGCGGTGGATGTGTCGGTGGCGGCGATGGCGCAGGAGGCGGGCCTGGAGGCGCGCACATTCCTGCGGCGCTTTCGCATTGCCACCGGGTTGAAACCCACCGAGTACTGCCAGCACCTGCGGGTGGGCAAGGCACGGCAGATGCTGGAGTTTACCAACGGCACCATCGACCATATTGCCTGGACCGTGGGTTATCAGGACCCGAGCGCCTTCCGCGCCACCTTCAAGAAAATCACCGGGCTGGCGCCGAGTGATTACCGCAGCCGTTTTGGCGTGTGAATCGTGCAGAACGCCGTGCTGATAAGGCGGCGTCGTGCAGAATCAAACAGGCCAACTGCCATCGGTTTTTCGGTAACCGCTTGATTTCAAAACCATCCGCCTTGAAAGCGCCTTGGCCTGATCCCTGCAGCTCTGCTGTTACACACATGGCAGGCTGGCCAAGGGGAACGCATGACCCCGATTCAACGCAAGAAACAAGTGGTTGCCCACTCCACGCGAGACGGCGCGCCCCAGCACGAGGTGGACACCAACCTCGCCCTGGCGCGCTGGCTGGCGCAGATCCTGGGGCTTAAATTCGGCGGCAGTTATGACCCCCACAAGCACGCCGGCCGCGACCTGTACCTGTTGCCGACGCAAACCCTGGTGGGCCCGGCCCAGGCTCGCGCGCTGAATATCAAAGGCCCCGAAGACCTGTGGGGCGGGTATGTGGACCACGACTTCATTTGCACCAAGGCCATCAGCCACGGGGTGCTCGGCCCAGACGCCACTACGCCGGAAGGCTGGTCGTCGAAGTTTTGTGAGCGCGTGCGCGATGTGGTGCTGGACGGCCTCAGCGTATTTGCCCTTGAGGATGCCCGGGAAGCCGCCACGCGCCTGCTCTACAGCGGGCCGATCCGCTTGAAACCGGTGCACGCCTGCGCCGGGCGTGGTCAGGAAGTTATCCACAGCCTGGATGAATTCGCGGCACTGCTGGCGCGGCCCGACGCGGCGAAACTGTTCAGCGACGGTGTGGTGCTGGAGCAGGACCTGCGTGAGGTGATCACCCATAGCGTGGGCCAAAGCTTTATCGGCGATCACGTGTTCAGCTACTGCGGCGAGCAATACCTGACCCAGGACGGGCATGGCGACGAGGTGTACGGCGGCTCCGACCTGTTGGTGGTGCCGGGTGACTATGAAGCGTTGCTCAAACTCGACCTGCCCGATGACGTCCGCCTGGCCATCGAGCAGGCCCAGGTATTCGACGCCGCTGCAGACGAGGCCTACCCTGGCTTCTACGCCTCGCGGCGTAACTACGACATCGCCCAAGGCCTGGCCAGCGACGGCCAGCGCCGCAGTGGCGTGCTCGAACAATCCTGGCGCATGGGCGGGGCCAGCAGCGCGGAAGTCGCGGCGCTGCAAAGTTTCATCAACCATCCCGGCCTCAAAGCCATTCATGTGTCTTCGGTGGAAACCTACGTGGACCAGGCGCTGCCGGCGGATGCCATCGAGGTGTATCGCGGCCCGGCGGAAAACAGCGACTTTCTTCTCAAGTACGTGACGGTTAAATCTTATGACGGCTAGAAGCGAAAGCATTGCGATCGATATCGACGACGAACAGATGAGCGGGACGTTCCTGAGCCCTAAATCCAAAGTGCCGGGTGTGCTGTTCGTGCACGGCTGGGGCGGTAGCCAGGAGCGCGACCTGGAACGCGCCAAAGGCATCGCCGGCCTCGGCTGCGTGTGCCTGACCTTCGACCTGCGTGGGCATGCCGGCACCGGCATTCCGTTGTCGCGGGTTACCCGCGAAGACAACCTGCGCGACCTGCTGGCGGCCTACGACCGGCTGCTCTCCCACCCGGCCATCGACACCTCGGCGGTGGCGGTGGTGGGCACCAGTTACGGCGGGTACCTGGCAGCGATCCTCACCTCATTGCGCCCGGTGCGCTGGCTGGCGCTGCGCGTGCCGGCGCTGTACCGCGACCAGGAATGGCTCAAGCCCAAGCGCGACCTGGATAAAGTCGACTTGTTGGATTACCGCAGCACCCTGGTGCACGCCGAAACCAATCGTGCCCTGCATGCCTGCGCCAAATTTACCGGTGATGTGCTGATCGTCGAATCGGAAACCGATGACCACGTGCCCCATGCCACCATCATGAGTTACCGCGCCGCATGCCAGCAGACCCATTCCCTGACGCACCGCATCATTGATGGCGCCGACCACTCCTTGAGTGACCCGGTGTCCCAGCAAGCCTACACCTCGATCCTGGTGGACTGGATTACCGAAATGGTCGTGGGCGAGCGGTTGAGCATCATCCAGGCCCGATAACCTCCAGGCGCACACTAAATCTGTGGGCAGTGGGCCCTTGTGGCGAGCGGGCTTGCCCGCGTTGGGCCGCGCAGCGGCCCCAAACCAGACGCTGAGGTCATTCAGGAAGAATTTCGGCGTTTTTACTGGGGCTGCTTCGCAGCCCAACGCGGGCAAGCCCGCTCGCCACACAAGCCCGCTCGCTACACAAGCGCGCTCCCCACAAAAGGGCCCGCTCGGCACACAAGCCCGTTTGCCACTGGCGTGGTTCAGGCAGGCGCCTTCTTCACTCGTAACGCCTTGGCCTTGGCCTCCACGCCGACGTACATCACCAGCGCGATCAGCAGCGGCACAATAAAGTAGATCGCCCGGTAGGCGATCAGCCCGGCGAGCAAACTGCCGCGTGAGGCTTCGTGTTGCAACAGCGCAATAAACACCGCTTCGAGCACGCCGAGCCCGGCGGGGATGTGGGTGACCACCCCGGCAATCGCGCTGATCAGCAGCACGCCCAGCACCAAGGGATAGTCCAGCTTGGCCGGCAGCAAGGTGAAAATCACCGCGGCCATCAGCGACCAGTTCAGGGCGCCGAGTGCCAGTTGCAGGCAGGCCATGCGCAGCGACGGCAGGTTGATTTCGATGCCGCGAATCGACCACGCGCGTTTTGTCGAAAACCGGCACGCCGCCAGGTAGCCCAGGCTCGCCAGCACCAATAGCGCGCCAATCCCCTGCAAGGCCGCGCTGCTGACTTTCCAGCCTGGCGGCATCGTCACCAGCCCGCTGCTGAACACCACACCGGCCAATGCCATGTAACCAAACCAATTGGTGGCCAGGCTCAGGCCAAGAATCTTGGCGATATTGCTGGTGCTCACCCCCAACCGCGAATACAGCCGATAGCGCATGGCGATGCCGCCGACCCAGGCACTGAGATTGAGGTTGAACGCATAGCTGATAAACCCCACCGGCAATATCTGCTTCCAACGCAAGGGTTGGCGAATGTAGGTGCGGCCGATCAGGTCGAAGCAGGCGTAGACGATAAAACTGCACAACGTAAGCGCGCTGGCGATGATCAGCGTGCGCACCTTGAAGTCGCCCAAGGTCTGGAATACTTCGCTCCAATCAATGCGTCGGGCGAGCAGGGTGAACAGCACGATCAGCAGCAGGAAGAACGCCACGGTCAGCGGCTTCTTCCAGCGCTTGAAGCGCTCAGCGCTCATTGACATGGCCCTCTACCGGCTGCAAGCGCGGCTTGTGCGCGGGCAGCCAGCCGGTCAATGCGGGAAAATGGCGCATCACATGGAACACCAGGAACCCCACGGTCAAGCGCCATAACCACAGGCGCGGCTTGCGGTTCTCCGGCATGGTCTGGCAATGGTTTTTCGCCAGCGCTTCCAGGCGTTCATACAGCTGTTGATTGAACGCCCGGTCGCGAATCAGCACGTTGGCCTCCAGGTTCAGCGCCAGGCTCAACGGGTCGAGGTTACTGGAGCCCACGGTGCTCCAGTCGTCATCCACCAACGCGACTTTGCCGTGCAGCGGGCGCTGGCAATACTCGTGAATCACCACGCCGTCCTTGAGCAGGTAATCGTAAAGCATGCGCGCGGCCAGCTTGGCCAACAGCACGTCGGGCTGGCCTTGCATGATCAGTTGCACCTGCACGCCGCGCCGCGCGGCGTTGCGGATTTCGCGCAGCAGGCGGTAGCCGGGGAAAAAGTACGCGTTGGCGATCACTACGCGTTGTCGGGCTTGGCTCAAGGCGTGGATGTACGCCTCTTCGATGTCGTCGCGATGCTGGATATTGTCGCGGTAAATCAGGCGCACCTGGCCGTCGCTGCTATCGTCCGCCCACAACGCAGGCCGTTGCTGGCGCCGCCGCCAACCGCGCCGCGTGCGCACCGGGCGGCCACTTTGGGCCAGGGCAAAATGATGCAGGTCGGCCACCGCCGGGCCCACCACCTGCACCGCGTAATCCTGCTTGGCTTCGGGGCCGAAATCCCCCAGGTGGTCAGCGGAAAAGTTGATCCCGCCGATAAACCCAACCGTCGCATCCACCACCACGATTTTGCGGTGCAGGCGGCGAAACCAGTTGGTGCGAACCCCCAGGGTCTTGGACGCGGGGTCGAACATCTGCACCGTCACCCCGGCGTCTGCCAGCGCGCCGAGAAAGCCCGGGCTCAGCTCGCCACAACCAAAACCATCCAGGCTCACCACCACCTTGACCCCGCGTTGCGCGGCCTCGATCAGGATGCCGTGCAGCTCCGTGCCGACTTTGTCCTCGAAGAGGATAAAGGTCTCCAGCAGGATCTCGCGCCGGGCACCGCGCAGCGCCTCGAACACCTTGGGGAAGTAAGCCTCGCCGTTCTCCAGCAGCTCCACGCTGTTGTCGCGCTGCCAGCCGTAATCCAGGTCGCGGGCCTTGGCGTCGTCCGGCGGCTGGTCGGTGGCGATGTGTTCTACCGCAACGTTCATAACTCAACCTCCACCGACAGCGGCACATGGTCGGACAGATGGGACCAGGGGCGGGTGGTAAGCACCCGAGGGTTATGAATCTTCAGGTTGCGCACATAAATACGGTCCAGCGGCAGCAACGGCAAACGCGCCGGGAAGGTGCGTGGTGGCTTGCCGTGGGTGTGCACGAACACTTCGGTGAGGCCGCTTTGGCTGAGGTCGGCACGCTGGCGCCAGTCGTTGAAATCCCCGGCGACCACCAGTGGCGCATCGGCCGGGATTTCACTGATGCGCTGCTCCAGCAGGCGCAATTGCTGTTGGCGATGTACCTCGCGCAGGCCCAGATGGATGCAGATCGCATGCACCTCCTTACCGCTGCCGGGCAGGCGCAACACGCAATGCAGCAGGCCACGGTTTTCGTGGCCGCTTTGGGAGATGTCGAGATTGTCGTAGCGCACGATCTGGAATTTCGACAGCAGCGCATTGCCGTGGTCGCCATGCGGGTAGACCGCATTGCGCCCGTAGGCGAACTGCGGCCAGATGCTGTCGGCGAGGAATTCGTATTGCGGCATGTTCGGCCAATCGCTGTAGCGCTGCGGGTGACGCTCGTGGTTGCCGTGGATTTCCTGCAGAAACACCATGTCGGCGCCCACGCTGCGCACTGCTTCACGCAGCTCGGGCAGGATGAAACGCCGGTTCAGGGCGGTGAAGCCCTTGTGGATATTGACCGTCAGCACCGTGAAGCGAGTGATGGCGACGCTGGGGGTGATGGGTACCCAGTCGGGGATCGCAGCCATGATTGCTCCTGTGAAAGAAGTGGGGGCCTGGCCCCCGTTTATGGCTGACTGCGATTTTTGCTTGAAAGTTTCCACCTTCCTACAGACGGTACACCTTCCAAATGTGGGAGCGGGCTTGCTCGCGAATGCGGTGTATCAGTCAATGGTTCTGTTGACTGACACTCAGCTTTCGCGAGCAAGCCCGCTCCCACATTTGATCTGTGTTGCGGTCGAATCAGTGACCTACCATGACACGACTCGACGACTCGGCATACACCGGCCCCAACCGATCCAGTCGACCACTCCAGGCCGTCAGCGCCAGGGCCACCAACACCACCAGGCCGCCAATCCAAGCGGTGTGGATCAGCCCCATATGCGCCACGATCAAACCACCGGCCCACGCGCCCCCGGCGATTCCCAGGTTGAACGCCGCGATGTTCAGGCCCGAGGCCACGTCCACCGCGTTTGGCGTGTGATGCTCCGCCTGGCGCACCACATACACCTGCAGGCCCGGCACGTTGCCGAAGGCGACCGCGCCCCATACCAGCACGGTGGCCAGGGCCAGCCAAGGGTTGCCGGCGGTGAAGGTCAGTACAAACAACACTGCAGCCAGCAACGCGAAGATGATTTTCAGCGCGCTGATCGGCCCGCGTTTATCTGCCAGCTTGCCGCCCCAGATATTCCCGGCGGCCACCGAGATGCCATACACCAGCAATACCAGGCTGACCGTGCCGGCGCTGAAACCGGAAATGTCCTGAAGGATCGGCGCCAGGAAGGTAAACGCGATAAACGAGCCGCCGTAGCCGACGGCGGTCATGGCGTACACCAGCAACAGCCGGGGTTGCTTGAGCACTTGCAGCTGCTGCAGCAACGACGCGGGTTTGCTGTGGGCGATGTTTTTCGGCACATAGATCAGGCTGCCGATAAACGCGAGCACCCCCAGGGCCGACACGGCGAGGAAGGTTTCGCGCCAGCCGAAGTGTTGGCCGATAAACGTGCCCAGCGGCACGCCGGTGACCAGTGCCACGGTCAGCCCGGTAAACATGATGGCAATCGCACTGGCGGCTTTCTCCTTGGGCACCAGGCTGGTGGCGATGGTTGAGCCAATCGAGAAAAACACCCCGTGGGCCAGGCCGGTGACAATCCGCGCCAGCACCAGCGATTCATAGCTCGGAGCCTGCCAGGCCAGCAGGTTGCCGAGGGTAAACAACACCATCAGCGACAGCAGCAGGAGCTTGCGCGGCACCTTGCCGGTGAGGGCGGTGAGTACCGGCGCGCCGATGGCCACGCCCAGGGCGTAGAGGCTCACCAGCAGGCCGGCGGACGGCAGGTCAACGCCAAGGTCGGCGCCGATAGTGGGTAACAGGCCAACGATGACGAACTCGGTCGTCCCGATGGCAAAAGCGCTGAGGGTCAGCGCGAGCAAGGCAATGGGCATGGCTGCAACTCCGGTGGGTTTCAATCAGGAGCGCAGTGTCGGGTTTTGGCTTGTGCGGAAAAATACCGATATGGGCATTTGATAGTTGCCAGCAAGTCAAAGATCCCAAAGCAGGGGAACGATCAGGGCTCAAACCCGTCAGTTTCTTACACACCCAGCTGAAGGAGCCCGGAGTTTTGCCGAATCTAAAGACTGCATTACTGCTCGGCGCGCTGCTGTTGTGTGGCAGCGGCGCACTGCACGCCGCGGCCGCCGCGCCCGAACCTGAAGCGCCGGCCAAGCCGGAATTGCTGGTGGAAGGCGGTCTGCTGGGAGCCATCAGCTCCAGCATTGACGATGTGCAGCAGAAGCTGGACCTCAACCAGAACCTGATCGATGAGTGGCGCCTGCGTGCCGACCGCGCGGCGGATGAAGTCGGGCGGTTGGTCAACCAGACGACGGAGCGCTCGCCGTGGAGTGTGGCCGGCGACTTCCTGCTGCTGTCCGGGGTATGGGTCGGTGCATTTACGCTGTTGACGCTGCTCGGGCGGTTTATCGTGCAGCGGCTGGGCCGACGCAGCTTCTTCGAACGGCGCAAACGCCTGCTTGCAGTGCTCGGGTATGTGCTGCCTTACACGATCCCCGCGCTGATCTGCCTGCCGCTGACCTTGTCCGTCAGCCATTTTTTACCCACGTCCATTGGCCGCGCGTTGGCACTGTGTTTTGCCTACGCCACCAGTAGCGGGATTTTTTCCACCTCCATGCTGCTGTGCGTCATCGTTATGTTTAACGTCGGCCACAAACGCCCGGCGGTGCAGATTATTCGCGACTACTGCCCCAAGCCGCTGTTCCTGATCGGCTTCCTCGCGGCCCTCAGTGACGCGCTGACCAGCCCGCAGATCGCGCGCCAGCTGGGCGGTAATATCACCAGCAGCATCGCGGTATTTACCGGCCTGTTCGCGGCGGTGATCTTTGGCGTGCTGGTGGTGCGCCTGCGCCGTCCGGTGGCGCATCTGATCCGTAATCGGCCGTTGGCCTCGCGCCTTAAACACCCGGCATTGCAGCAATCGCTGCGGGTGTTTTCCGGGCTGTGGTACTGGCCGATCCTGTTGATGGTGCTGGTCTCGGCGATCAACCTGATCGGCGCCGGCGACGATAACCAGAAAGCCCTGCGGTGCGCGCTGTTCACCACGCTGCTGTTGATTGGCACGGTGTTCCTCAGCACGGTGTTGCAGCACCTGTTCAAGTCGCGCAGCCAGGTGGCGGTCCAGCGCAGCAGCGCTTACAAGGAGCGCTTTCTCAGCCTGTTGCACGCGATCCTGCGCATCGTCATGGCGATTGCCTTTATCGAGATTCTCGGGCGGATATGGGGGGTGTCGCTGTTCGAGTTTGCGCAGCGCAACTCGGTGGGCCGGGCGATCAGCGATTCACTCAGCAGCATCGGCCTGATCCTGCTGATGACCTGGCTGTTCTGGGTGGTGCTCGACACCGCGATCCAGGAAGCGCTGAAACCGCCGGTAAACAAACGCTCCAGCCGCCAGCCCAGCACGCGGGTCAAGACCATCCTGCCGCTGCTGCGTAATGCGATAAAAATCATCCTGGTGGTGATCTGCGCGATCACCACCATGGCCAACCTGGGCATCAACGTGGCACCGCTGCTGGCGGGTGCCGGGGTGGTCGGCCTGGCCATCGGTTTCGGCTCCCAGCAACTGGTGCAGGATGTGATCACCGGCCTGTTCATCATCATTGAAGACACGCTGTCGATCGGCGACTGGGTGGTGCTCGACTCCGGCCACGCCGGCACGGTCGAAGGCCTGACCATCCGCACCCTGCGCCTGCGCGACGGCAAGGGTTTTGTGCACTCGGTGCCATTCGGGCAGATCAAGGCGGTGACCAACCAATCGCGGCAATTTGCCTATGCGTTCTTCTCGGTACAGTTCACCTACGACACCGACGTGGACAAGGCCGTGGAGCTGATCCGCGAGGCCGGCCAGTCGATCCGCGACGACGTGTTCCTCAAGTACAACCTGCAAGGGCCGCTGGAGGTATTCGGCGTCGACAAAATGGACCTTAACGGCGTGGTGCTCACCGCGCAGTTCCGGACTGTGTCGGGCGGGCAGTATGCGGTGAGCCGTGCGTTTAACCAGCGGCTCAAAAAGCTTGTGGATAACTGTGATGAGGTGCATTTCGCGCAAACTTATCCACAGCAGGTTTTGTTGCCCAAGCGCGGGGAGCCGGAGGCGGTGGCGATTACCGAGCAGCCGCGTACCTCGGGGTAGGTGGTGCCTGGGCGGACGCTATCGGGGGCAAGCCCCCTCCCACACTTGAATGTGTTCACAGATCAAAATGTGGGAGGGGCGGTGCGACGATTCGGCTTGCCCCCGATGGGGCCCTCAATGCCTGATCAGCTTCTCCTGCACCGCCTGCTGATCAACCTCCACCAGCACCTGCTGCTTGCCGCCGACCATCACTGCCGCCGGCAAGCCATCCCGATACACAATGCGGTTGCCACTCACTGCCGGCACTTTATCGCCCGGCAGCAAGGTTCCCACCAGGTTCAACGGGTCCGCCCCACACACCGCAATCAAACTCCCGTCATGGGGCCTGCGCCGCACCTCGCGCAGCAATGGGATCGCCTCAGGCAAGGCAAACTGCTCACCCGCCAACCCGCTGACAAACCGCCCGCCGCGAATCTCACCCCGTGCCTCCAGCCGGTGAAAGGTGCGCAGCAACTCGCGCCAGCTCGGTAGCCAGTCCGCCTCGCGCTCGAGTATCCGCCAGAACACCACGCCATAGCGGCGCAGCAAAGTCATCGCCACGTGTTCAAGTGTCTCCGCCGAGTGTGGGCCGGCGGCGGTGGCAGGGCGGCGGATCAGCGCCCAGCGCCCGGCATCGTCCATGCCGCCGATAAACGCCCCACGCCCGCGCCGGCTGCTACGTGCCTGGCGTTTGCTGGCTGGCGTGGTCAGGGCGCGCAGGCCGGCGAAGCTGTCGGCATTGACCAGGCCCGCGCCCACCAGCTCCTGCAGGGCGGTTTCCAGTTCGCTGCGCAGCAGATGCGCCTCCTGCACCAGCTCATCAAAGAACAGCGCACCGTGTTCGCGCAGGGCCAGGTGGACTTTTTGCGCCTTCGGCGACAGCGTCGTGCTGTCGCCAGGCTCAGTCAACCCGCTCCATAACCCCACCTGGCTGCGCGGCAGCAGCACCACCGGGGTACTGCGCAGCGCGATGGCGCTGGCCTTGTGACTCAGGCGCATCCATACCCACTTGCCGCTGCGGCACAGTTCATCGAGCCAGGTGGCGCTGTAATCCTTGAGACGCGCACTGAGCAAGTCACTGTCCCAGGCGGATGCGGCGGCGGCATAGCCTTCGAACTGTCCGATAATTTTCGGCAGCACGGCGCTGCCCTGGCCGCGAGTGCTCTGGGACAGATGCTGCCAGTCGAACAGAAAACGCATGAAGTCCTGCAACGCCACCGGCTCGATCTCACGGCGCAGACGTTTGACCGTGTAGCGATGAATGCGCGCCAGCAAATGCCGCTCGCACCATTGCTCGTGCGTGGCGCCGGGGCTGAAGCGACCGCGCAGCACATAGCCTTCCTGCTCCAGCCGGGCCAGGGCCTGGGTGACGTCGGCCACCGCCAGGCCCAGGGGCGCGGCGATCTCGATCAGCGTCAGCGGGCCAAAACCGCCGAGGCGCGCGCGTAGCACTTCCACCACCGCGTCCTCGAAGGTCCAGGGCTCATCGAAGCCCGCCAGCAGCGGCAGGTTGTTGGGGTAAATCGCCTGCAGACAGCCCAGGCGCTCAACTGCCACCCACAGGCCGTTGTGCAATTGATAGGCGCGCCCAGCCGTGGCCAGGGCTTGCAGCCACTGCGCCCACTGCGGCGTGACTTCGTTGGCGGCAATGCACGCCAGGCTCATCAGCGCCTCATGCATTTCATCCAGCCCATGGGGCGTCGGCCAGGCTTCTTCACGCACGCCGGCAATGGCGTCGGCATCCAGTGCGCCGAGGTCGTCGGTGCTCTGCGGGTCGCTCCAGCGCCGGTTGAGCACGGCCTGGGTGCGGCGTTCTTCCAGCGGCGCATCATCAAGAAAGGTGTAGGGCCGCGCGCTGAGAATCTCGGCAGCCATCGGCGAGGGGGCGGGCAGGTCGCGGCTGATCAGGCGCACCGCGCCGCGCTCCATGCGTCGCAGCAGGGCCAGCCAGGCGTCGCTGTCCATGGCTTCGTGCAGGCAGTCGTCGAGGGTCTGTTCCACCAACGGGTGTTCGGGTACTTCGCGTTCTCCGGCGAGGTTTTCCAGGCAGGCAATCTGGTCGGGAAACACGCTGGCGATCAGGTCTTCGCTTTTCATGCGCTGGATCTGCGGCGCCACTTTGCGCCCGCCGGTGTAGCGCGGCAACGCCAGGGCCACGCCGGCATTCCAGCGCCAGCGCACACCGAACAGCGGCGCATCCAGCACGGCCTGGATCAGGATGTGTTCGGCGCTGTGGCTGTGCAGATAACGCCATACCTCGTCCAGCTCGAAACTGTGGCTGGTGGACAGCGACAGCACGATTGCATTTTCGCTGGCCGCCGCCTGCAGTTCGAAGTTGAACGTGCGGCAAAACCGCTTGCGCAGGGCCAGGCCCCAGGCACGGTTGACGCGGCTGCCGTACGGGGTGTGGATGATCAGTTGAGTACCGCCGGATGCATCGAAAAACCGCTCCATGATCAACGTGTCCAGCGACGGCAGCGCACCGAGGACCAGGCGTGCGCGGGCCAGGTAATCGAGGATCTGCTCGGCGCTGGCGCGGTTCAGGCCAAGGGTGCCGGTGAGCCAATCCTGGGCCGGCTGCAGCTCGCCGGGCGTGGCGCCGAGCAACGCGTCCAGGTGGCCCTGCAAACGCGCCACGGCGGACGACAACTCGTTGCTGCGCCCCGGCGCTTCGCCGAGCCAGAACGGTATGGTCGGCGGCTGGCCGTGGGCATCCTCGACCCGCACCTTGCCGGCCTCGACCCGCAGGATGCGATAGGAGGTATTGCCGAGCTGGAAGATATCCCCGGCGATGCTTTCCACCGCAAAGTCTTCATTCACGCTGCCGATGTTCAGGCTCTGGGGCTCCAGCAGTACGCTGTAGTCGGCGTTGTCGGGGATGGTGCCGCCGCTGGTCACGGCGGTCAGCCTGGCGCCACGGCGACCGCGCAGGGTGCGGGTCAGGGCATCGCGGTGCAGGTAGGCGCTTCGGATGCCCTGGCGACCGTTGTAGCCCTCGGCGAGCATCTGCAACAGCGCCTGGTAGTGGCGCTGGTCCAGTGCGGCGTAGGGCGCGGCGCGGTGGATGAGGTTCAGCAGGTCTTGCTCCGGCCATTCGCGGGCGCTGACTTCGGCGATGATTTGCTGTGCCAGCACCTCCAGCGGGGCGACTGGAATGTGCAAGGTGTCCAGCTCACCCCGGCGCACGCAGTCGAGCAGCGCGGCGCACTCGATCAGGTCGTCGCGGGTGGTGGCGAACAGGCGCCCCTTGGGCGTGCCACCCACCTGGTGGCCGGAGCGGCCGACCCGTTGCAGAAAGCCGTTGATAGACCCAGGCGAGCCGATCTGGCACACCAGGTCGACATCGCCGATATCAATCCCCAGCTCCAGGGACGCGGTGGCGATCAGCACTTGCAGCCCGCCGGCCTTGAGCCGTTGCTCGGCATCCAGGCGCAGCTCTTTGGCCAGGCTGCCATGGTGGGCAGCCACGGCGGTCTTGCCCAGGCGTTCGCTCAAATGTCGGGCCAGGCGTTCGGCCAGCCGCCGGGTGTTGACGAACACCAGCGTAGTGCGGTGTTCGCGGGCCAATTCGGCAAGGCGGTCGTAGACCAGCTCCCACACATCGTTGGCCATCACCGCCGACAGCGGCACCGGCGGTACTTCGATACCCAGGTCGCGGGGGCGGGCGTGGCCGATATCGACGATGGCGCACTCACGGCCGGTGCCCACCAGAAAGCGTGACACCGCTTCGATAGGCTTTTGCGTGGCCGACAGGCCGATGCGGGTCAGCGGCTCGGCGCACAGCCCTTGCAGACGCTCCAGGCTCAGCGCCAGGTGGCTGCCGCGTTTGCCGGCGGCGATGGCGTGGATCTCATCGACAATCACCGTGCGCGTGCTGGCGAGCATCTGCCGGCCGGAGTCCGAGCCGAGCAGCACGTACAGCGATTCCGGGGTGGTCACCAGGATATGCGGCGCGCGCTTGCGCATCTGCGCGCGGTCTTTTTGCGCGGTGTCGCCGGTGCGCACGGCGGTGCGGATGACCAGCGGCGGCAAGCCCATGCCCTGCAAATGCTCGGTGATCCCGGCCAGCGGGGTCTGCAGGTTGATCTGGATATCGTTCGAGAGCGCCTTGAGCGGCGACACGTAGATCACCTGCGTCTCATCCGGCAGTTGCCCGCCGTGGGCCATACCCTGGTGGACGAGGTCGTCCAGTACCGCAAGGAACGCCGTCAGCGTCTTGCCGGAGCCGGTGGGCGCGGCGATCAGGGTCGAGCGGCGCTGGCGAATCAGCGGCCATGCCTGGGCCTGGGCGCTGGTCACCGAGGCGAACGTGGCGCGGAACCAGGCGCTGACCGCGGGGTGGAAACCGCTCAAGGCGGTGTCGGTTGATTCGGGAAGATTCATCTAGTGATTGATAGCCCGTGGTCCAACAAGTTGCAAACACGTACTTTATCCGTGACGGTTGCGCTACAAACCCGCAAAATGCAACGATTCTGGCAAATGCCAGCGGCATGGCTCACGGGCCTGCCGACCATAGCCATCGTTCCAAACAGACCGGGCCTGCACACTCTATGCGAATGCGCCTTATGTTACTGGGCGGCGGGAATGCCCTCGGGCAGGCGCTGATTCGCCTTGGTGCAGAGGAAGACATTGGTTTCCTCGCACCCAAACCGCCCCAAGACGGCTGGGATGCCGCGAGCCTTACCCAATTGCTCGACGACACCCGTCCCGATGCGTTGATCAACCTCGCCTACTACTTCGACTGGTTCCAGGCCGAAGCGGTCAGCGAAACCCGCTTGGCCGCCCAGGAGTTCGCCATCGAACGCCTGGCCGAACTGTGTCAGCACCACAACATCACCCTGGTGCAGCCGTCCAGCTACCGTGTGTTCGATGGCTCCCGCGCCACCGCCTACAGCGAAAAGGACGAACCGGTGCCTTTGGGCCTGCGTGGCCAGGCGTTGTGGCGCATTGAGCAGAGCGTGCGCGCCACTTGCCCGCAACACGTGCTGCTGCGCTTTGGCTGGCTGCTGGATGACAGCGTCGACGGCACTCTCGGGCGCTTCCTCGCCCGGGCCGAGAAACCCGATGAATTGCTGATGGCGGATGACCGTCGCGGCAACCCGACGCCGGTGGACGATGCCGCGCGGGTGATCATCTCGGTGCTCAAGCAACTCGATTGCGCGGCGCCGCTATGGGGCACTTACCACTACGCCGGGCATGAGGCGACCACGCCGCTGGCGCTGGGCCAGGCGATCCTCACCGAAGCGCGCAACTTCCACCCGTTGGCCATTGAATCGCCAACTGCCCAAGCCCACGCGGCCCGGCCGGATGCGGCGGATGAGCCGCAGCACGCGGTGCTGGCCTGCAAGAAAATCCTTCACACCTTCGGCATCAAGCCACGGGCGTGGCGGGCGGGGTTGCCGGCGTTACTGGATCGGTTTTATCGCCATAGCTGACAAAACCCGAAACCCCAATGTGGCAGGGGACCAAATGTGGGAGGGGGCTTGCCCCCGATAGCATAGTGTCAGTCAACAGATTCATTGGCTGATCCACCGCTATCGGGGGCAAGCCCCCTCCCACATTGCGTGTTGCTTAGAACTTGTAGCCAATACCCACCATGTAGACCATCGGGTCCACGTCCACATTGACCTTGGCGCGAGTGCCAGGGGCCACGGCGTTGTTTTCCACCGTCGCCTTGGTGCTGATGTCGATATAGCGCGCCTGGGCGTTGATCATCCACTTGTCGTTGATCATATAGTCAGCGCCGATCTGCGCGGCCCAGCCCCAGGAGTTCTCGGCCTTGAAGTTGTTGAAGCCGGCGCCTTGTGCGCGACTGCCGACGTGTTCGTCGTAGATCCAGGTGTAGTTGATGCCAGCGCCCACGTAGGGTTGGAAGGCGGACTTGTTGTCCAGTGGGTAGTACACGACGCTCAAGGTCGGCGGCAGATGCTTGAGGGTGCCCAGCTTGCCATTGGCGGCGCCGAGGGCCGTGCCCTTGATCTTCACGTCGTGCTCGAACGGCGTGGCGGCCAGCAGCTCGATACCGACGTGGTTGGTGAGCATGTAGGCAAAGTTCAAGCCCAGCTGAGTGTCGCTGCTCATGGTCGCCTTGCCGCCCAGGTTGGTGCCGGCCAATGGGCCCTGGTCAACCTTGACGTGGCCGCTGTCGGCTTTCGGGTTCACGGTGATTGCACCGGCACGAACCAGAATGTCGCCCGCTTCGTGAGCGTGAGCGACAGGGGCGGCGAGGGCGAGCGCGAAGAGGGACGCGCCGAGCAGAGACTTGTTCATGGGAGCTCCAAAAGGACGTTTAAAAGTTGTACGTCCAATGGTAAAGATCGTTCCGCGCGATCTTTTGACTCAGCTCAATGAAAGGGCGATCAGCTCTACTCCGGCAGTTCGTAGATATAAATCTTCTCGGCATCCATCTGGTAACCGGCGTCGGCCAGTTCGCTGCTGGACGGCTTGACCTGCATCGCGCCCTCGATCCAATAAGGCTGGTAAAGCTCATCGAGCTTCACGCCGACCTCGCTTTTCACATGCACAATCTGGTTCGACGGCGGTGGCGGCACATGGATGCACGCGCCGAAATACGGCACCAGCAGGAACTCGGTGGTGCGGCCTTCCTCGCTGACTTCCAGCGGCACGATATACCCCGGCAGGCGAATATGCTGGCCATCCAGACTCTGCACCACCGGCGCGTTAGGCAGGTCTTGCTTGGCTGCTGGCGCCGCCTCGACGGACAAGGCATCGGCCATGTTCGACAGGTCGTGCAGCGGTTTCATGTTGGGGATTTCCGGCGGTGCGTCCGGCGGAATCATCTCCTGCCAGGACAGGTCCTTGGGCTGTTCCTCAGCCCAGGCGGGCACCACCACCAGCAGCAATAACGCAAACAGAGCGCGACGCATCAGAGCCTTCCTCATAAACGTATGGACAGGCCATCGGCCAACGATTGTCGATAGGCGCGCCACGCGGGCACGCTGCCCATCAACAGCGCGGCGGCCAGGATACCGGCGAGCAGGGTCCATTCATATTCGCTCGGCCAGGCCATCGGCAGGTCCAGGCCATAGTTGGCCTGCAAGTACCCGCGCGAGGCGGCGATGCACACATACAACAAGCCCAGGCCCGCGATCACGCCGGACAAGGCCAGGGCGAAGGCTTCGAAGATCAGCAACGTCGCGATATGCCACGGGCGCGCGCCGACTGAACGCAGGATCGCCATTTCGCGGCGGCGTTCGTTGAGGCTGGTGAGGATCGCCGTGAGCATGCCGATCAACCCTGTGAGCACCACAAACAGCGAGATCACAAACAACGCTTTTTCGGCAGTGCCCATCATGCTCCACAGTTCTTGCAGGGCCACGCCGGGCAGGATCGCCAGCATCGGCTCACCACGGAATTCATTGATCTCGCGCTGCAGGGCGAAGGTGGAAATCTTGTTGTTCAGGCCGAGCATAAACGCGGTGATGGCCTGCGGGGTGAGGTCCATATTGCGTGCCTGGTCGGCGCTGATGCGGCCTTTGCCCTGGGCCGGCACGCCGTTGTGCCAGTCGATATGGATCGCTTCCATGCCGCCAAGGCTGATATGCAGCGTGCGGTCCACCGGCGTGCCGGTGCGTTTGAGAATGCCGACCACGGTGAAGGGTTTGTCATCGTGTTTCACCAGGCTGACCACCGCCACGCCGTGGGCCAGCACCAGCTTGTCGCCGAGCTTGTAGTGCAGCGCCTCGGCCACTTCGGCGCCGAGTACCACTTCGAACGGGTCGGTGGCGAAGGCGCGGCCGCTGGCCAGTTCGAGGTTTTGTTTGCGGCCGTACTGGTAATGCTCGAAATACGACTCGTTGGTGCCCATCACGCGGTAACCGCGATGGGAGTCGCCGAGGGAAATCGGGATCGCCCATTTCACCTGGGGGCTGGCGGCAAAATGCTCGTAGCTGTCCCAGCGGATATTGTTGGTGGCGTTGCCAATGCGAAACACCGAATACAACAGCAGGTTCACCGAGCCCGACCGCGCGCCGACGATCAGGTCGGTGCCGCTGATGGTGCTGGCGAAGCTGTTGCGTGCCTCGACGCGCACGCGCTCCACCGCGAGCAGCAAGCACACTGAAAGCGCGATGGCGAAGGCGGTGAGGATCGCGGTAAAGCGGCGGTTAGCCAGGCTGGCCATGGCTAGACGGAACAGATACATCTCAAACCTCTGCGGGCGTGGCGGCGCGATTGAGTTCGGCCAGCGACAGGTTGCGGTCGAACAGCGGCGCCAGGCTCTGGTCATGGCTGACAAACAACAGGCTGGCCCCGGCTTCACGGCACTCGGCGAACAGCAGTTGAAGGAAGGCTTCGCGGGCGTCGTAGTCCAGGGCCGAGGTGGGTTCGTCGGCGATCACCAGTTCGGGTTGGCCGATCAGGGCACGAGCGGCGGCCACCCGTTGCTGCTGGCCGATGGACAGCGAATCGGCGCGCCGCTCCAGCAGGTCCTTGTCCTTTAAACCGAGGTGCGCGAGCAAGGTGGCGGCGGCCTTGTCGACACTGCCGTGACGCTGGATCGCCCGTTGCGCACGCACCTTGGAAAAGTGGCAGGGCAGTTCGACATTCTCGCGCACCGACAGAAACGGCAGCAGGTTGAACTGCTGAAAGATATAGCCGGTGTGGTTCACCCGAAAACGATCGCGGGCGCCGGCCGAGAGTTCGGTGAGCTCCTGTCCGAGCAGGCGGATGCTGCCTCGGCTGGGTTTCTGCACGCCGCCCAGCAGGCCGAGCAAGGTGGTTTTGCCACTGCCGCTGGGGCCTTTGAGAAACAGGGTTTCCCCGCGTTCCAGGCGAAACGCGGGAATATCCAGCAACTGTGGGTGACCGGGCCAGTTGAAGCCCAGGTCGTGCAGTTCGATTAACGCTTGGGTCATAGGGAATCAGTGGTCTGGTTTGATTTGGATGATGACACCGATCAAATGTGGGAGCTGGCTTGCCTGCGATGGCAGCGCCGCAGTGTGCCTGATATACCGCAGCGCCTGGATCGCAGGCAAGCCAGCTCCCACAGTGATTGGGTTTTCAGATCAGAATTTCAGGGTAGCGGCCTGTGCTGTTGCTTCAACACCTTGCTGGCCGCTCGGACCGATCAGTTGTACCTGAATTTTCTGGGTGGCGGGGAAGGTCTTGAACACCTGGGTCAGGTCCAGGTTGCTCAGGGCGGTCGGCGTGGCACAGGTGAATTGGTAGTGGGCGTGGATCTCGCTGTGGTCGTGATGATGCTCGTGGGCGCCGCCTTTGGCGTCTTCGTCGTGATCATCATCATCGTGATCGGCTTCCGGCTTGTCACCGAACAGTGGGCTGTTGAGTTCCTGGGTGCTGATCACGCAACCGGCGGCCTTGGGCAGGTTGAACAGGGCCAATGGGTTTTCCAGCTGCTTGCGTGCGGCGGCGACCTTGGCTTTGTCGGCGGCGCTGGTGGCCAGGTGTTCGAAGCCCACCAGGTTCATCGCCGGGCTGTCCAGCTCAAGCTCCAGGGCCTGGCCGTCGAGTACCGCATTGAGGCGGCCGACGCCGTGCTCGTGGGCGCCGAGGCTGCCGTGTTCATGCTCATGGTCGTGTTCATCCGCCGCATGGGCGATGGCCAGTGGCAACAGGGCAAACGGCAAAGCGAGCAGCAGACGGCGCATGGGAAGGCTCCAGAACATGAAAGTTATGTTATGTGATCTTATAACAATAGTGCCAGAGTTTGACCGCCCGCTTGGCGTTGCGCAAGCCACATGGGAGCATGCCTGTCAGAAAAAAGTGCAGGAGTAAGGACGATGTTGCGAATTCGTGGAACCGTTGGCGACCTGCCGGTGGACTTGACCCTGGAGCTGGACGACGGCGATTGGGCGCGGCTCGGCGCGCAGTTACAGGCGGCCCCGGTTGCCAGTGCGGCCGCCGCGCCGGTGGTGCCGGTCAAGCACAATGACGATCTGTGGCAGAACGCCCAGGACCTGTTGCGCAACGCCGGCCAACTCAGCGGCCTGGAATTGCTCGACCAACTGGAAGGCTTGGCCGGCGATGCCTCGGCGGGCAAGCGCCTGCTGGTGCGCCTGCGCCATAGCGCCAAGGTCAAGGTGAGCAGCGGCGGGGATACGCCGCTGTACAGCTGGGTCGGCGATTAGTACAACGCGGCGAACAACTTGCGGCGGTACACAGTTACCAGCGGGTGGTCGTTGCCCAGCAGTTCGAACACCTGCAGCAAGGTCTTGTGCGGCAGGCCTTCGCTGTAGCTGCGGTTGCGGATAAACAGCTTGAGCAAGCCTTCCAGCGCCGCGTCGTACTGCTGGCGCGCCAGTTGCTGGATGGCCAGTTGATAGGCTGCTTCATCGTCCTGCGGGTTTTGCGCCAGGCGGCTTTTCAAGTCGGCGGCGTCGGGCAGGTCGGCAGCCTGGCGCAGGAAGGTGATCTGCGCCTTGGCGCCGGCCAGTGCGGCCTTGTGGTCGTCGCTTTTCACCGCGTCCAGCACGGCTTGGGCTTCACCCAGCTCACCGCGTTCGGCCAGGCAACGTGCGTACAAAATCAACCCGGCGGCGTTGGTGTTGTCCTCGCCCAGCAATGCCACCAGCACCGCTTCGGCATCGCTGATACGGCCTTCGGCAAACAGTGCCTGGGCCTGCTCCAGCGGGTCAGCCGCCGCTGGCGGCGGCATCTGCACATGCGGCTCCAGCATCGCCCGCACAGCAGATTCCGGTTGCGCCCCGGCAAACCCATCCACCGGCTGGCCATCCTTGAACAGCACCACCGTCGGCAGGCTTTGAATGCCAAAGCGCGCAACGATGTCCTGCTCGGCCTCGCAATCGACTTTAGCCAGCAATAGCTCGCCCTGATAACTCTCGGCAATCTGCGCCAGCATTGGCATCAGCGCCTTGCACGGCGCGCACCACTCGGCCCAGAAATCCACCAGCACGGGTTTCTCGAAGGAGTTCTGGATCACCGCCTGGTCAAAATTGGCAGTGGTGACATCGAAGATGTACGGCGAGGGATTACTCATGGGGCGTCTCGAATAAAGCGGGAATGGGGCAACTATAAGGGCTGGCGCGGGCGACCGGAAGCGGCATGGCGTTCAGGTGCGCGGCGCGTGCCAAAAAGGGTCTTGATGCCAGTCTGCAGGGAACCCCATCGCTTTCAGGCTAACGTCGGGGAACTCATGGACCAGTTGATACAAGCGTTGATTCCAGCGAGCATGCGGACTGACCTGATGCATCAAGTGATTCAGAATGCAGAGGGCCGAAAAAATGCGTGTATGCGGCCCTGGCTTAAAGAGATGCCCCGGCCAGAGGAAGGTGGCTTTTCTCGGCAACTCGGGGCGAATACCCAGTTCCCGGTTCCACATCCGCGAGTGATGGGCACACATGTTTCGAATGGTGGTCAGAGTGTGCAGCCATGACTGCATCAGGGGGGCCGCAAGTCCCAGGCTCTTGGCAATGACCTTTTTGTCTGAGTCCTTGGCCAGGCCCTTGTACAGGTGAGACAAGTCGCCCAGCGTCAATTCTTCCAACATGGCCCAGCCAGGCATCAGGGGAGGATCCGCGTAGGTCACCGGGTAGTGCCGGGCATAGCTTTCTTTCGATCTGTGACGTTTAAGAATGGATTTTCTTTTGTCATCTGCGTGCAGCCTGTCGATGCGCTCACATTCACGCTGGTAGTCACGTGTCGCGTTGGATTGTTTGATCGACAGGCTTGTCAGCAGGCGCTGATGATCAAATGCAGGGTGAAACATCTGTGGGCTGATATACCAGTGACAGCCATGGACAGGTCCCATGTGGTTACTGATAGCGGCGCGCGCTGCAATTTCAATTCTTTCGATGGCATCCATCGTCAGTAGACGAAGTCGACGGTCAAAATCGTAGAGGCGGGTTAGTTGACGAAATTGGCTACCGTCCCGAAAGCGATGCTCGATATCTTCCGGCTGTTGGAAGGGCCGCATATAGGGGCTTAATCGAAAGAAGCTGACTACCCGTAAAAAAGACTCGGCGCGAGCCTCATTTTGAATACACAAGCCGCGGCGCTTGAGCAGTTCCACCTGAGCAGGAACGTCAATGGCGGGCTTGCTGAATGACCTCATGCCCAAAAAGTACCGGGCATAAAAAACCCGCACAATTTGTGCTTGGCTACTGACGCAACCAGAGGCATGGCGGGTGTGTTGCCGCAGAGGTTAGGTAGGCGCCCGGCTTTTTGCAAGGCTTTTACCGGGCGGTTAGTAAGCGAAGTTTTCTGGAGAGGCATGCCGGTCGATTGTCCAAGCCGCGTGCGATAGGAGCGCATTTTCCACCGCGTTCCATTCTCTGTCTCAATCAACGTATTGCCAGAAATTTGTAACGCGTGGGCTTATCGCCGCGAATGGTACAAGCTCACCTTGCGAAACTCCCACGGCTCGGCCAAGTCCGGCAGGGTCAATGCATCGAGTATCTCCAACCGCTGATACGCCGGGTGCTGAAAGTCTCGCACCCGTGAGTCTGCTACCAGTGCTTCGCGACCACGGCTGAGGAAGTGGTCCAGCAACGGCAGGTTCGCCCGGTCGTAGAGCACGTCGGCGACCAGGATCAGGTCGAAGCGGTCGGCTTCGGCAAAGAAATCTGCCGAATACGCCAGCTCCACGCCATTTAGCTCGGCGTTTGCCCGGCAAGCCGCCAAGGCCAGTGGGTCCAGGTCGCAGGCCACCACCTCCAGGGCCCCGGCTTTGACGGCGGCGATCCCGGCCACGCCGGAACCGGCACCGAAATCCAGCACGCGTTTGCCTGCAACCCACTCCGGGTTTGCCGCCAGGTAGCGCGCCAGCGCCAGGCCGCTGGCCCAGCAAAAACTCCAGTAGGGCGGTTCGTGCAGGATGCGCCGGGTTTCTTCGGGGCTGAAGGCGCGGTCCATGTTGTCCGCATCCAGCAGCCACAGCGACAGCTCGGTGCCCGGCAGCGCGCAGGGCACCAGCTGCGCGTCGCCGATCAGTTCGCTGAGGGCCTCCTGCAGGGCCAGCGGTGGGGTCATGGCGCCTTGTCGAGTTGCAGGGGGCCGGTGGTCTGGGTGATCGGTTGGGTGATGCGTACGGGGGGCAGGTGCAGGATCAACTGGCCCGACTGGCTGGCGCGACCGCGCAATTCCACGCGCGCACCGGCCGGGAAGGCTTCCGGGTTGTAGCGCAGGCGGAAGGCCAGGGGCTGGCCGTTGCCGGTCAGCACGCTGCTGGCCAGCAGTTGTTGTGGGCGCGAGCGGTCATCGATCACCAGCAGCGCCATTTCGACTTCGGCACCGGCCGGCACGTTGGTGAGGCTGCCGCTGATTTCCCGCTGGAAGGCGGGCAGGGGGCCGAGGTCTTCGATGCCTGGGACTTTTTTCTCTTGTGCCGGCATCGGTTGAGGTGCGGCCGGCTTGGGGGCTTCGCTGCTGCAGGCGACCATAAAACTGAACAAAGTGAGCAAAACCAGTGGTCGTAACTGCATGTACGGCTCCAGAAAGGACAAAATCCGTGGCTTAAAAAATATGAAACATAATAGTCAGCCTATATACCGTAAAGGCTATGGCTTGTCTTGCCACGGGGATGCGCTACCATGGCCCTCCCATTTTTTGTTGCCTGCCTACCATGCACTGTCCCTTCTGCGGTGCCAACGACACCAAGGTCATTGACTCGCGTCTGGTCGCCGAGGGCGATCAGGTACGTCGCCGGCGTGAATGCTTGGCCTCTGGCTGCGGTGAGCGTTTCACCACCTTCGAAACCGCCGAACTGGTATTGCCCCGTCTGATCAAGTCCGACGGCAGCCGCCAGCCTTTCGACGAAGAAAAACTGCGCGCCGGTATGCAGCGCGCCCTGGAAAAACGCCCGGTAAGTGTGGAGCGGTTGGAAGCGGCGCTGGTGCATATCAAGCACAAGCTGCGCGCCACCGGCGAGCGCGAGGTCAAGAGCCTGGTGGTTGGAGAACTGGTGATGGGCGAGTTGCAAAAGCTCGATGAAGTCGCCTATATCCGTTTCGCCTCGGTGTATCGACGTTTCCAGGATCTCAATGAGTTCCGCGAAGAGATCGACCGCCTGGCCCGTGAGCCCGCCAAAGAATGAACCAGCCGTCTGCCGAACAAGCCGCCCTCGACGCCCATTACATGGCCCGTGCCCTCGAACTGGCGCGCAAAGGCCTGTACACCACCCATCCCAACCCTCGCGTGGGTTGCGTGATCGTGCGCGATGGGCAGATTGTCGGCGAAGGCTGGCACGAGCGCACCGGCGAACCCCATGCCGAGCCGAATGCCCTGCGTGCCGCCGGTGACAAGGCCCGGGGTGCCACGGTGTATGTGACTCTCGAACCGTGCAGTCACCACGGGCGTACCCCGCCATGCGCCGATGCGCTGGTGAGTGCTGGCGTCGCACGGGTGGTGGCCGGCATGCAGGACCCCAACCCTGATGTGGCGGGGCGTGGCATGCAGCGCCTGGCCCAGGCCGGTATCGAGATTTGCAGCGGCGTGCTGGAAAAAGACGCCCGCGCCTTGAACCCCGGCTTCCTCAAACGCATGGAACACGGCCTGCCGTTTGTGCGGGTCAAGCTGGCGATGAGCCTGGACGGTCGCACCGCGATGGCCAGCGGCGAAAGCCAATGGATCACCGGCCCGGCCGCCCGCGCCGCCGTGCAGCGCCTGCGCGCCGAGGCCAGTGTGGTACTGACCGGCGCCGACACCGTGCTGGCCGACGGCGCCCGCCTCACCGTGCGCGCCGCCGAGCTGGGCCTGGATGAAGCCACCACCGCGCTGGCGATGTCGCGCCCGCCGCTGCGCGTGCTGATCGACGGCCGCCTGCGTGTGCCGCTCAACGCACCGTTCTTCAAGGCCGGCCCGGCGCTGGTGATCACCTGCGTGACCGCGGAAAACCAGTTCCCCCGTGGCCCCGAGTGCCTGGTGGTGCCGGGCGTCGAAGGCCAGGTGGACCTGCGTTCGGCGCTGGTGGCACTGGCTGCCCGGGGCGTCAACGAAGTCCTGGTGGAGGCCGGCCCAAGCCTGGCCGGCGCATTTGCCCAGCAGGGGCTGGTGGACGAATACGTAATTTTCGTCGCCGGCAAGTTCCTCGGCTCCGCCGCCCGGCCTTTGCTCGACTGGCCGCTTGAGAAACTGGCCGACGCCCCCCAACTCAAGATCACTGAAATGCGCGCTGTAGGCGACGACTGGCGAGTCACTGCCATCCCGGTTCCAGCAGCGAGCGTATAATTCTGACCGGGCGCTCAGGTGCCCGCACCCCGTTTCCAGGAGAAGGCCATGTTCACCGGCATTATCGAATCCATCGGCAGCATCCGCGCCATGACCCCAAAGGGCGGCGACGTGCGCCTGCTGGTTGAAACCGGCAAGCTCGACCTCGGCGACGTCAAGCTGGGCGACAGCATCGCCGTCAGCGGCGTGTGCCTGACCGTCATCGAGTTGCCGGGCAACGGCTTTGCCGCCGACGTCAGCCGCGAAACCCTCGACTGCACGGCGATGAACGACCTCAAGGCCGGCAGCCCGGTCAACCTGGAAAAAGCCCTGACCCCCACCACGCGTCTCGGTGGCCACCTGGTCAGCGGCCACGTCGACGGCGTCGGCGAAGTGGTTGCCCGCAGCGAAAACGCGCGTGCCGTGGAATTCCGCATCCGCGCGCCGAAAGAGCTGGCCAAGTACATCGCCCACAAAGGCTCGATCACCGTCGACGGCACCAGCCTGACCGTGAACGCCGTGAATGGCGCCGAATTTGAACTGACCATCATTCCCCACACCCTGAGCGAAACCATCATGGCGTCGTACCAGCCAGGTCGCCGGGTGAACCTGGAAGTCGACTTGCTTGCCCGTTACCTGGAGCGCCTGTTGTTGGGCGATAAGGCCGCAGAGCCAGCAGCAGGGAACATCACCGAAAGTTTTCTGGCCGCTAACGGCTACCTGAAATCCTGACCAAGGGGGTGCCGCGTGGCGCTCAATAGCATCGAAGAACTGGTTGAAGACATCCGCCAAGGCAAGATGGTCATCCTGATGGATGACGAAGACCGCGAGAACGAAGGCGACATCATCATGGCCGCCGAGGCCTGCAAGCCCGAGCACATCAACTTCATGGCCAAGCACGCCCGTGGGCTGATCTGCATGCCCATGAGCCGTGAGCGCTGCGAACTGCTCAAGCTGCCGTTGATGGCGCCGCGCAATGGGTCGGGTTTTGGTACCAAGTTCACCGTGTCGATTGAAGCGACTACCGGCGTCACCACCGGCATTTCCGCCGCTGACCGCGCCCGCACCGTACAAGCCGCTGCCGCCAAAGATGCCAAGGCCGAAGACATTGTGAGCCCGGGCCACATCTTCCCGCTGATGGCGCAACCGGGCGGCACCCTCGCACGCGCTGGCCACACCGAAGCCGCCTGCGACCTGGCGCGCATGGCTGGTTTCGAGCCGAGCGGGGTGATCTGCGAAGTGATGAACGACGACGGCACCATGGCCCGTCGCGCCGAACTCGAAGCCTTTGCCGCCGAACACGACATCAAGATCGGTACGATTGCCGACCTGATTCACTACCGCATGATCCACGAACGTACCGTTCAGCGGATTGCCGAGCAGCCACTGGACAGCGAACTGGGCCAATTCAACTTGGTGACCTACCGTGATTCAGTGGAAGGCGACGTGCACATGGCCCTGACCCTGGGCTCCATCTGCGCCGACGAACCGACCCTGGTGCGCGTGCACAACATGGACCCATTGCGCGACCTGCTGATGGTCAAGCAACCGGGCCGCTGGAGCCTGCGCGCCGCCATGGCCGCGGTCTCCGAGGCCGGCAGCGGTGTAGTGTTGCTGTTGGGCAACCCGGTGGATGGCGACGTATTGCTCGCGCATATCCGCGAGACCGCCGAGCACACCCAGGTCAAAACGCCGACCACCTACAGCATCGTCGGTGCCGGTTCGCAGATCCTGCGCGACCTCGGTGTGCGTAAAATGCGCCTGATGAGCGCACCGATGAAATTTAATGCGATATCCGGTTTCGACCTGGAAGTTGTAGAATACGTGCCCTCCGAATAAAGGCCGGCGTTTTTTGCCCCTTGTTCGCGGTTAAATCATCACTGAGGGACGCACTTTTCGCGTCCCGGCTCTTTAAGAGAATTGCCGAATGACCCTGAAGACCATCGAAGGTACCTTCATCGCCCCCAAAGGCCGCTATGCCCTGGTGGTTGGCCGCTTCAACAGCTTTGTGGTTGAAAGCCTGGTAAGCGGTGCCGTGGACGCCCTGGTTCGCCACGGTGTGAGCGAGAGCGACATCACGATCATCCGCGCCCCTGGCGCCTTCGAAATTCCACTGGTTGCGCAAAAAGTTGCACAGCAGGGTGAATACGCGGCGATCATCGCCCTGGGCGCGGTCATTCGTGGCGGTACTCCGCACTTCGAATACGTGGCTGGCGAATGCACCAAGGGCCTGGCCCAGGTGTCCATGGAGTTCGGCGTGCCGGTTGCCTTCGGCGTACTGACCGTTGATTCCATCGAGCAAGCCATCGAGCGTTCCGGCACCAAGGCCGGTAACAAGGGCGCTGAAGCTGCCCTGTCCGCCCTGGAAATGGTCAGCCTGCTGTCGCAGTTGGAGGCCAAGTGATTTCCGACGAGAGCGATCGTTTCAACCCGCGCGACGAGCGTCCGGCCGATGCCGGCAAGCCTTCGAAAAGCGAAAAGCGCCGTGCTGCCCGCCAGCTCGCCACCCAGGCGCTGTACCAGCGCCATATGGCCGGTACTTCGCTGAACGAAATCGAAGCGCAGTTCCGCGTCGATAACGACTTCACCTTCGCCGACCAGAGCTACTTCCACGACATCCTTCACGGTGTTCCGGCCAACCTGACCGAGATCGATGCAGCGCTGTCGCCATGCCTGGACCTGACCCTCGAAGAGCTGGACCCGGTTGAGCTGGCCGTACTGCGCCTGTCCACCTGGGAACTGCTCAAGCGCGTCGACGTGCCGTACCGCGTGGTGATCAACGAAGGCATCGAACTGGCGAAAGTCTACGGTTCGACCGACGGCCACAAGTTCGTCAACGGCGTACTCGACAAGCTGGCCCCACGCCTGCGTGAAGCCGAAGTGAAGGAACACAAGCGCTAAGCCGCGCTTGAGTTCTCGATGGGCGAGTTTGAGCTGATCCACAAATACTTTGCCGCCGCGCCTTGTGCGCAGGGCGGCGAAGGCATTGCCCTGGGGATCGGCGATGATTGCGCCTTGCTGGCGCTCCCCGCCGGGGAGCAGCTGGCGATCTCCACCGATACATTGGTGGCGGGGGTGCATTTTGCCGACCCCTGCGACCCGTTCCTGCTCGGCCAGCGCTCGCTGGCCGTGGCGGTGAGCGACCTGGCCGCCATGGGCGCCCACCCCCTTGCCTTTACCCTCGCACTCACCACTCCCACCGTCGATGCCCATTGGCTGCAACGCTATGCCCAGGGTTTGAACGCCATGGCGCAAAGCTGCGGCGTAGGCCTGGTGGGCGGCGACACCACACGCGGCCCGCTGAGCCTGACCCTGACCGTGTTTGGCCGGGTGCCGGCCGGGCAGGCGTTGACCCGCAGCGGCGCGCAGCCCGGCGACCTGCTGTGCGTGGGCGGCGAACTGGGCAATGCCGCCGGCGCCTTGCCGCTGGTATTGGGCCAGCGCAGCGCCGACGCGGCGATTGCTGATCCATTGCTGGCGCACTACTGGTCGCCGCAACCCCAGCTGGCCCTCGGGCTGGCGCTGCGCGGCAAGGCCACGTCCGCGATGGATATCTCCGATGGGCTACTGGCTGATTGCGGGCATATCGCCAAGGCATCGGCTGTCAGCCTGTTGATCGAGCGCCAGCGCTTGCCGTTGTCCGAGGCCCTGCTGGCGTTTGTCGGCGATGACGTGGCGCGGGTGGCGGCTTTGAGCGGCGGCGACGACTATGTGCTGGCGTTTACCCTACCGCCCGTCGAGTTGGCACCCTTGCTGGCCGGCGGCTGGCCGGTCCATGTGATCGGCCGGGTCGAGGCAGGGCAGGGCGTAACGCTGCTCGACGCCCATGGGCAGGACATCACCCCGGCCGTGCGCGGCTATCAGCATTTTCGCGAGACGCCCTGAATCGGTGAGCTGCGCTAACCTCTATGCAGTCAAATGGACGCAAGACCTGTAGGAGGTCACCACTATGGATGTGCGCCGTTGGCTGCTGATACTGCTCTGTGCCTTTACGGCCCTTGCGCAGGCACAGGTGCCCGGCAAGGTTCTGCTGGCCAGCGAGGCCTGGGACGACTACACCAACGCCGACGGCAGCGGCCTGGCCTGGGACGTGCTGCGCCAGGTGTTCGAGCCGGCCGGAATCAAGCTGCAAACCCGCAGCGTGCCTTATACCCGCTCGGTCGGCCTGGCCCGGCGCGGCGAGGTGGATGGCTGGGTCGGTTCCTATCGTGATGAAGTCAAAGGCGTGGTGTACCCAAAATGGCGCTACGATTCCGACCATATCTATGCGCTGGGGCTGGCTACTGCCCCGACGCCGACTATGGCGACGCTGGCCAATTACCGCCTGGCTTGGGTGCGTGGCTACAAGTTCGAGGCCTATTTGCCCAACGTACAACGCTTCAACCAGATCGAGCGCCGGGATGGCATCCTGCCGATGCTCGAGCATGCCAGGGCGGACTTTTACATCGACTCTCTGACTGAGTCCAAATTCGTACTCAGCCAGGCGAAAGATCCCACGCAATTCAAGCTCAGCCCCATCGTCGAATTACCGCTCTATATCGGGTTTACCGACAACGAGCGAGGCAGAGCGTTGGCGGGCGTGTTCGACCAGCGTATGGCCGCCTTGATAGCAAGCGGCGAGCTCAGGCCGATTTTCGAGCGCTGGCACCAGGCTTATCCGTTCTGAGTTGCATAGAACCAGGACGAAGGCCAATCGAACCGATTGATCTTTATCAGCGATAATTCAGCTTAAGCGTGTGTAGGAACGTACTGTTACAATGGCCGCCTTTGTAAAAACTGAGATCAGGAGCACACGGTGCCCGTCGTTTTCGTCGCTGCTTCCAAGCTGCCTACCCCTTTTGCCACGTTCACCATGAACGGCTTTCTCGAAGAGGCCACCGGGCGCGAGCATGTCGTGCTCAGCCTGGGTGATATCGCTGATGGCGCACCGGTGCTGGGGCGTGTGCACTCCGAATGCCTGACCGGCGATGCACTGTTCAGCCAGCGTTGCGACTGCGGTTCGCAACTGGAAGCTGCCATGCGCGCCATCGCCCGCGAAGGTCGGGGCGTATTGCTGTACCTGCGTCAGGAAGGCCGTGGCATTGGCCTGATGAACAAGATTCGCGCCTACGAGTTGCAAGATGGCGGCGCCGATACCGTCGAGGCCAACGAGCGCCTGGGGTTCGCTGCCGACCAACGTGACTACGCGATCTGCCTGCCGATGCTGGAGCACTTGGGGGTCAAGTCCCTGCGGCTGATGACCAACAACCCGCGCAAGGTCAAAGCCTTGACCGAGATGGGCATCACCGTGGCCGAGCGCGTGCCGCTGCACACCGGGCACAACCCGCACAACAAACTCTACCTGGCCACCAAAGCCAGCAAGCTCGACCACATGATGGGCAACGAGCATCAGGGCGAGGTCGACCGCGCGTGACCCGTGGCCAGGTGAAGCGGAGACTGTCCTTCAACTGGTGGCAGTACCTGGCCCTGGCGCTGCTGCCGTTGTTCGTGATCAACCTGGTGTTTGGCCAGGCCGAGTCCCTGCTGCCGGTGCTGGCCATGCCGTTCTTTATCGCCGGCGTGGCCTCGATGTTTCTGAGCCTGCGCTACTTCAACGGCTATAAACACGCGCTGATCGCCACCTCCAAAGCCCTCGACACCCCCGAAGAACCGGCTGCGTGGATTACCCTCGCGGCCCGCCGGCGCACGGCGTTGCTGGTGGCGGCCGTACCGGCCTGGATCGGCGCGCTGGCGGTGTTCGTCGGCCTCGAAGCGGTGCCACTGTTTCTGTTGGCGCTTTCGACAATGGTGCTGTTCTACCTCTACCGCATCCCGCGTCAACTGGGATGATCCGTCACTGGCTGGCGGTGCTGCTGCTGGCGCTGAGTGCCCAGGCTTGGGCGGTTGAGCGTGTGGTCAGCCTGGCGCCTTCCCTGTCTGAAATCGTGGTTGAGCTGGGCGCCGCCGACTTGCTGGTGGGCGTGCTCGACGGCGGCGATCGCCCGGCGGTGCTGGCGCACGTGGCGTCGGTAGGGCATTACGGTCAGTTGGACATGGAGCGTCTGCTGAGCCTTAAGCCCGACCTGATCCTACTGTGGCCCGGCAGTGTCGGCCCGGCCCAGCGCGAGCAACTGCAGCGTCTGAATATTCCGGTGTATGTCGCCGAACCCCATAGCCTTGAACAACTGACCACCCAGGTCCAGGCCATCGCCGAGCAATTGGGCCGCGCTGCAGCCGGACGGCAACTGGCCGCGCAATTGCGCCAACGCCTGGCCGAACTGCGCCAGCGCTACCAGCGTGCCGAACCGGTGCGGGTGTTTTATCAGGTGTGGAACCAGCCGCTGTATACCGTGGGCGGTGGGCAGGTCATCAGCGATGCGTTGAGCGTGTGCGGTGCGCGCAATGTGTTTGACGACCTGAAGTTGCCAGCGCCGCAGGTGAATATCGAGTCGGTGTTGCAGCGTGATCCCGAGATGATTTTGGTGGGGGATCAGGCTCAGGCGCTGGCCTGGAAAGCCTGGCCAACGATGGCGCCGCGGGTGCGGCTGGTGCCGGACAAAGGCCTGGAGCGGCCCAGTGGCCAGATGCTGGAGGCGGTGGGGCGGTTGTGCCAGGTGATTGCGCCGAACCGGTAAGAGCGCTTTCGCAGGCAAGCCAGCTCCCACATTTGAATGTGTTCGCAATTCAAAATGTGGGAGGGGGCTTGCCCCCGATGAGGCCTGCCCAGGCGATAATCAGATTTCAGGTGTCCACGTCACCCCAAACATCCACACCCGACCCTCTTCGCGATAATCCTGATTGTTCAAGAACCCCGGATCGTCGTAGCTGTACATGGCCCGCGCATAGGATTTATCCAGCAGGTTATCGACCTTCACCGACAGCATCACTTCTCGATTCAACGCCCAGCTGCTGCGCAACCCAAGTAAGGCATAACCGCCCAGGCGGTTGCGATTGTCTTCATCGTCATAGCTGCCGCTGATCGCCTGCCAACTGGCGCCCAGCCCGAGTTTGTCGAACTGCCGATCCAGATCCAGATTCACCGTGCGTCGTGCACGGCGGGCCAGAGTGTGGCCGGTATCGCGGTCGCGCGGGTCGATAACCGAAAGCCCCAGGTTGGCCTGCCAGCCGAACAGCTCCTGCTTGAGCGCCGCCTCAAAGCCATTGATGCGCGCCGACGCCACGTTCTGCGGCTTGCTGGCGCTGTCGAGGATGATCGCATCACTCAGGTCCGTGCGGTACAGCGAGGCTTCCAGGCGCGTGCTGTCACTCAGTTGGCTGCGCCATTGCAGCTCATAACTCTTTGAGGTTTCGGGCTGCAGGTTAGGGTTGCTGTACTTCGTGTCGGGGTAATACAGATCGTTGAAGGTCGGCGCGCGAAAGCCTTCGCTGTAGCTCAGCAATACGTCATTGTCAGGGTTGACCGGCACGGTCAGGGTGCCGCTCCAACTGTTCTGCCCACCGAACTGCTGGTTCTGGTCGCGACGCAGGCCCAGTTCTGTGGAGAACCACTCGCTGTGGAAACGATGCTGCACAAACGCCGCTCGGTTCCAGCGGCTGTTTTCGGTAAAGGTGGTGGAGCCGTGGAAGCGGTCTTCGTACCAGTCGCCGCCGAGGATCAGGCTGTTGCGCTCGTCCAGCGTCAGGTCGTTTTGCCAGTTGACCGAGTCGCGGTAAGTGTTGAATACGCTGAAGTCATCGCTGAGGGTGTCGCGCTTGGTGTCGCGGTTCTCACTGTGGCCCAGCTCCACGCGGGTTTGCCAGCGCTCAGTGAGCGTGGCATCGACATAGCCGCTGGCGCTGCTCACGGCGTAATCGGTGTAGGGTTTTTGCCCAACCGTTTGCCCCGTGGCGACGACATAGCGGCCGAAGCTGTTGTCGTACTCCGATTTGCCACGGTTATCCAGCAGGTTGAAACCCACCTCCAGCGCATCGTTGAAGGCGTGGCTGAGGTTGAGGCTGATCGATTGGTTGCGGTAGGCGTCATGGTCGCCGTCGCTGGGGAATGACTGGTGGGTTGAATTGATGCCGGCGGTTTCATCCAGGCTCGCCCCCAGGTTGAAACGCGTGTGCTCATCGCCGCCGGAGAGGCCAAGGCTGCGCTCCCGGGCCCGGTTGCTGCCAAACCCCAGCTTCAGGCGCGGCTGCAGGCCCTGTTCGGCGTTGCGCCGGGTAAACACCTGGATCACCCCGCCAATCGCATCGCTGCCATAAATCACCGAGCGCGAGCCGCGCAGCACTTCCACCCGTTCAATCTGGTCGACGTTCAGGTATTGCAGGCCGCTGTCGCCGGAGGTGGTATTGGCGATGCGCTGGCCATCCACCAGCACCAGGCTCTGCGCGGATTTGGTGCCGCGAATGTACACGCCCGGCAAGCCGCCACGGCCGCCGGTGGGCGCGATTTGTACGCCGGGCACGCGGCTGAGCAGGTCGGTGAGGCTGGTGGGTTGCAGGCGGTCGATGTCGTCGCGGGTGAACACCGTGTTGGCGGCGCTGCTGTCATTGCGCGCCTGGACCTGGCGGTTGGCGCTGATGACTACGTCGGGGAGTTTGAGGGCGTCGTCGCGGGTTGCAGCGAGCAGCTCCGAGGAAGGTAGAAGCAGCAAGGCAAGGTACAGGTGCTTCATGAGCTGTTCATCGCGTTTGAAAGTGGCATAAATCAAATGTGGGAGGGGGCTTGCCCCCGATTGCAGTGTGTCAGTCTCAGTATCTATAACTGACCCACCGCTATCGGGGGCAAGCCCCCTCCCACATTGTTCAACCCGGTTTCTAAAGGGAGAGCAGCGCCATGCGCTCGCGCACCGAAGCCTCGATCCCTGCCTCATCCAGCCCGCACTCGGCCAGCATCTGCGCCGGCTTGGCATGTTCCACATACACATCCGGCAAGCCCAGGTGCAGCACCGACTTGAGGATATTCTCCCGCGCCAGGAACTCGCTGACCGCCGCACCGGCGCCGCCCATGATGGCGTTTTCCTCGACAGTCACCAGCAGCTCATGGCCAGCGGCGATTTCGCGCACCAGGGCTTCATCCAGGGGTTTGACGAAACGCATGTCGACCACGGTGGCGTCGAGTCTCTCGGCGACTTTCAGGGCTTCGGCCAACTGCACGCCAAACACCAGGAACGCGGCCTTGCTGCCTTGGCGACGCACGATGCCTTTGCCGATCTCAATCGGTTCCAGGTCTTTTTCGATCACTGCATTCGGGCCATTGCCACGCGGGTAACGCACGGCGGCCGGGCCGTTGTACAGGTGGCCGGTGCTGAGCATTTTGCGCAGTTCGTTTTCGTCGCTTGGGGTCATCACCAGCATGCCGGGGATGCAGCGCAGGTAAGACAAGTCGAAACTGCCAGCGTGGGTCGGGCCGTCTTCGCCCACCAGGCCGGCACGGTCGATGGCGAACAGTACGTCGAGGTTCTGCACCGCCACGTCATGCACCAGCTGGTCATAGCCGCGCTGCAGGAAGGTGGAGTAGATCGCCACCACCGGCTTGGCGCCTTCACAGGCCATGCCGGCGGCGAAGGTTACGGCGTGTTGCTCGGCTATCGCCACGTCGAAGTAGCGCAGCGGGAAGCGTTCGCTGAACGCCACCAGGTCGGAGCCTTCCTTCATCGCCGGGGTAATGCCCACCAGGCGCGGGTCAGCGGCGGCCATGTCGCACAGCCATTCGCCAAACACGCCGGAGTACTTGGGCCCGCTGGCCTTTTTCGGCGCGGCGGCGGGGGCGTCCACAGGCTCGAGCTTGGTGATGGCGTGGTAACCAATCGGGTCGACTTCCGCCGGGGCGAAGCCTTTGCCTTTTTTGGTGACGATATGCAGGAACTGCGGGCCCTTGAGGTCACGCATATTACGCAGCGTGGCGATCAGGGTGGGCAGGTCATGGCCGTCGATGGGGCCGATGTAGTTCCAGCCCAGCTCTTCGAACAGGGTGCCGGGTACCAGCATGCCCTTGGCGTACTCTTCGGTGCGCCGGGCGATTTCCCATGCGCCGGGCAGGCGCGACAGCACTTTCTTACTGCCTTCGCGCATGCTGGCGTAGGTACGACTGGAAAGGATTTTGGCCAGGTAGTTCGACAAACCACCAACATTGCGCGAAATCGACATGTCGTTGTCGTTGAGGATCACCAACATATTGGCGTCCACTTCCGGCGCATGGTTCAACGCTTCGAAGGCCATGCCGGCGGTCAGCGCGCCATCACCGATCACGGCAATCGCCTTGCGGTCGCTGCCTTGCAGGCGGGCGGCAATCGCCATGCCCAGCGCGGCACTGATGGAGGTGCTGGAGTGGCCGACGCCAAAAGTGTCGTACTCGCTCTCGGAGCGACGCGGGAAGGCGGCCAGGCCATCCTTCTGGCGCAGGGTGCCCATGCGCTCGCGACGACCGGTGAGGATTTTATGCGGATACGCCTGATGGCCCACGTCCCACACCAGCCGGTCGTCCGGGGTGTCGAATACGTAATGCAAGGCGATGGTCAGCTCGATGACGCCCAGGCCAGCACCGAAATGCCCACCGGTCTGGCCGACCGTGTAGAGCAATTCCAGGCGCAACTCATCGGCCAGGGTTTCCAGCTCGGCTTCACCCAGACGACGCAGGCCGTCCGGCGTGGCAGCACGGTCGAGCAGGGGCGTAGACGGGCGCTTGCGGGGAATCTCTTGAAACGTCGTGGGCATCAGGCGAATCGTTATAGGTATAGAAGAGGCGGCAGTTTACCTCAAGCATCGCAAACTGCCCACGCAGAGCGCCGAACTTGGCTGATATGCGGCTGCAATGGCCGCCGTTATCAGTGGCGGCGTTCGACGATATACCGCGCCAGGTCGCGCAGTGGCTCGGCCGCCGCGTCGAAAGGTCGCAGGGCGTCCAGCGCCTGGTCGCGCAGTTCCAGGGCGTAGGCCTTGGCAGCTTCAAGCCCGAGCAGCGCAGGATATGTCGGCTTGTCCCGTGCGATATCGGCGCCCTGGCGTTTACCCAGGGTGGCGGTGTCACTTTCTACGTCGAGAATGTCGTCCTGCACCTGGAATGCCAGGCCGACAGCCCGGGAGTAAGTCTGCAGGGCCGCCAATTGCGCGGGTTCGGCGCGGCCGCTGGCCAGGGCGCCGAGGTGCACGGCGGCTTCGATCAGCGCGCCGGTCTTGTGGCGATGCATGTGTTCGAGGGCTTTTTGATCCAGCTTGAGGCTCACCGAACCCATGTCGATGGCCTGGCCGCCGACCATTCCGGCCGGGCCGGCAGCGTGGGCCAGTGCGGTGACCATGCGCAGGCGGATCTCGGCGTTGACGCTGCTTAGCGCCGGGTCCAGCAATGCGCTGAACGCCAGGCTCTGCAGGCCATCGCCGGCCAGGATTGCATAGGCTTCATCAAAGGCTTTGTGGGTGGTGGGCTGGCCGCGACGCAGATCGTCGTCGTCCATCGCCGGCAAATCGTCATGCACCAGGGAATAGGCGTGAATCAGCTCCACCGCACAGGCCGCGCCGTTGGCTTGCTCGGCAGGCACGCCAAGCGCTTCGCAGGCGGCGTAGGCCAGCAGCGGGCGCACGCGTTTTCCGCCGTTCATCACGCTGTAGCGCATGGCGTCGTACAGGCGCTGCATTTGCGGGCTTGGCGCAACAAACAAGGGCTCGAGCGCCGCATTCACCCGGGCTTGGCTACTGGCCTGATACGCGTCGATCATTCTGGCTGTTCCGCATCGAAGGGTTCTTCGGCCAACTCCCCGTCACGTTCCAGCAGCACTTGCACCTTCTGCTCCGCCTGCGCCAAGGCGCTCTGGCAGTCGCGGGTCAGGCCGATGCCTTGCTCAAATGCCGTCAGCGAGTCTTCCAGCGACAACTCGCCGTTCTCCAGACGCTCGACCAGAGTTTGCAGGTCGGCGAGGGATTGTTCGAAATCGAGTGCAACTTTTTTGCGGGCCATGGCGGCTATTCCGGTAGACGGTAAACCGGCGCGACACTAGCAGACATGCGGAATCTGGGCAAATGAGCGGGGCCCGCTCAAGCGCCCTCGCCGTTGATCTGATAACGCGTGCTGCGGCCTGCGCCGGGCAAACGGACCAGGCAATTTTTTTCCAGCAGATCGGCCAGGTGCCGGGTGGCTGTCGCCTTGGACACTTTCGCTACCGCCTGGTATTGCGCGGCGCTGATGCCGTGCTCGAAGCCTTTTTCACCATCGTCCAGCAAGCGATTGAGCACCTTGATCTGCTCGGCAGACAAGGCGACGCCACGGTGTTGTTGCCAGAACCGGGTCTTGCCCAACACCCGCTCAATCCGCGCCATCGCCTGCTGCAGGCTGCGCAGCAGGGTCTTGAGGAACCAGTCCAGCCAGTCGGTGATATCCAGCGTGGCCTTCTGGCTGGATTCCAAGGCGCTGTAGTAACCCTTGCGGTCCTCAAGGATGCTGGCAGACATGGCATAAAAGCGGATGGCCTGGTGCTCGCCCTGGGCCAAGGCCAAATCAGTAATGGCGCGGGTCAGCCGGCCATTGCCGTCATCGAATGGATGCAGCGTCACAAACCAGAAGTGTGCGACGCCGGCGCGCACCAGAGGGTCGAGCTCCGGCTGGCTTCGAACCATTCAAGGAAATCGTCCAGCGCCTGCTCCAGACCCCGCCGGGGCTGCGCCTCGAAATGCACGGTCGGCCGATCGAGCCGCCCCGACACTACCTGCATCGGTTCATCGCCCCGCAGTGCCCCGACATTGAGCGCGCGTGCAGCAAAACCGACTTCCGGGGCCGGAAACAGCCAATGGTGCCAGCTCAATAAACGAGTGAGGGTGAACGGCTGGGCGAATTGCTCGGTGGCATCCATCATCAGCTCGGCCAGGCCTTCGCTGCGGCGGCTTACCTGGCCATCCTCCCTGGTCTCCAGACCCAAGCGTCGCGCCAGGGAGGAGCGCACCGAGCCGACATTCAGCTGTTCGCCCTCAATGGCCGAGGAGGTCAGGACATTTTGCAGCAACGCATCCAGTTCATTTTGCGCGCTGATCGCCTGGCTAACCGAGCCGAGCATACCCAGCAGCTTGCCCTGTGCCTGCCCGCACTCGCGCAGCAAGGCTGCCAGGCGTCCGGGCTGCCAGTGGAAGTGGGGCCAATCGGCGTGCTGCCAGATCCAGAGCGGATGATTCATGGAGGAATACCTGGGTCGTGAGCCGAATAAAAAGGTTATTCGGCTCATTTAGTGAGCCGATTGTGCATTCTATTCGGCTCATCGTCCACTCGGGCACTTAGGCAGAGGCTGTATTGGGTTGGGCGCATCGCCCGTGCGCGTCTTTCAACTGAGCTTCGAACTCAAGTAGCCCGGCGTGCATCTTTTGCAGCGCGGCAATCTGCACCGCCAATTCCTGCTTCTTGTTGGCGATAGCTTGGTCCGCCCGGTCCCAAGGCAAGCTATCTCCTCGGTGGTTACCCAGGATTTCCTGCAACTCTTTAAGCTTGAACCCCAACTGCTGCGCGCACTTGATAAACATCAGCAGCTCAACGCTTTGCTCCGAATAAACCCGGTATTGCCCCTGGCGGTGCGGCGGTGGCATCAGGCCGATCGCCTCATAGTGACGAATCGCCTTGATGGTGGTGCCCGACAACTGCGCGGCTTTGCCGATGTACATGAAAACTTCCTTTTCCAAATAGTCCGCCGGCCTGCTTCAGCCACGTTTCCCGTTGCGCTGCAGTCGACCCCAGCACGGGCCCGAACATCAATGTCTTGATCGGCTTGATGCCACAAAACGCCAGCGTGGTCTTGCGCATCTGATGCACGCCCGGCATGCGATAGACCCAGCGGTAATACCATGGCGGCGTGTCCAGGGTCACCAACAGGTGTGCGGTTCGCCCGTGTAGCAGCTTGTCGGGGAATGCCTTGCCCGCACGGTATTTAAAGGCAAAGCCGGGTAGGAAGATGCGGTCGATAAAGCCCTTCATCAACGCCGGGATGCCGCCCCACCAGATCGGGAAAACCAACGCCAGGTGAGTGGCCCAAAGGATCTCGGATTGGGCGCTGAGCAGGTCGTCTTCCAGCGGTTGGGGCTGGGTGTAGCCGTGGCGGAGGATTGGGTCAAAAGTGAGGTCGCCCAGGCGTAGGACACGTACCTCATGGCCGGCGATTTTTGCGGCGTGGCTGTAAGTGTCGGCGAGGGCGGAGCAAAAACTGGTGGCGGACGGATGGCCGAGGATGACGAGGATACGTTGAGTCATGGGCTAGGGCCTGAAAAGGGGGCTTTCAGGATAGGGGCTGCTGTATAGGGGAGAGTCAAGGGGAGAGGTCGCAACTCGCCAGCAGGACCTTTCTGCAAGGTGTGCAAGGCCCTTCCTGTTGCGCGCTTGACGCCTTGTGACGGCACCGGTCCCTGACTAGCCTGCTGAAAACTCAAGAGTGAAACAGGCATGAGCGAAACCTCTATCGGCTTGACCAACCCACCGGCAGGTTACAGCGACTGGCTGAGTGATCTCAAAGGTCGTATTCACACGGCTCAACAGCGCGCGACGCTGGCAGTGAACCGCGAACTGGTGCTGCTTTATTGGCAAATTGGCCACGATATCCTTATCCGCCAGGCTGAGCAGGGTTGGGGCAGTAAGGTGATTGATCGTCTTGCTCAGGATTTGCGTGCGGCGTTTCCTAGGATGAAGGGTTTTTCGCCGCGCAACCTCAAGTACATGCGTGCTTTTGCCGAGGCGTGGCCAGATGCGGAGTTTGTGCAAGGGGTGCTTGCACAATTGCCGTGGTACCACCAATTGGCGTTGCTGGACAAGCTTCCGGGCCCGGAAACCCGCCGCTGGTATGTCACCCAAGCGATCGAGCACAGTTGGTCGCGCAGCACACTGGTGATGCAAATCGAAAACCGTTTGCTGGAGCGCAGTGGCAAGGCGGTCAGCAATTTTGAAAACCACCTGCCCAAGCCGCAATCCGACCTGGCACGCGAGTCCCTCAAAGACCCTTACCGCTTTGATTTCCTCAGCCTCGGCCTGGATGCGCAAGAGCGCGATATTGAAAACGCGTTGATCAAGCATGTCACCGACTTTCTATTGGAGTTGGGCGCGGGCTTCGCCTTTGTCGGGCAGCAGGTGCTGCTGGATGTGGGCGGAGATGAGTTCTTCGTCGATCTGTTGTTCTATCACCTGAAGCTGCGTTGTTACGTCGTGATTGAACTCAAGACGGGCAAGTTCAAGCCTGAACACCTTGGCAAATTGAGCTTCTACCTGGCAGCTGTGGATGCGCAGCTCAAACATCCGCAGGACGGTCCGACCATTGGCCTGTTGTTGTGCAAAAGTAGAAATGAAATCGTGGCCGAGTACGCACTACGCGATAACAATCGCCCTATCGGCGTGGCTGAGTATCAACTGGTCGAGTCGTTGCCGGCGGAGCTGCAAACCAGCTTGCCCAGTATTGAACAGATCGAGCGTGAGCTGGCCGGTGCTGATGCCACCGTGCAAAAGAAGGCATCAGCCACCCAGGCTGGGAACGAATAATGGCTTAGTGCTTCTAACCATCAACTTCATAAGCACCTATAACGGCCAAAACGTCAAAAAACCCACAATCGACCCCCTGGTGTTGCCTAAGAGACCTACGGGTATAAGGTTTTCTTCATTTATCTTGCTGCGCCGCTCCTCCCCAAGCATCATCATTTTCCCTGGACCCGACCGCGACGTATGCAGATGCCTCATGTTCCTGCCCCGTTCCCCGCCAATGAGCAAGAGCGCCTCCGGTCCCTGGAACACTTGGGCATTCTGGACAGCACACCTGAGCCGGGTTTTGATGACATTGTGTTGCTGGCAACCAGCCTGTGCGACGTGCCGATTGCGCTGGTGTCGCTGGTAGACAAAGAGCGCCAATGGTTCAAGGCCTGCATTGGCCTGGACGTGCGTGAGACCCACCGCGACCTGGCATTTTGCGCGCACGCCATCCTGTCGCCCGATGAGGTGCTGGTGGTCGAAGATGCCACGCTGGATACGCGTTTTGAGCACAGCGCGCTGGTGCTGGGGCCGCCGTACATCCGCTTTTACGCGGGCGCGCCGATTCGCGATGATCGTGGGTTTGCCCTGGGCACGGTCTGCGTGATTGATACCCGCGCACGTACGCTGACGGTCGCGCAACACAATGCCTTGCTGGCGCTGGCCCGTCAGACTGCCTCGTTGCTGCAACTGCGCCTGCTCAGCGAACAGCGCGAACTGCGCGCCCGACACCTGGAACACGAACTCGCCCAAGCCCAGGCGCTGGGGCGTCAGGCCGAACAGTTCATGCACCATGCCAAGCGCGTTTCGTCGCTGGGCATGGTTGCGGCCAGCATCGCCCATGACTTCAACAATTTGCTGCAAGCCTTGAGTGCCAGTTTGCAGATGGTGCGATTGCGCGCGCGCCGGCCGGAGGAGGTCGAGCGCTTCAGCGATGCGGGCCTGCAGGCGGTGGATCAAGGCCGGTTACTGGTCAACCACCTGCTGGCCAGCGTGCGCCACGACAGCCCGAACTTGATGTGCATCGACGTGAATGAGCGCCTTGAAAGCATGCGTGACGTGTTGCTACGGACCGTATCGGGCGGCGTTGAACTCTCCCTCGACCTGGCGGCTGCCGGCACCGGCGTGTTGTGCGAAGAGGCGCAGTTGAGTGCAGCGGTGATCAATCTGCTGGCCAACGCCCGCGACGCCTTGGGTGGCAAGGGCCGCGTGCACATCAGCTCGCAGTTGGTCAGCGTCGAGCAGGACGAAGCGCTGGGCACCGGCAATTACCTGCTGCTGAGCATCACCGACAACGGCCCCGGTATGCCCGAGGCGCTGGCCGCCAAGGTCTTCGAGCCGTTCTTCACCACCAAATGCGCGGGCAAAGGCACTGGCCTTGGGTTATCCCAGGTCCTGGAGTTCGCCCAACGTGCAGGCGGCACGGTCAAAGTGCAAACCGCCCCGGGCGCCGGCACCACCATGAACGTATATCTGCGTGCCCTTGGCCGTATAGACACCAACTTGCCTACCGGCTGACACGCCGAAAGCCCGCTTTTCAGCGGGCTTAGGGTAACTCGCAGGTGGTTCAGTCTTTACGCGCCGACAGCGCAGAGTAACCATTCATCAAGTTGCGATAGTTGGGAATACGCTGGGACAACAGATTTCCCAGGCCTTCGATATCGTTGCGCCAGTCACCCTGCAACTCGCACGCTACCGAGAACCAGTTCATCAACTGCGCGCCGGCTTGCGTCATGCGGCTCCACGCCGCCTGCTGCACGGTGGTGTTGAACGTACCCGAAGCATCCGTCACTACAAACACATCAAACCCTTCCGCCAGCGCCGACAACGTCGGGAACGCTACGCACACATCCGTGACCACACCGGCAATGATGATCTGCTTGCGGCCGGTAGCCTTGATCGCCTTGACGAAATCTTCGTTGTCCCAAGCGTTGATCTGGCCAGGGCGGGCGATATACGGCGCGTCCGGGAACATCTCTTTCAACTCCGGCACGATCGGGCCGTTGGGGCCTTGCTCAAAACTGGTGGTGAGGATGGTCGGCAGGTTGAAGAACTTAGCCAGGTCAGCCAGGGCCAGCACGTTGTTCTTGAACTCGTTGGGCGAGAAGTCCTGCACCAGGGAGATCAGGCCGGTCTGGTGGTCGACCAGCAGAACAATGGCGTCGTCTTTGTTCAAGCGCTTGTAGGTTGGAGTGCTCATGGTTGAATCCTTTTTTGTTTAAGTGGGTTTGGCGTTGCGTTCAACATGGGCACAGATTAATGGGTAGGTGGCGGGGGATAAATCGGGTGTGAGGAGTCTTACTGTCAACTCAAAAAGGACAGTGGTTTTAGAAGGTGGGATGTGTCTGAGAGAAGGTTGGTCAGGTTTTTTAAAGGCAATAAAAAGCCGGCTTGTGGCCGGCTTCTCGGGGACTGGTTCAGCTTATTTTTGGTAAACCTCACCAGCCTTCAAATCGCTCAGCCCACATCGCGTCTGGCTGAATAGTAGGGGCATCAGCGGGAACTCCTCCGCGTCGCCGAGCAGGGTGAATAGCGCGAAGCCACCCCCTGCCAAATGTGCGGCGCATGATACCCACATTCACTTCAAATGCCCACCTCCGGATCCGATTTAGAGCCTTCCCAGCCCAGCAGGTGTTCGTCCAGCGGCACCGGCCGACGGTTGTTCAGCGTGGACCACCAGAACACCCACCCCAGGACCTGGAAGTTCTGTTCGAACCGCTGCTCGTGGGTGAGGTATTCATCCGGGTGTTCGCCGGCATTGTGGCTACGCATGCGCAAACCACCACCCGGCCGGTTGTAGAGGTATTTGATGCGCAGCATGCCGTCGTGTTCGACGGCGTAGATTTCGCCGTCGGTGATTTGGGTACGGCCACGGTCGATGGCGAGGGTAGCGCCTTGTTGGATGATGTCGATCATGCTGTTGTCGACCATGTAGGCGCCCAGCGCGCGGTCGGGGTTTACTTTGAGTGTTTCTAAGGTGTGCAGGGAGATGCGGATGTGTTCGATGGAGGTGAATGAGGCGTGGAGGGGGATCTCCACGTCGATTTTTTCCGGGCGGCAGGCGGGGCCTGTAAGGTATTTGCCACTCTCTTCGCGGGTAGGAAGTCCTTTCCTGGTATCCGGGCCTTCCAACAGGAAATTGGCCGGTGGGTGTTTGGGGCCTTCGCCGGTGCGCAGCCAGCGGCTGGAGATGCACAGCAGTTCTGCGATCTCATTGAGCCGGCCCATGGGTACACCGCGTTTGAACCAGTTGTTCACGTGTTGAGGCGTGACGCCGCGGTTCTTGGCGAAGTCGGAGGCGGAAAGATGAACTTCCCGTAATAGTGCTTTTAAGCGATCACCTGATGTATTCATAAACGACGAGTTTACTGGCCGGAAAAACAGATCAAATAAACCATGCGTTGAGTTGTGCATGTAGGTATTGGCTTAGTTGTAGCCTGATACTTCTTATTTTAAATCCGGTTAAACGGTGTTTATAAGCTGATGAACTTGCCGTTTATTTTCCATAAAAAAAAGCCCCGAATGATCGGGGCTTTTTTAATTGCCGAAGCAATGAGCAGCAAGTATCAGCCTTTGTAGGCGGCTACCGACTTCATGATCTCGGCGCGGGCAGCGTCTGCGTTGCCCCAACCGTCGATCTTCACCCATTTGCCTTTTTCGAGGTCTTTGTAGTTCTCGAAGAAGTGCTTGATCTGCTCCAGCAGCAGTGGCGGCAGGTCGGTGTATTCCTTCACGTCCACGTACAGCTGGGACAGCTTGTCGTGTGGCACAGCGATAACTTTGGCATCGCCGCCGCCGTCGTCGGTCATGTTCAGGATGCCGACTGGGCGTGCACGGATAACCGAACCTGGGGTAACCGGGTAAGGGGTTACGACCAGTACGTCGAGGGGGTCACCGTCGTCAGCCAGGGTGTTTGGGATGAAACCGTAGTTGGCCGGGTAGAACATCGGGGTGGCCATGAAACGGTCAACGAACAGGCAGTCGCTGTCTTTGTCGATTTCGTATTTGATCGGCGCGTGGTTGGCCGGAATCTCGATGGCGACGTAGATGTCGTTCGGCAGGTCTTTGCCAGCCGGAATCTTGCTGTAGCTCATTGGGCGTTGCCCCCGTTAATTGGCCAAGAAACTTGGCCGGATTGGCCTAAAAGTGGCGGCGATTATAGGCATATTCCGCCGCCGATGCCATGCGCCAGACGTCGTACGGTCATTCGTCCTGCGGCTGATAGCGCGGGTCATGCGCTTGCAGTTGGGTCAGGCGGGCCAGGGGATCCTGGCGGTAGAAGCGGCTGAGTTGGGCGTACACCTGTGGATAACTGTTGACCAGTAAATCCGGGGCGCTGAAAAAATATTCGCTGGTGACGGCAAAGAATTCCGCCGGGTTTTCCGCGGCATAGGGGTCGATCTCGGTTTCCAATTCCGGGTTGGCGTCCAATTGGCGATTGAGGTCGTCATAGGCGCCTTGCATCACGCTGGCCCACTCTTGCACGCGCATGTCGTGGTGCAACGGTGGCAGGCCGTTGGCGTCGCCATTGAGCATGTCGAGCTTGTGCGCCAGTTCGTGGATCACCAGGTTGTAGCCTTCCCATTGCCCGCTGGCCAGCACGCCGGGCCAGGCGAGGATCACCGGGCCCTGTTGCCAGGCTTCGCCGCTGTGTTCGCCGTCCCATTCGTGTTCGATGCCGCTGCTGTCGCGATGGCGCTGGGGGCTTAGGAAGTCGTCGGGGTACAGCACGATTTCGTGGAAACCCTGGTACCAGTCGAGGTCGCCGAGGTTCATCAACGGCAGCTGCGCCTGGGCGGCGAGCAGCAGGCGTTGTTCCTGATGCAGTTCGACGCCGGGCAGGGCGGTGAGGTGTTTTTCGGCGAGGAACACCACGCAGGCTTCACGCAGCCACTGGTCTTGCTCGTCGCTGATACCGTCGAGGAAAGTCAGGTGGTGGCGCACCCGTTGCCAGGTGTCATCGGCAATCGGGTGCTTGGCCAGCAGGCGCCGACGGCGCCAGGCGCTGAGGGACCACACCGCCGGTTACTGCGGCTTGGCTTCGGAGGACGTGCGGCCAAAACGGCTGCGGAACACACCAATGATCATCGGCACCAGCGACAGCAGGATGATGAACACCACCAGCAGCGACAGGTTTTTCTTGATAAATGGCACGTTGCCGAAGAAGTAGCCCAGGGTCACCAGGCCGCCGACCCAGAGGATGGTGCCCAGCACGCTGAAACCGAAGAAGCGTGCGTAGGGCATCTTCGCGATGCCGGCAACGAACGGCGCAAAGGTCCGCAGGATCGGCAGGAAACGCGCCAGGGTCACGGTTTTGCCACCGTGCTTGTCGTAGAAGTCGTGGGTCTTTTGCAGGTAGTCGCGACGGAAAATTTTCGAGTTCGGGTTGTTGAACAAGCGCTCGCCGACCGTTCGCCCTATCACGTAGTTGGTGCTGTCGCCGAGGATCGCCGCCAACATCAACAGGCCGCCCAGTAATACCGGGTCCATGCCACCGCCTGCCGCTACTGCACCGGCGATGAATAGCAAAGAGTCACCCGGCAGGAAGGGCATGACCACCAGGCCGGTTTCGCAAAAAATGACCAGGAACAGAATGGCGTAGATCCACGGACCGTAATTGGTTACCAGCAGGTCGAGGTAAACGTCGAGATGCAGGATAAGGTCAAGCGGGTTGAAATCCATGGATGGCACCTGTGTGAATGGCCCGGCTCAGCAGGCCTGTGCGGAAGCTCGGGTAATAAGGCTACAAGTGTATGCCGCATTTCTTACAACCCTGAAAGGTCCGCATTATACGGATTGAGAGGTGAAAAGCCTGTTGGTTTTGTAGCGGGGGATGTCGCAGATGCATCATAAAACCAAATGTGGGAGGGGGCTTGCCCCCGATGAGGTCGTGTCCGTTATAAATAGTCTGACTGACACACCGCCATCGGGGGCAAGCCCCCTCCCACATTGAATCTACGGTGTCTGGAAGTCAGTCTTCGCTGATCGGCAAGGTGTAGTTTTTGAACTCGGTGTCCTCGCGAAACCCGATCGACTCGTAGGTCTTCTGTGCCACTTCATTGTCACTGCTGGTCGATACCCGCAGCCGCACGGCATGGGTTTCCTTGGCCATTTTTTTCGCCGTGCGCATCAGGTTGTCCGCCACCAGCTGGCGCCGCGCATCTTCGGCCACATAGATGTCATTGAGGATCCACACCCGCTTGAGCGACAGCGACGAAAAGCTCGGGTACAGCTGGCAGAACCCAAGCACTTTTTTGTCGTCATCGTCGGCCAGGGCCAGGTAGATCACCGACTCCTTGCGGCGCAGGCGTTTTTCCAGAAAGGCCCGCGACGAGTCCGGGAAGGGCAGGGCCCCATAGAACTCGCGGTATTTGACGAACAACGGGGTCAACAGGTCCAGGTGTTCCAGGGTCGCTTGAGTAATCCGCATGCCAGGCCTCAACTTCCAAAGGGGTATGACCACACAAGCGGCCGTGACTTGATGCTGCCTAAAGGCGTGAAAAAGCGCAATCGTGCGGGTATCAGTCGGTGGGCGGGCTGAGCAGGAAATTGCCTTTGATCAAATCCGGGTCGTCGGATTCGATGGTTTGCACCTGCGCCTCGTCCTTCAGATTGACCCCCGACAGTTGCCGGCGACACGCCTCTCGCATCAAGTACAGCAGGCGATGCGCCGCCATGCCATAACTCAAGCCTTCCAGGCGCACATTCGAGATGCAGTTGCGATAGGCATCGGTAAGGCCGACCTTGGGGTTGTAGGTGAAATACAGGCCCAGACTGTCCGGCGAACTGAGCCCCGGGCGCTCGCCGATCAGGATCACGGTCATCTTGGCCCCAAGCAACTGACCCACCTCATCGGCCACCGCCACACGGCCCTGTTCCACCAGTATCACGGGTGACAGCGACCAACCGTCCGCGTTGCTCTGTTCCTCCAGGCGTGTCAGGAACGGCAAGGTGTGTTTATGCACCGCCAGGGCCGACAGCCCGTCGGCGACCACTATCGCCAGGTCCACCCCGCCCGAGTTGGCCGCCGCGTAGTCACGCAGGCTCTGGGCCGACTCATCACTTAAACGCCGGCCCAGGTCCGGGCGTTGCAGATACATATGCCGGTCGGCCGCCGCGCTGTGCAGCAACAGGCTGTCACGCCCGCGTTCGGCCAGTTGGCTGCTCAGGCCTGCGTGGTCGAAGGGCAGGTGCACGGCGTCCCGCGCCTGGGCGTGGGCGAATTGGAAATCCAGTTGGGCACCTGTGGGAATGCTGGTGCCGGTACGGCCCAAGGCGATACGCGCCGGGGTCAGGCGGCGCAATTCCAGCCACGGGTTGTCGGGCAGGTCTGGTTGCACGGTCGGCTCCTTCATCCCAGTTGCGCCAGGGCGTGGCGAAATGCCGGTGGCAGGCTGTTGCCGAAATGCACCTTGCCGTCGGCTTGCGTGAAAATGCCCATTTTCGCCAGCCATTGTTCAAATTCCGGTGCCGGCTTTAAACCCAATGTTTGTCGGGCGTACAAGGCGTCGTGGAATGAGGTGGTCTGGTAGTTGAGCATAATGTCGTCGGAGCCGGGGATGCCCATGATGAAGTTGATACCAGCCACCCCTAGCAGGGTCAGCAGGGTGTCCATGTCGTCCTGGTCGGCTTCGGCATGGTTGGTGTAGCAGATGTCGCAGCCCATCGGCACGCCGAGCAACTTGCCGCAGAAGTGGTCTTCGAGGCCGGCGCGGATGATCTGCTTGCCGTTGTACAGGTACTCGGGGCCGATAAAGCCGACCACGGTGTTCACCAGAAACGGTTTGAAGTGGCGGGCCACTGCGTAGGCGCGGGTTTCGCAGGTTTGCTGGTCGACCCCAAAGTGCGCATTGGCCGACAAGGCGCTGCCCTGGCCGGTTTCGAAATACATCAGGTTCTGGCCCAAGGTCCCGCGATTGAGGCTCAAGCCCGCATCGTAGCCTTCCTGCAGCACGTTCAGGTTGATGCCGAAACTGGCGTTGGCCGCTTCGGTACCCGCAATCGATTGAAACACCAGGTCCAGCGGCACGCCGCGGTTGATCGCTTCGATGGAGGTGGTGACATGCGTCAGCACGCAGGCCTGGGTGGGGATTTCGTAGCGCTGGATGATCGCGTCGAGCATTTCCAGCATGGCGCAGATCGAGGCGATGCTGTCGGTAGCCGGGTTGATGCCGATCATGGCGTCGCCGTTGCCGTACAGCAGGCCATCGAGAATGCTGGCGGCAATGCCGGCCGGTTCATCCGTGGGGTGGTTGGGTTGCAGACGGGTCGACAGGCGCCCGCGCAGGCCCATCGTGCCGCGAAACTGGGTGACCACGCGAATCTTCTGGGCCACCAGTACCAGGTCCTGCACGCGCATGATCTTCGATACGGCGGCGGCCATTTCCGGGGTCAGCCCTGGCGCCAAGGCGCGTAGGGAATGTTCGTCGGCCGCATCGCTGAGTAACCAGTCGCGCAGGCCGCCGACGGTGAGGTGGCTGACCGTGCTAAACGCCTGTTTATCGTGGGTGTCGATGATCAGCCGCGTGACTTCATCGCTTTCATAGGGTATCAGCGCTTCTTCGAGGAAGTGCTTCAACGGAATATTGGCCAGCGCCATTTGCGCCGCCACTCGCTCGCCGTCGTTCTGCGCGGCAACACCGGCGAGAAAATCCCCGGAACGTGCGGGGCTGGCCTTGGCCATCACGTCCTTGAGGCTATCGAAGCGGTAGGTTTGTGCACCCACCGCGTGGGAAAAGCTTGCCATACAGTGTCTCCTTGGCGACGCGGAATACCTGTGAGTCAAGCATCCGCGTCGAGGTTTACGGCTATTAGTGCAAGGCGGCCTCTGCGGCCTGGATCGCCGCGAATTCCTCTTCGGGCGTGCCTGCTACCAAGTGATGCCGGCTGTAGAAAGCAAAGTAAGCAATTAATACTCCATAGATGATCGCGGCGCCAATCACCACCCGTGGGTCCACCAGAAAGCCCGCCACTACGGCCACGCAGGCCAGTACCAAGGCAACGCCCGAAGTGAAGATGCCGCCCGGTGTGCGGTATGGGCGGTCCATTTTGGGGCGGCGGATGCGCAGGGTGATGTGCGCGGCCATCATCAGCACGTAGGAAATGGTCGCGCCAAACACCGCGACCAGAATCAGCAAATCACCCTGGCCGGTCAGCGACAGGCCAAAACCGATGATCCCGGGGATCACCAGCGCCAGCACGGGCGCCTTGCTCTTGTTGGTCTGGGACAGTTTGCGCGGCAGGTAGCCGGCGCGGGACAAGGCAAAGATCTGCCGCGAATAGGCATAGATGATCGAGAAAAAGCTCGCGATCAAGCCCGCCAGGCCCACCAGGTTGACGAAGCTGCCCATCCAGGTCGAGCCGCCGTAGGACAGCGCCAACGCTTCCACCAAGGGGTTGCCGGACTTGATCAGCGCGTAGGTGCCGGCGCCGCCCGGTGCGATCACCAGAATCAGCAAGGCAAAACTGGTGAGCACCACAATGGCGCCGATCAGGCCGCGCGGCAGGTCGCGTTTGGGGTTCTTGGTTTCTTCGGCGGCCAGGGGCACACCCTCTACGGCGAGGAAAAACCAGATTGCATAGGGGATCGCTGCCCACACGCCGACGTAGCCGAAGGGCAGGAAGGTGCTGGCGCCCTTGGCTTCGGTCACCGGGATGTCGAGCAAGTTGGCGACGTTGAAGTGCGGCACCATCGCCACCAGAAACACGCCCAAGGCAATCGCAGCCACGGCGGTGATCACAAACATCAGCTTCAATGCCTCGCCGACACCGAAGATGTGGATGCCGATAAAGATGATGTAGAACGCCAGGTAAATCATCCAGCCGCCGATACCGAACAGCGACTCACAATACGCGCCGATAAATACGGCGATGGCGGCGGGGGCGATGGCGTATTCGATCAGGATGGCGGTGCCAGTCAGGAAACCACCCCAAGGGCCAAAGGCGCTGCGGGCGAAGCCGTAGCCGCCGCCGGCGGTAGGAATCATGGAAGACAGTTCGGCCAGGGAAAAACACATGCACAGGTACATGGTGGCCATCAGCAATGTGGCGAGGAACATCCCGCCCCAACCACCCTGGGCCAGGCCGAAGTTCCAGCCGGCGTAGTCGCCGGAGATAACGTAGGCAACGCCGAGGCCAACTAAGAGCACCCAGCCGGCGGCACCTTTTTTCAATTCGCGTTGTTGGAAGTATTGGGAGTCGACTTTTTCGAAGTCGACGGAAGAGCCAGTGGGTTCGCTAGGCATGGGAAGTACCTTTCATTGTTATTGTTCTGATTCGGCATCTTTGTGCCGGTCGCAATTTGCAAGTACTTATGAAGATCCAAATGTGGGAGGGGGCTTGCCCCCGATTGCAGTGTGTCAGCCAAAAATCAAGTAACTGACACACCCTCATCGGGGGCAAGCCCCCTCCCACATTTGATTGCATTTCAACTGTGGGAGGGGGTGCTAGTTAGAAGAAACCGAGCGGATTAATGTCGTAGCTCACCAGCAAGTTCTTGGTCTGCTGGTAGTGATCCAACATCATCTTGTGCGTTTCACGGCCCACACCGGACTTCTTGTAACCGCCAAACGCGGCATGCGCCGGGTACAGGTGGTAGCAGTTGGTCCACACGCGGCCTGCCTTGATCGCGCGGCCCATGCGGTAGGCGCGGTTGATGTCGCGGGTCCACACGCCGGCGCCAAGGCCGAACTCGGTGTCGTTGGCAATGGCCAGGGCTTCAGCTTCGTCCTTGAAAGTGGTGATGCTCACCACCGGGCCAAAGATTTCTTCCTGGAATACGCGCATTTCGTTGGTGCCCTTGAGCAGCGTCGGCTGGATGTAATAGCCGCCGGCCATGTCACCGGTGAGTTGTTCAACCTTGCCGCCGGTAAGCAGCTGCGCGCCTTCGCCCTTGGCGATTTCCAGATAGGACAGGATCTTGTCGAACTGTTGCTCGGACGCCTGGGCGCCGACCATGGTGTCGGTGTCCAGCGGGTCGCCGCGTTTGATCTGCTCGATCTTCTTCATCACCACTTTCATGAAGTCGTCGTAGATCGACTCTTCCACCAGCGCGCGGGATGGGCAGGTGCACACTTCGCCTTGGTTGAAGAACGCCAGCACCAGGCCTTCGGCGGCTTTCTCGATGAACGAGGGTTCGGCTTTCATGATGTCGGCGAAGAAAATGTTCGGCGACTTGCCACCCAGTTCAACGGTGGACGGAATGATGTTCTCGGCCGCCGCATGCATGATGTGCGAGCCCACTGGCGTAGAGCCGGTGAAGGCGATCTTGGCGATGCGCTTGCTGGTGGCCAGGGCTTCGCCGGCTTCTTTGCCGAAACCGTGCACCACGTTCAGCACGCCCGGTGGCAGCAGGTCGCCGATCACTTCCAGCAGCACGTTGATGCCCAGCGGGGTTTGCTCGGCCGGCTTGAGCACCACGCAGTTGCCGGCGGCCAGGGCGGGTGCGAGTTTCCACGCGGCCATCAGCAGCGGGAAGTTCCACGGGATGATCTGCCCGACCACGCCCAGCGGCTCGTGGAAGTGGTAGGACGCGGTGTGTTCGTTGATTTCGGCGCTGGTGCCTTCCTGGGCGCGGATGCACCCGGCGAAGTAGCGGAAGTGGTCGGCGGCCAGCGGGATGTCGGCGTTGAGGGTTTCACGCACGGCCTTGCCGTTGTCCCAGGTTTCGGTGATGGCCAGCAGTTCGAGGTTCTGTTCGATGCGGTCGGCGATTTTCAGCAGCACCAGCGAGCGGTCCTGGGCCGAGGTCTTGCCCCAGGCGTCAGCGGCAGCGTGGGCGGCGTCGAGGGCCTTGTCGATGTCTTTGGCAGTGGAGCGCGGGAATTCGGCGATAGGCTTGCCGTTGACCGGCGAGGTGTTGGTGAAGTAGTTGCCGTCGACCGGCGCAACGAATTCGCCACCAATGTAGTTGCCGTACTTGGCCTTGAACGAAACGATCGCGCCTTCAGTACCGGGGTGTGCGTAACGCATGGTGGGTATCTCCTGGCTTTTATGTTTATTGGAGTGCAGCGCTGTTGCTGCGCTTGATAAAGCGTAGAGCAAAGGTTGGGCCACTGCTTTGCCGGCCAGGTAAATCAAGGGGTTGAGCTTTGTTGCGAGGCGTTGCTGTCACGGCGCCGAGACACCCTGGGTTACAGTTTGTGCCACAAACGGTACAGGCTGTGACCGGTGGGTCGGCGCGGGATTGCAATGGTTGGATGGCTGGGGGATGCTGGCTGTTCTCACGCAGGGAGAATAATAAGAACATGCATAACGATCATTTCAGTCGCCATGCCCAGCAAGTCCTCACTGTGGCGCGCGGCCGCGATCCGTCCAGCGATCCCTCCATCGCCCGTTCCTGGCTGCGTTGCCTCGAGGATTACCACCTCGACCCGGCGCAGACTATCGCCCCTACCGTGCTCGAACACGGGCGCCTGCTGGAAAGCCGCGAGCGCCTGCAACAAGTGCTGAGCATCGCTGGCAATGAGATGAACAGCTTGCACCAACAACTCTCGGGCGCCGGCCATGCGGTGCTGCTGACCGATGCACGCGGGGTGATCCTCAACTGTGTCACCGCGCCGTCCGAGCGCAAGATCTTCGAGCGCGCCGGGCTGTGGCTGGGCGCCGACTGGAGTGAGGCCAGTGAAGGCACCAACGGCATCGGTACCTGCCTGGTGGAGCGCCAGTCGTTGACCATTCATCGCGATGAGCATTTCCGTGGCCGTCATACGGGGCTGACCTGTTCGGCGAGCCCGGTGTTCGACCCCCATGGTGAATTGCTGGCGGTGCTCGATGTGTCCTCGGCGCGCGAAGCGGTGTCGCGACAAAGCCAGTTCCATACCATGGCGCTGGTGAACCTGTCGGCGAAGATGATCGAAAGTTGTTACTTCCTGCGTCACTTTGAGCGCCACTGGTTGCTGCGTTTTCACTTGCAGGCCGAGTCGGTAGGGTTGTTCAGCGAAGGGCTGTTGGCGTTCGATGGCGAAGGGCGCATCTGCGCCGCAAACCAGAGTGCGCTGAACCTGTTGGGGCAGGCGCGTGGCGGCCTGATGGGGCAGCCGGTGGAGGCGTTTTTCGACTGTTCCCTGGACCAGTTGCTGGGGCGTGCCAGCGCGAATGCGACTGCCAGTTGGCCACTGCGCACCCGCGATGGCCGGCCTCTGTTCGCGGCCTTGCGTGGGCAAGTGCGCAGCCAGGCGGCAATCCCCCCTCCAGCACCCGAGCGGCCGCGCCTGCCTGGCATGTGCATGGGTGACCCGGCGCTGCAGAATGATTTTCGCAAGGCGCTGCGGGTGTTCGAGCGCGACGTGCCCTTATTGATCAATGGCGAAACCGGTTCCGGCAAGGAAGCCTTCGCCAAGGCGGTGCACCACGCCAGCATGCGCGCCGACAAAGCCTTCGTGGCCCTCAACTGTGCGGCCATCCCGGAAAGCCTGATCGAAAGTGAACTGTTCGGTTATCGCGGTGGCAGCTTCACCGGAGCGCGCAAGGAAGGCATGCAGGGCAAGTTGCAGCAGGCCGACGGCGGCACGCTGTTCCTCGACGAAATCGGCGATATGCCACTGGCGCTGCAGACCCGCCTGCTCAGGGTGCTGGAAGACCGCATGGTGGTGCCGCTCGGCGGTGAGCCCCAGGCAGTGAATGTAAGAATTATCAGCGCGACCCACCGGAATTTGCTGGAACGCGTGCAGGACGGCAGTTTTCGTGAGGACCTGTACTACCGACTCAACGGCCTGGAAGTCGGCCTGCCGCCGCTGCGTGAGCGCAGCGACACGCCGCAATTGCTGGATTTCCTGCTGGCGCAAGAAGCGGCCGGGCAGCCGGTGCAGCTCGCCCCGGCCGCGCGTGCGGCGCTGCTGGCCTTCGCCTGGCCGGGCAACGTGCGGCAGTTGCGCACCGTGCTGCGCACGCTGGCGGCACTGTGCGACGACGGGTGTGTCGGCCTTGAGGATTTGCCCGCGCAGATCCGCCAGGCTCAGCCGCAATCGGTCGCCGAGGCCAAGCGGGTGGAGTCGCCACTGGAAGACGCAGAGCGACTCGCGCTGCTGACGGCCCTGGAGCAACAGCGCTGGCACATGACCCATACGGCAGCGCAGTTGGGGGTCAGCCGCAACACCCTGTATAGAAAGTTGCGCAGGCACGGCATAGCCCGGCAGGCCAACAGCTAAAGAGTGCGATTTTCGCCCCCCTGCGCTAACCTGCCTCGATGTTTTACGAGGTCGACTATGCACATTCATATTCTTGGTATTTGCGGTACGTTCATGGGCTCGATGGCGGTTCTGGCCAAAGAGCTGGGTCATCACGTCACCGGCTCCGATGCCAATGTTTACCCGCCCATGAGCACGCAACTCGAGGCCCAGGGCATTGAGCTGACCCAAGGCTACGACCCGGCGCAATTCGACCCGGTCCCAGACCTGGTAGTGATCGGCAATGCCATGTCCCGTGGCAACCCGGCGGTCGAATACGTGCTCAATAAAGGTTTGCCGTATGTGTCCGGCCCGCAGTGGCTGGCCGACCATGTGCTGCAAGGCCGTTGGGTATTGGCGGTGGCCGGCACCCACGGCAAGACCACCACCAGCAGCATGCTGGCCTGGGTGTTGGAGCATGCGGGCATGAGCCCGGGCTTCCTGATTGGCGGCGTGCCGCAGAACTTCTCGGTGTCGGCGCGCCTGGGCGATACGCCGTTCTTCGTGATCGAGGCGGACGAGTACGACAGCGCCTTCTTCGACAAGCGCTCGAAGTTCGTCCACTACCGCCCACGTACGGCGATCCTCAATAACCTTGAGTTCGATCACGCCGACATCTTCCCCGACCTGGCAGCCATCGAACGACAGTTCCACCACTTGGTGCGCACCATCCCGAGCGAAGGCCTGGTTATCCACCCGACCACTGAGCCGGCGTTGCAGCGCGTGATCGAGATGGGCTGCTGGACCCCGGTGCAAACCACCGGTGCGGGCGGGCAATGGCAGGTCAAGTTGCTCAGTGAAGACGGTTCCAGGTTTGAAGTGCTGTTTGAGGGCGTGGCCCAAGGCATCGTCGACTGGGACATGACCGGCCAGCATAACGTCGCCAATGCCTTGGTCACCTTGGCTGCGGCACGCCATGTGGGCGTGGTGCCTTCCATGGGTATTGCCGCATTGAGCGCCTTCAAAAGTGTGAAGCGCCGCATGGAGAAGGTCGCGGACGTGAATGGGATTACCATCTACGACGACTTTGCCCACCACCCAACGGCAATCGCTACTACCCTCGACGGCTTGCGCAAGCGTGTCGGTGATGCGCAGATCATCGCCATTGTGGAGCCGCGCTCCAACTCGATGAAGCTCGGCGCGCACCGTGATGGCCTGCCGGAAAGCGTCAACGATGCCGATCAGGTTATCTGGTATGCGCCCTCGAACCTCGGCTGGGACCTGCCGGCGATTGCGGCGCTGTGCACCGTGCCGTCGATTGTGTGCGATTCGATCGAAGGCATCATCGAACACGTCAAGCATCAGGCCAAGCCCGGCACCCACGTGGTTGTGATGAGCAATGGCGGCTTCGGCGGCCTGCACGGCAAATTGGCCGAGGCGCTCAAATGAGCGGCCCGGAGCGCGTTACCCTGGCGATGACGGGCGCGTCCGGCGCGCCCTATGGCCTGCGCCTGCTCGATTGCCTGGTGCGTGAGGACCGCGAGGTGCATTTCCTGATCTCCAAGGCCGCGCAGTTGGTGTTGGCGACTGAAACCGACGTGGCGCTGCCGCCCAAGGTGCAGATGATGCAGGCCTTCCTCACCGAGTACACCGGTGCGGCGGCGGGGCAGATCAAGGTCTACGGGAAAGAGGATTGGATGTCACCGGTGGCCTCCGGCTCCGGCGCGCCGGCGGCGATGGTGGTGGTGCCGTGCTCCACGGGTACCCTGTCGGCGATTGCCACCGGCGCCTGCAATAACCTCATCGAGCGCGCGGCGGATGTGACCCTGAAGGAGCGTCGCCAGTTGATCCTGGTGCCGCGTGAAGCGCCGTATTCGAGTATTCACCTGGAGCACATGCTCAAGTTGTCGAACATGGGCGTGACCATCTTGCCGGCGTCGCCGGGGTTCTATCACCAGCCACAGACCATCGATGACCTGGTGGACTTTGTGGTGGCGCGGATTCTCAACCTGCTGAATATCCCTCAGGACATGCTGCCGCGTTGGGGCGAACACCATTTGAGCAGCGATGAATAAGGCGCTGCTGGTGGTTTTGGCCTTGCAACTGGCGGGTTGCGCCACGGCGCGCACGCTGGATGCGGCGCAACCCGGCGCGCCGGTGGTGTATGCCGGCACACGCCTGGACTTGTACGCCATGAACGGCGGCTGCTGCGCCAAGGATCGCTTTGGCGCCGAGGCGCCGAGCTATCCGGGTGTGGACCTGCCGGCGAGTGCGTTGCTCGACACCCTGCTGCTGCCACTGTCGGTGTTGACGGTGCTGGGGGTGGGGTTCAACGCTACAGGCGGGCTTTAACCCTGATCCTGAATGCACTACAAAACCAATGTGGGAGCGGGCTTGCTCGCGAATACAGTGTGTCAGTCCCTGCATAAGTTGACTGATTCACCGCCTTCGCGAGCAAGCCCGCTCCCACATTTATATCTCTGACAGTAGCTAAATCGGCTTATTTACCGAGCTTACGCAACTCATCCGACTCCACCACGCGCACCCCATCCTGCTCTTCCAGCGCCAGGCGCCACATGGCTCGGGCCAGTTCACATACTTCAATGCCGTGGTACTTGCCCGGAATCAATCGCGACAGCGGCCCGGCCAATTGCTCGGCCAGGCGCGGCTCCAGCCGTTCCCCCAGCAGCAAGGACGGCCGCACGATGGTCAGTTGCGGCCAGTTTTGGGCCTTCAGCGCCTGTTCCATTTCGCCCTTGACGCGGTTGTAGAAGATCGAGGATTTCGGGTCGGCGCCAATCGCGCTGATCACGATCAGGTGCCGCGCGCCCATGTCCCGTGCGCGTTGGGCGAAGGCCACCACCATGTCCAGGTCGACGGCGCGAAATGCCGCTTCGGAGCCCGCCTGCTTGATGGTAGTGCCCAGGCAGCAGAAGGCGATATCCACGCGGCCGCTCAGTTGCGGCAGGAACACCGCCGGGTCGCCCACCGGGTTTTCCAGGTGCGGGTGTTCCGCCAACGGTTTGCGGCTGGGTGCCAGCACGCGGGTCACGGTGGGTTCGTTGAGCAGGCGGTCGAGCAGGTGTTCGCCGGTGAGGCCAGAGGCGCCAGCCAGCAAGATATGCTGAGGTGTCAGGTACATGGTGTTTCCCCCTTGTTACACGTTACAGCTTAGTTGCCTTTGGCTTCCTTGCTATTCATTGAGACGCTTTCGAGCGCCTTTCGTGCCTGCTGCTTGCGTAATAATTGCCAGTGGGCGATCACGCCTTTGGGGGCCCAGATCTGCGGTTCGGACGCTTCGAAGTTGTCCGCCTGCTCGCGTTCGGCCACGTGCAGTTGCGCCAGCTTGAAGGCTTGCTGCAGGTCGTCGGTCTGGTTGAAGGCTTGGGCGAAGAGGGCGTCGCCGAAGTAGGTAAAGTCGGCTTCCTCGGAACATCCGAAGGACACCCGATCGGCGCGCGAGGCGGTCATGATCAGCGTGCGTTCGTCTTTGAGCGCGGGGATGAAACCGCCGGAGTAGCAGGCGGAAATCACGATGATCTTGTCGCGGTTTTTCAGTGGCGTAAGCACGGCGGCCAGTTCATCGGCCGGCAGGTCGGCCAGCTCCATGCGCGGCTGGTCCAGCACCAGTTCGTGTTCGTGGGTACCGTGGCTGGTCAGGTAGATAAACACCAGGTCTTCCGGCCCGCTGCGTTCGGCCAGGGTCTGCACGGCGCGGCGCAGGCTTTCGCGGGTGGCCAGGGGGCGGTCAGCGATATGGTCGCGGTGGTTGACCAGGCGGATCTGCCCGCGCGCACCGAAGCGCGTGGCGAGCATATTGCTGACGTAATCGGCTTCGCGCAGGAACACGCTTTGCTTGCCGTCGCCGGCCACGGCCAAAGTGTACAGCTCCACTGCCGGGGTGGACGCCGGTACGGCGGCGAGTGCCGCGTCGAGCAAGTGGCCCTGGGCCAGCACGCCGATTTCCAGTGGGTCGGGCAGCAGCTTGCCATCGGCGTCACGCACACGCATGCCATTGACCCAAGTGCCGGCCTGCACGGTGCCGTCGGTAAGTACCAGGGTGCCGGTGCCTTGATAGCTGTCGCTGTCAAAGCCGCCAATATAGAAGCTGCCATCGGTGAGGTTCAGGCGGCCTTCGCCGGTAAAGCGCCAGTCGCTGAACTGGCCGACATAATGGCTGCCGTCCACGCCAATCAATTCGCCTTTGCCGCTCAGGGCGCCTTCCTTGAACTGGCCGATCCACACGTCGCCGTCGGCGTTTTCGTAGCGGCCCTTGCCATTGAGCTGGTTTTGCTTGAACTGGCCCACATAGATATCGCCGTCGGCGCTATTGAAGGTGCCGTTGCCTTCCAGCTGGCCATCCACAAAGTGGCCGCTGAACTGGTTGCCGCTGTCGTCGTTACGCTGGCCTTCGCCATTCGGCTTGCCGTGGGCGAACTGGCCCTGATATTGGCTGCCGTCGGCCAGCTCAAGGCGGCCGAGGCCGGAATACTGGTCATCCTTGAACTCGCCGCGATAGGTCATCTGCCCCTCTTTGAGGGTGCCTTCGCCGTTGCGTCGACCGTTCTTGAACCCGCCTACGTAGTGGCTGCCGGCGGTGGTCAGGCTGCCCTGGCCGTCGAACAGGCCTTGCTGGAACTGGCCTTTGTAGACTTCGCCATTACTGCCATGCCATTCGCCCGCACCGTGCCACTGACCTTTGTCGAACTGGCCGGCGTACCAACTGCCGTTGGGGTAATCCACGCGGCCCTGGCCCTGCAGCAAGCCATTGACCACATCGCCCCGGTAACGGCCGCCATCGGGCAGGCGCGCATCGGGCGGCAACAGCGATTCGCCGTCTCCGCAAGCGGTGAGCAACAGGGCAAGGGCGAGGGGGGCGAGTGGGCGCATAGCGGGATCCGGATAATTGAGCGCCGAGTATGCCGCAGCTGTAGATTTCATACATGAATTTGTGGCCGCATTTTGGAGGGGGGCGGCTGCGCCGCCCAACGCGGGCAAGCCCGCTCGCCACAGCAAGCCCGCTCGCCACAGCAAGCCCGCTCGCCACAGCAAGCCCGCTCGCCACAGCAAGCCCGCTTGTCACGACAAGCCAGTTGCCACAGCAAGCCCGCTCGCCACGACAAGCTTGCTTGCCACAATGTTGGTCGGGGTTTACACGAAGTAGAGCGACAACGACTCTGCAACGTAAGCGGGTTTTTCCTGGCCTTCGATCTCCAGGGTAGCGGTGGCCTTGAGCAGCCATTGGCCGGGCTTTTTCTCGGTCACATCGGTGAGGGTCACGTTCAGGCGTACCTTGGAGTTGACCTTCACCGGCTGGATAAAGCGCACGCTGTCCAGGCCGTAGTTGACCGCCATCTTCAGGCCTTCGGGCACGATCAGGATGTCTTCCATCAGCTTGGGCATCAGCGACAGTGACAGGAAACCGTGGGCGATGGTGGTGCCAAACGGCGTTTGCGCGGCCTTGACCGGGTCGACGTGGATAAACTGATGGTCGCCAGTGGCTTCTGCGAACAGGTTGATGCGGGCCTGGTCGATGGTGAGCCATTCGGAACGTCCCAGTTCCTTGCCGACATAATCTTTGAGCTGCGCTACGGGTACATAGGGCATTGCGTCTCTCCTTGGTTCATCGAGTCTTTATACAAAGTCGGTGTTTTTTATGGGTTACAGAGAACCAATGTAGATCATCATGGCCAATGGGCCCGGTCAACCCACCATGCTTTTGGCGAATGCCGGTGCATAGGGCGGGCGTGCTTATAATGCGGGCGGGTTTTGAAGGGGGAGAGAACGGATGCTGTTACGTGGGCTGACCTGGCTGGTGCTGTTTCAATTGATCGGCACGGCGATCAACCATTTGGTGTTGCCGGTGCTGCCTGGGCCGATCATCGGCCTGCTGCTGATGCTGGGGTTTCTGATCTGGCGCGGCGAAGTCGGCGAGCCCTTGAGCCTGGCCGCCAGCAGCCTGTTGCGCTACCTGCCGTTGCTACTGGTGCCGCCGGCGGTGGGGGTGATGGTGTACGCCAAGGACATCGCCGCCGACTTCTGGGCCATCGTCGGTGCGCTGGTGCTGTCGCTGGTGATCGCCATGGGCTTTGTCGGCGTGCTGATGCAGCAGATGGTCAAGCGCAAGGAGAAGGATCAATGACCTTCGACTGGCAAGGCGCGTGGACGGCCGTCATTCATCACCCGCTGTTTGGCATCGGCATCACCCTCGGCGCCTACCAGTTGGTGCTCGCCGGCTTCGAGAAAACCCGCTGGATTTTCCTGCAACCGGTGCTGGTCTCCATGTTATTGGTGATCGGCGTGTTGCTGACTTGCGGCCTCAGTTACGCCGAGTACCGTAAGAGCACCGAGATCATGGGTATTCTGCTCGGCCCGGCCACGGTGGCCCTGGCGGTGCCGCTTTATCTGAACCTGCGGCGCATTCGTCAATTGTTCTGGCCGATTTTTACTACGCTGGTGGTAGGTGGTGTGTTGGCCACTGGCCTGTGTGTGCTGCTGGGCTGGTGGTTTGGCGCCGAACACATGATGCTGATGACCATGGCGCCGAAGTCGGTGACCTCGCCGATTGCCATGTTGGTGGCCGAGCAGATCGGCGGGGTGGCGGCGCTGGCCGCGGTGTTTGTGCTGATCACCGGCGTGATCGGCGCGATGATCGGCCCGGCGTATTTGTCGCGCCTGGGCGTGCACAGCCCCGAGGCGCGCGGCATGGCCCTGGGCATGACTGCCCATGCCGTCGGCACCTCGGTGGCCCTTCAGGAAAGCGAAGAGTGCGGCGCCTTTGCAGCGCTGGCCATGAGTCTGATGGGCGTGGCCACGGCAGTGTTCCTGCCGTTGGCTGTGTCGGTGATTGTTTAAACCAGGTTTAAGGAAACCTTTATGAGTCTGGCGTTGTTCCCGCTCAATACCGTGCTGTTCCCTGGTTGCACCCTTGACCTGCAACTGTTCGAGGCGCGCTACCTGGACATGATCAGCCGCTGCATGAAAAAGGGCGAAAGCTTTGGCGTGGTGTGCATCCTCGACGGCAAGGAAGTGGGCATGGCTCCGGATGGCTACGCGCTGATCGGCTGTGAAGCGCTGATCCGCGACTTCAAGCAGCAGGACAACGGCTTGCTGGGGATTCGCGTCGAAGGCGGCCGCCGCTTCCGCGTGCGTGACGCCGGCGTGCAGAAAGACCAGCTATTGGTGGCCGAGGTGCAATGGCTGGAAGAGCTGCCGGACCAGCCCCTGGAAGAAGAAGACGCCGACCTGCTGGCCTTGCTCCAGGCCCTGGCCGAACACCCGATGGTGGCCTCGCTGGACATGGACGCCCACGCCGATGGCCAGCAAGCCTTGGGCAATCAGCTGGCGTACCTGCTGCCGTTCACCGAGGCCGACAAGATCGACCTGCTGCAACTCGACGACCCCCAGCAGCGCCTGGACGCCATCCAGATGCTGCTGGACGAGCTGCAAGGTGAACTCTTCACTCAGTAGGCGTAGCGCAGCAGGGCGTGGGAGGTGCCGGTGAGGGCGATAAAACTCAGCACCGCCACCAGCGCCGGCAGCAGCAGCCACCAGGTTTTCTGCGACATCGCCGGCAGCGGGCTGCGGTACTGGCTCACCGCGAGGCTGAAGGCGCACACGGTCATCGCCAGCAGGGTGCCGGCAAGAATGTCCGTCGGCCAATGGGCCCCCAGGTAAACCCGCGACAGCGCGATAAAGGCTGCCGGGATACAGCCCAGCAGCAGCCAGGTCAGGCGCAACCGCGTGGGTTGCCCGCGCCCGGCCAACACCGCCAGCGCCAGGAAAAACGCAAAGGCCCCGGAGGCATGCCCGCTGGGCATGCTGAAACTGGTCAGTGGGTCGGTAAGAATTTCCGGCCGGCCCCGTGCGAAAAACAGCTTGGTGCCGGTGTTGATCACCGCCGCGCCGGCCAGGGTGGCGCCGACAAACACCGCATGGCGCCATTGCCGCGCCAGTAACAGCAGGCCGGTAAATATGGCGCTGGCGACGAACATCTTCTTGAACTCACCCAGTTGGGTGATCCGCACCATCACCTCGTCCAGCCACGGGCTGCGATGCTCCTGCACCAGCGCGCTCAGGCCCTGGTCGAAGTCATTGAGGTGCGGGTAGCCAATAAACAGTGCGATCAACAACACCAGGCTGGCGCAGCCGATCCACAGGGTGGTGCGACGGTGTCCGCGCAGGCTGCTGTTCAAACTCAGCCCCACCACGACAGCCAGACACGCGGCGACAATCCCCGCTTCCGGCCAGAAACCTTCCGGCAAGGGCAGGCGGAAGGCGGCACCGGTGGCCCAGCCTGGCAGTAGATAGGCTACCGACCAGCCGGCTGCGGCCAGGACGCTCACGGCGGCAAAGCGCGGGAACGGCATGTCGCACATGCCTGCCACCATCGGCAGCATGGGGCGCAACGGGCCGATGAAACGTCCGACCAGCAGGCTGGCGATGCCGTATTTGTGGAAGTAGGTTTCGGCGCCATTCATCCATTCCGGATGGTGACGCAGGCCCGGCAGGCGCCGGATGTTCTGGTGGAAATGTCGTCCCAGGTAGTAGGAAACACCATCACCGAGTAACCCGCCGAGGAAGCCCAGCAGCAGGGTTTCACTCAACGACAGCGCGCCACTGCCGGCCAGCGCCGCAATGGCAAACAGCAACACCGTGCCCGGCACGATCAGTCCGGCGATGGCCAGGCATTCCACGCACGCGACGATAAACACTGCCACCGCCAGCCATTGCGGGTTCAGGGTCAGCCAGCCGGTAATGCTATCGAGCCAGTGGCCCATACAAACTTCTCCATATATGTAATACAAAATCTGAGACGGTGAAGATCAACTGTGGGAGGGGGCTTGCCCCCGATGGCGGCGTGTCAGTCGATGCATCCAGTGCTGACACGCCGCCTTCGCGAGCAACCCCGCTCCCACATTGGATCTGCTGTGTGGCGGATATCGTTTTCCAGCAAGAGCAACCGTCTCAATTCAAATCAAAAAATAATCCTGGCCTTCGACCTGGCCCCTGCGCAGCGGGTTCCGCGTGCAATAAGGCGCGTAGCCAGCATCGACGAAGCGGTACATCAGGTGTTCATCGCGCCCGCTGGGGATGCCCAGGCGGGTGGTCTGGATGATCTGCGTCGGCGTCTGACCCACGTCTTCGACGTAGAGCAATTCCTGGTCAAAACGCTTGGCGTCCCACATCGGCACTTTCAGGCCCAGGGCTTTGCATAGCAGGGTCTGGCCGGCACACAGCTTCTGCGTGGGCCTGGGGCTACCATCGGCGTTCGGATTGTTCAGCAGCATCTGCGCCAGGCTGGCCGGGCCGGACACTTCGTCCACCCACGGGTAGGCCGATTTGACCAGCACGGCATTGCCCGGGCCTTGGGCGCTGAAGTTCAGCGAATCGCCGCCACGGGCGTAGTACATGTAGATGTGGCCACCATCCAGAAACAAAGCCTTACGCTTTTCTGTGTAGCCGAGTGAGGCATGGCTGCCTTTTTCGGCCACGTAATAGGCTTCGGTTTCAATAATTCGCGCTGAAAGCCAGATTTCGCCCACGCGGTGACGTATGACTTTTCCGAGCAATTCACGCGCGAGCAATTGCGCGTCTCGGTCGAAGAAGCCGTCGGGCAGGGCGCTGGAAGGGAGTTGGGGCATGGCGGTCAGAGGTAAATACGGCTAAATGTGACCGAATAATAACAACTCCCACCTTAATTACCGCTGAACCCCAGGTTTTTACAGTTCATTTCGACCATCCGCCCCTCACCGCTGTCAGTCGGGCGGCGTCACAGCTATAATCTGCCGCTTTCCTCTTTGCCAAGACTCCCTGACCATGACTGAGTCCGTTCTTGACTACATGACCCGCCTGGGTCGCGCTGCCCGTCAGGCCTCGCGGTTGATCGCCCGTGCGAGCACCGCGCAGAAGAACCGTGCCTTGCTGGCCGCCGCTGACGCTCTGGATGCTTCGCGCTCCGAGCTGGCTGCCGCCAATGAATTGGACCTGGCCAACGGCCGCGCCAATGGCCTGGAGCCAGCCCTGCTGGATCGCCTGGCGCTGACCCCGGCACGTATCGACGACATGATCGAAGGCCTGCGTCAGGTGGCCAAGCTGCCTGACCCCATCGGTGAAATTCGCGATATGCGCTACCTGCCGTCCGGCATCCAGGTGGGCAAGATGCGCGTGCCCCTGGGCGTGATCGGCATCATTTATGAGTCGCGCCCGAACGTGACCATCGACGCCGCGAGCCTGTGCCTCAAGTCGGGCAATGCGACCATCCTGCGTGGCGGTTCCGAGGCCATCAACTCTAACCGCGCCATCGCCGCTTGCATCCAGCAGGGCCTGGCTGTGGCCGAGTTGCCGGCTGAAGTGGTGCAAGTGGTGGAAACCACCGACCGCGCCGCCGTGGGCGCGCTGATCACCATGCCGGAATTTGTCGACGTGATCGTGCCGCGCGGTGGCAAGAGCCTGATCGAACGCGTGAGCCGTGATGCCAAGGTGCCAGTGATCAAGCACCTGGACGGTGTGTGTCACGTGTTTATCGACGTCGCCGCCGATATCGACAAGGCGATCCGCATCGCCGACAACGCCAAGACCCACCGCTACGCCCCGTGCAACACCATGGAAACCCTGCTGGTGCACGTCGGCATTGCCGATCGCGTGCTGCCGCCGCTGGCTGCCATCTACCGTGACAAGGGCGTCGAACTGCGTGGCTGTGAGCGCACCCGTGCGCTGCTGGGCGCGGACGTGATCGAAGCCACGGAAGAGGACTGGTACACCGAGTACACGGCGCCGATCCTGTCGATCCGTATCGTCGACGACCTGGACCAGGCCATCGAACACATCAACAAATACGGCTCCAAGCACACCGACGCCATTGTTTCCGAGCATTTCAGCGATGCGCGGCGCTTCCTCAACGAAGTGGATTCCGCTTCGGTGATGATCAACGCCTCGACGCGTTTTGCCGACGGCTTCGAGTATGGCCTGGGGGCGGAGATCGGTATCTCCACCGACAAGCTCCATGCACGCGGCCCGGTTGGCCTGGAAGGCCTGACCAGCGAGAAGTACGTGGTGTTCGGCGACGGTCATGTGCGCACTTGATGGCTAAACGCATCGGGCTGCTCGGCGGTACTTTCGACCCCGTGCACATCGGCCATTTGCGCAGTGCCCTGGAAGTCGCGGATGCCCTCGCGCTGGACGAGCTGCGCGTGATGCCCAATGCGCGGCCGCCGCATCGCGACACGCCACAGGTGTCACCGCAACAGCGCCTGGAAATGGTGCGCCTTGCCGTAGCCGGCATTCCGCCGCTGGTGGTGGACGACCGCGAACTCAAACGCGATAAACCGTCCTACACTGTCGACACCCTGGAGCTGATACGCGCCGAGTTGGCCGTAGATGACCAGTTGTTTCTGCTTTTGGGCTGGGACGCATTTTGCGGCCTGCCCTCTTGGCACCGCTGGGAGGAACTCCTCCAGCATTGCCACATCCTGGTTCTGCAACGCCCGGATGCCGACAGCGAACCGCCGGATGCCTTGCGCAACCTGCTGGCCGCGCGGTCGGTAAGTGACCCCTTGGCCCTGACCGGGCCGAACGGGAATATTGCATTCGTCTGGCAGACCCCGCTTGCGGTGTCCGCCACCCAGATCCGTCAACTGCTGGCCAGCGGTAAGTCGGTACGTTTCCTGGTGCCTGACGCGGTCCTGGCCTACATCGATGCGCACGGGCTTTACCGTGCGTCGAACTGAAAAGGCGCGCTTGAACGCACGAACAATCGTGCAGCAAGCGCCCGAACATACGAGCAAAACGAGTTTTTTATGACGAACAAAGACGTAAGCAAAGTTAAGCGCAAAGGCACCTTCAAAAGCGCACCGCTGCCGGTTGAAGCCCACGTTGGCCCGGAACTGGCTGGCGAAGAGCTGGTAAAAGTCGCCGTTGCCGCGCTGGAAGACGTTAAGGCCCAGGACATCCAGGTTCTGGACGTACGTGACAAGCAAAGCATCACCGATTTCATGATCATCGCCACCGGTACCTCCAACCGCCAGATCGGCGCGATGCTGGACAAGGTTCGCGAAGCCGTCAAAGCCCAGGGCGTCAAGCCACTGGGTGAAGAAGGCAAGGGCGACAGCGACTGGGTACTGCTGGACATGGACGACGTGATCGTTCACATGATGACCAGCAACGCTCGTCAGTTCTACGACCTGGAGCGTCTGTGGAAAGGCGCCGAGCAGAGCCGTGCCGCCGATGGCAAGCACCACAGCCCGGAAGTGGGCCACGCGCACTTCGACAAGCTCAACAAAGACCAGGAATAAGGAACGGCTGTGCGCCTGCGTCTCATTGCTGTCGGTTCACGCATGCCCAAGTGGGTGGAAGAAGGTTGGCACGAGTATGCCAAGCGTCTGCCCGCTGAGCTGTCGCTGGAACTGGTAGAGATACCGCTCAATACCCGGGGCAAGAATGCCGACGTGGCGCGCTTTATCCGTCAGGAAGGCGAAGCCATGCTGGCCAAGGTCGGCCCCAACGAGCGCATCGTCACCCTCGAAGTGCACGGCAAGCCCTGGAGCACCGAGCAATTGGCGGTGGAACTGGACCGCTGGCGCCTGGATTCGCGCACCGTCAACTTCATGGTCGGTGGCCCCGAGGGGCTGGCGCCGGAAGTCTGCGCGCGGGCGGACCAGCGCTGGTCGCTGTCGGCGCTGACGTTGCCGCACCCGTTGGTAAGGATCCTGATCGGTGAACAGCTGTATCGCGCCTGGACAGTTCTGTCCGGGCACCCTTACCACAAATAATCTGCGCCCCTCCCGATGACCCAGCCGATCCGCATCAAGGACCACGAGAAAGACGCACGTCTTGTACGCGCGCGTGTGGTATTTGGCGCGATCATGGTGGTGGCATTGCTGGGCGTGTTGATTGCGCGCCTGTATTTCCTGCAGGTGATCCAGTACGACTATCACTCCACACTTTCGGAAAACAACCGGGTGCATGTGCAGCCGATTCCGCCGACCCGTGGGCTGATTTTCGACCGCAATGGCGTGGTGGTCGCGGATAACCGCCCCAGCTTCAGCTTGAGCATGACCCGCGAGCGCTCTGGCGACTGGCAGCAGATCCTTGATGTGATCGTCGAGGTGCTGCAGCTGACCCCCGAAGACCGGGTGATCTTCGAAAAGCGCATGAAGCAGGGGCGTCGGCCATTTGAGCCGGTGCCGATCCTGTTCGAGCTGACCGAAGAGCAGATCGCGCGGATCGCGGTGAACCAGTTCCGCCTGCCGGGCGTGGAAGTGGTGGCGCAGTTGGTGCGCCACTACCCGCAAGGGCCGCACTTTGCGCATTCGGTCGGCTACATGGGGCGGATCAACGAGAAAGAGCTGAAAAGCCTTGATCCGGTCAACTACAGCGGCACCCACCATATCGGCAAAACCGGCATCGAGCGTTTCTACGAGCCGGAATTGCACGGCCAGGTGGGTTACGAGGAAGTCGAGACCAACGCCCGAGGCCGCGTCTTGCGCGTGCTCAAGCGTACCGACCCGGTGCCGGGCAAAGACATTGTGCTGAGCCTGGACATCAAGCTGCAGGAAGCGGCCGAGATGGCCTTGGGCGGTCGCCGTGGCGCCGTGGTGGCACTGGACCCGAAGACCGGCGAAGTGCTGGCAATGGTCAGCCAGCCGAGCTTCGACCCCAACCTGTTCGTGACCGGCATCAGCTTCAAGGCCTACGCCGAACTGCGTGATTCGATTGACCGGCCGCTGTTCAACCGGGTGCTGCGCGGCCTGTACCCGCCGGGTTCGACGATCAAGCCGGCGGTGGCCATTGCCGGCCTGGACGCGGGCGTGGTCACGGCCTCCAGCCGGGTGTTCGACCCGGGCTACTACATGCTGCCCAACTACGATCACAAATACCGTAACTGGAACCGCACCGGTGACGGCTATGTCGATTTGGACACCGCGATCATGCGCTCCAACGACACCTATTTTTACGACCTGGCCCACAAGCTGGGGATCGACCGCTTGTCCGCCTATATGGGCAAGTTCGGCCTCGGCCAGAAAGTCTCCCTGGATATGTTCGAAGAATCCCCAGGGTTGATGCCGTCGCGGGAGTGGAAGCGTGCGACCCGCCGCCAGGCCTGGTTCCCGGGTGAAACCCTGATTCTCGGGATCGGCCAGGGCTATATGCAGGCCACGCCCCTGCAATTGGCCCAGGCGACGGCGCTGGTGGCCAACAAAGGCCTGTGGAACCGCCCGCACCTGGCCCGGACCATCGAAGGCGAAAAGCCGGTGGATGACAACCCGATTCCGGACATTGTACTGCGCGACCCCTCTGACTGGACCAAGGTCAACCATGGCATGCAGCAAGTCATGCATGGCGCCCGTGGCACCGCGCGCAAGGCGGCCATCGGCGCGCAGTACCGCATTGCCGGCAAGAGCGGTACCGCCCAGGTGGTCGCGATCAAGCAGGGCGAGAAATATGACCGCTCCAAGGTCCAGGAACGCCACCGTGACCACGCCTTGTTTGTTGGCTTTGCGCCAGCCGACGACCCGAAGATCGTGGTGGCGGTGATGGTCGAAAACGGCGAGTCCGGCTCCGGCGTCGCAGCCCCCGTGGTGCGCCAAGTGATGGACGCCTGGCTGTTGGCCGACGACGGCAGGCTCAAGCCCGAATATGGCGGCCCCCCTTCAAGCACCACCGAGGTTACGGCCAGTGAAGAGTAATTTTGACCGCATCCTCTCCAGCGAGGATGTGATGCGTCGCCGCGCGACGTTATTGCAGCGCATGCACATTGATGGCCCGTTGCTGATCCTGCTGCTGACCCTGGCGGCCGGCAGCCTGTTCGTGCTGTATTCGGCCAGCGGCAAGAACTGGGACCTGCTGATCAAGCAGGCGTCCTCGTTCGGCCTGGGCCTGTTGTCGATGGTGGTGATCGCCCAGCTGGAGCCGCGCTTCATGGCGCGCTGGGTGCCGCTGGGGTATGTCGCCGGGGTGTTGCTGCTGGTGGTAGTGGACGTGATGGGCCACAACGCCATGGGCGCGACCCGCTGGATCAACATCCCGGGGGTAATTCGCTTCCAGCCGTCGGAATTCATGAAGATTCTGATGCCGGCCACCATCGCCTGGTACCTGTCCAAGCGCACCTTGCCGCCGCAGCTCAAGCACGTGGGCATCAGCCTCATATTGATCGGCGTGCCGTTTATCCTGATCGTGCGCCAGCCCGATCTGGGTACCTCGCTGCTGATCCTGGCCGGTGGTGCGTTCGTGCTGTTCATGGGCGGTTTGCGCTGGCGCTGGATCCTCAGCGTGCTGGCCGCCGCTGTGCCGGTGGCCGTGGCCATGTGGTTCTTCTTTATGCACGACTACCAGAAGCAGCGGATTCTCACGTTCCTCGACCCGGAAAGTGACCCGTTGGGTACCGGCTGGAACATCATCCAGTCCAAGGCCGCCATCGGTTCCGGCGGAGTATTTGGTAAGGGCTGGTTACTGGGCACCCAGTCGCATTTGGACTTTTTGCCCGAGAGCCACACCGACTTCATTATTGCGGTAATGGGCGAAGAGTTCGGCCTGGTGGGCATTTGCGCGCTGTTGCTGATCTATTTGCTGTTGATCGGGCGCGGGCTGGTGATCACCGCCCAGGCGCAGACGCTGTTCGGCAAACTGCTCGCCGGCAGCTTGACCATGACTTTTTTTGTTTACGTTTTCGTCAACATCGGTATGGTCAGTGGCCTGTTGCCGGTGGTTGGGGTGCCGTTGCCGTTCATTAGCTACGGCGGAACTTCGCTGGTGACATTGCTGTCAGCGTTTGGGGTTTTGATGTCGATTCATACGCATCGCAAATGGATCGCACAGGTTTGAATAAGGTGAAGATGTCAATGCAAGTAATGCGCGGCTGGGCGACTCGGCATGCGTCCTGGATGGGCCTGATTGGGCTGCTGGGGGCAACGCAAGAGGCGCAGGCCGGTGACTACGATGGCTCACCCCAGGTCGCCGAATTTGTCGGTGAAATGACCCGCGACTACGGTTTTGCCGGTGAACAGCTGATGGGCGTGTTTCGCGAAGCCCAGCGCAAGCAGGCGATCCTTGACGCCATCTCCCGCCCCGCCGAGCGCGTGAAGCAGTGGAAAGAATACCGCCCGATGTTCCTCACCGACGCCCGCGTGGCGCGGGGTGTGGACTTCTGGCGCCAGCATGAGGCCGTACTGGCCCGTGCCGAGCAGGAATACGGCGTGCCGGCCCAGGTGATCGTCGCGATCATCGGCATCGAAACCTTCTACGGGCGCAACACCGGCAGCTACCGGGTGATCGACGCCCTGTCGACCCTGGGCTTCGATTACCCGCCCCGCGCCGATTTCTTCCGCAAGGAGCTGCGCGAATTCCTGCTGTTGGCCCGTGAAGAACAAGTCGACCCGCTGACCCTCAAAGGCTCCTACGCCGGTGCCATGGGCCTGCCGCAGTTCATGCCGAGCAGTTTTCGCGCCTACGCGGTGGATTTCGACGGCGACGGCCACATCAATATTTGGAGCAACCCTGACGATGCCATCGGCAGCGTGGCCAGCTACTTCAAGCGTCACGGCTGGGTGGCCGGCGAGCCGGTGGTGTTGCGCGCCGATGTCAGTGGCGATCGTGTCGATGAAGGCCTGACCCAGGGCATCGAGCCGGCCAAGACGGTCGGGGAGTTGCGGGCGTTGGGCTGGTCGGGTCAGAATGCGCCACGCGATGATATGCCGGTCACGGCGTTCCGCCTCGAAGGCGAAAACGGCCCGGAATACTGGATGGGCCTGAAGAATTTTTACGCAATCACGCGTTATAACCGCAGTGTGATGTACGCCATGGCCGTGCATCAGCTGTCAGACATGCTGGTCCAAGCACGGGGCAACAAGTAATGCGGGCATCGCTGTTCAATCAACCGCTCAAGCTGGTGGCGTTCGCCGCGTTGTCCCTGCTGGTCGTCAGTTGTTCCACCAGCCGGGGGCCGGCGCAGAAGTCCGGTGGCACCGCGGTGCGTTCCCAGCCGGGCCTGGACATCAACCGCGCGCACAAAGACGGCGCGCCGTGGTGGGATGTCGATGTGTCGAAGATCCCCGACGCCACGCCGACCCTGCATACCGGCCCCTACAAGGCCAACCCGTATACGGTGCTGGGCAAGTCCTACTTCCCGTTACAAGACTCCAAGACCTACGTGCAATCGGGCACGGCGTCCTGGTACGGCACCAAGTTCCATGGCCAAAACACCGCCAACGGCGAAGTGTATGACCTGTATGGCATGAGCGCGGCCCACAAGACCCTGCCGCTGCCCAGCTATGTGCGCGTGACCAACCTGGACAACAACCGTACGGTGATCCTGCGGGTCAATGACCGTGGGCCGTTCTATTCGGACCGGATCATCGACCTGTCCTACGCCGCCGCGAAAAAACTCGGCTATGCCGAAACCGGCACCGCGCGCGTCAAGGTCGAGGGCATCGACCCGGCCCAGTACTGGGCTCAGCGTGGCAAGCCGGCGCCGTTGATGCTTAACGAGCCGCAAACGGCTCAGCCGCAAGTGACCGCCTCGACCGGCAAAATCGAACAATGGACGCCGCCGCCGGCGCAGCATGCCCCGGATACCGTAGTCGTCCCCCATGCTGCACCGGGTGCGTCGGTAGCGGGCGGCCAATACCTGCAGGTGGGCGCTTTCGCCAACCCGGATGCGGCGGAACTGTTAAGGTCCAAGCTCAGCGGTATGGTCAACGCGCCCGTCTTCATCAGCTCCATCGTGCGTAACCAGCAGACTCTGCACCGTGTGCGCATGGGCCCGATCAGCTCGCCGAGCGAAGTCGCGCAAGTACAGAACAGCGTGCGCCTGGCCAACCTGGGGCAACCCAGCGTGGTCACCGCCGAATAAAAAAGCATTGATGGTTCGGGTTCGCATGCGCGCCTGAGCCGTGGTTGTTGGCTCGTTGAACAATAAAAACCCAGGGGCAAGGGGTGAGCGGGCAACCGAACACGTGACAGTCTGGTAGCGGGCTGTCTGAATAAGTTTTGCCCGCGAGGGCAAGTTTCCATAAGCAATTTCGAGAGACGGATGAACATCACCACCTTAGCCAAACGCACGTGCCTGCTTCTTTCGCTGATCATCACCCCGGCCGCCTGGGCGGTTGAAATGGTGCCGGCTTCCCCGCAACTGGCTGCCAAGGCCTGGGTCCTCATGGATGCCGCCAGCGGCAACGTGCTGGTCGAGAACAACGGTGACCAGCGCCTGCCACCCGCCAGCCTGACCAAGCTGATGACCGCCTACATCGCGACCCTGGAAATCCGTCGCGGCCAGATCGGCGAGAACGACCCGGTGACCGTCAGCGAAAACGCTTGGCGTACCGGCGGTTCGCGCATGTTCATCAAGGTCGGTTCGCAAGTCACCGTAAGTGACCTGCTGCACGGCATCATCATCCAGTCCGGCAACGACGCCAGCGTAGCCCTGTCCGAGCACATCGCCGGCAGCGAAGACGCGTTCGCCGACATGATGAACAAAACCGTGGCTGACCTGGGCATGACCAACAGCCACTTCATGAACCCGACCGGTCTGCCGAACCCTGAGCACTACTCGTCGGCTCACGACATGGCGATCCTGGCGCGCGCAATCATCCGCGTTGACCCGGTGCACTACGCGATCTACTCCCAGAAGGAGTTCTTCTGGAACAACATCAAGCAACCTAACCGCAACCTGCTGCTGTGGCGTGACAAGACCGTCGACGGTCTGAAAACCGGCCACACCGAAGAAGCCGGCTACTGCATGGTGTCGTCCGCTGTACGTGACGGCCAACGCCTGATCGCCGTAGTGTTCGGTACCAACAGCGAGCAGGCCCGTGCGGCCGAGACGCAAAAACTGCTGACCTACGGTTTCCGCTTCTTCGAAACCCAGACCTTCTATCAGAAGGGTGCCGAACTGGCGACCGCGCCGGTTTGGAAAGGCGCAACCTCGCAAGTCAAGGCCGGCCTGGCTGAAGACCTGACCCTGACCATGCCTAAAGGCCAGCTGAAAAAGCTCGCTGCCAGCATGACCATGAACCCGCAACTGGTTGCACCTATCGCCAAGGGCGACGTGATCGGTAAAGTCGAAGTGAAGCTGGACGACAAGGTGGTGCACAGCGCCGACCTGATCGCGCTGGACGCCGTCGACGAAGGTGGTATCTTCCGCCGCGTGTGGGATAGCATCCGTCTATTCTTCTACAGCTTGTTCAACTGATAGTGTGCACCTGCAAAGCCCCGCGTTGATCCGACGCGGGGCTTTGCCCGTCGCCACGGCTTACGCTTACGAGGCCGTTACGCCATGACCGATAAAGAAGTAAAGGCGCCAAAGATCGAATTCCCGGTGGTGGATTACCCCATCAAGGTGATCAGCGATACCGGTGTCGGCCGTAAAGACCTGATCCTTGAGATCGTGCGTAAACACGCGACGATCAACGATCAGCGCGTGGATGAGCGATCCAGCTCTACCGGCAAATACACCACGATCCAGTTGCACATCGTTGCGACGGATCAGGACCAGCTCTACAACATCAACAGCGAACTGCGGGCTACCGGCTTCGTGCACATGGTGTTGTGATGTCACCGGTCCTGGGCTTTCGCGAGCTCGGCCAGATGGCCTATGAGCCTGTCTGGCACGCCATGCAGCGCTTCACTAATGAGCGCGGCAGCTCGGCCCCCGATGAGATCTGGCTGGTGGAACACCCGCCGGTATTCACCCAGGGCCAGGCCGGCAAGGCTGAACATCTGTTGCTGCCGGGGGATATTCCGGTGGTGCAGGTCGACCGAGGTGGTCAAGTGACTTACCATGGCCCCGGTCAACTGGTGGCTTATCTCTTGCTGGATGTGCGCAAGCTGGGTTTTGGCGTGCGCGACCTGGTAAGCCGCATGGAGACGTGCCTCATCGAGCTGCTGGCCAGTTACGGCGTGACCGCCGCGGCCAAGCCCGATGCACCCGGTGTGTATGTGGATGGCGCGAAAATCGCGTCCCTCGGTTTGCGGATCCGCCACGGTTGTTCGTTTCATGGCCTGGCCCTGAACGTAGACATGGACCTGGCGCCGTTTCGACGGATCAACCCGTGCGGTTACGCCGGGCTGGCGATGACCCAACTGAGCGACCATGCCACACCGATTAAATTTGCCGAGGTAAGTGCCCGGCTGCGCGCGCAGCTCGTCAAACACCTCGACTATGCTGAGCAGACGACCCTTACGGGCGGAATCGACTGATTATGACTACTGATGCAGTGCAAACCATGATCCCGACGCTGGACATCACCGAGCGTCCGGCCCCGGCCCCGCGTGCCAAGGTGGAAGCCGGCGTCAAGCTGCGTGGCGCCGAGAAGGTTGCACGCATCCCGGTGAAGATCATTCCGACCACCGAACTGCCGAAAAAGCCTGACTGGATCCGCGTGCGCATCCCGGTTTCGCCGGAAGTCGACCGTATCAAGGCCCTGCTGCGTAAGCACAAGCTGCACAGCGTGTGCGAAGAAGCCTCGTGCCCGAACCTGGGTGAGTGCTTCTCCGGCGGCACCGCCACCTTCATGATCATGGGTGACATCTGCACCCGTCGTTGCCCGTTCTGCGACGTCGGCCACGGCCGGCCGAAGCCACTGGACGTCAACGAGCCGGAAAGCCTGGCCATCGCCATCGCCGACCTGAAACTCAAATACGTGGTCATCACCTCGGTAGACCGCGACGACCTGCGCGACGGCGGTGCCCAGCACTTTGCCGACTGCATCCGCGAGATCCGCAAGCTGTCGCCGAACGTGATGCTTGAAACCCTGGTGCCGGACTACCGTGGCCGTATGGACGTGGCGCTGGAAATCACCGCCGCCGAGCCACCGGATGTGTTCAACCACAACCTGGAAACCGTGCCGCGCCTGTACAAGGCCGCGCGTCCAGGTTCGGACTACCAGTGGTCGCTGACCCTGCTGCAGAAGTTCAAGCAGATGATGCCGCACATTCCGACCAAATCCGGCCTGATGCTGGGCCTGGGCGAAACCGATGAAGAAGTGATCGAAGTCATGAAGCGCATGCGCGAACACGACATCGACATGCTCACCCTGGGCCAGTACCTGCAACCGTCCCGCAGCCACTTGCCGGTGCAGCGTTTCGTGCACCCGGACACCTTCGCCTGGTTCGCCGAGGAAGGCTACAAGATGGGCTTCAAGAACGTGGCATCGGGCCCGCTGGTACGTTCCTCGTATCACGCCGACGAGCAGGCCAAGCTGGTCAAGGCAAGCCTGGTTTCGTAATAAATCTGCGTAACACTGCAGATCCAATAATGTGGGAGGGGGCTTGCCCCCGATAGCAGGGTGTCAGGCACTTATCTGTCACTGATACACCGCTATCGGGGGCAAGCCCCCTCCCACATTTCGTTCAGCGCTGATTAGGGAGAATCGTGGATGACCACTGCCGTACCTGCTTTGCGAGCCGAAGGCACCATCGGCCTGATCGCCCCCGCCGGCCCCGCCGCGCTGGACGTGGAAAAAGCCGGGCAATGGATGCGTGCGCGTGGCTACGAGCTTCGGATTTTCGGCGGTGTGTACGAGCGCGACGGCTACCTCGCGGGCAGCGACAAGGTGCGCCTGCATGACCTGCACGCGGCCTTCGCCGACCCTGAAATCGACGCGATTTTCTGCCTGCGCGGCGGCTACGGTACGCCACGCTTGCTCGATCGCGTGGACTTCGACCTGCTGCGCGCCAATCCCAAGCCGTTCGTGGGCTACAGCGACATCACCGCCTTGCACCTGGCGATCAGCCGCTACGCCGGTTTCGTGACCTTCCACGGGCCGATGCTGAATGCCGACCTGCTGGGCGACAAGCAACCACCCACGGAGTCCTCGTTGTTCAGCCTGCTGCGCGGCCAGCTGGGTGCCGGCAGCGTGTTGGCGCACCCGGTGGCCTACCCGTTGACCACGATTGAGCCTGGCATCGCCTGTGGGCGCTTGCTGGGGGGGAACCTGTCGATGATCGCGGCGGTGATGGGCACCGACTACGAAATCGACGCCGACGGCATCATCCTGTTTATCGAAGACGTCAACGAGCCGATCTACCGGATTGACCGTCTGCTGACCCACCTGCGTTTGGCGGGCAAGCTTGAGCAGATCGCCGGTGTGCTGGTGGGGGATGTGGCCGGTGTGGATAACGCTGTATTGGAGCGCCTGCTGAAGCAGACCTTCGAACCGTTGCGCATCCCGGTGCTGTCCGGTTGGCGCAGTGGGCATTGCGACCCGAACCTCACACTGCCGATGGGCGCGTTGGTGCAGCTGGATGCGGGGGAGCAGCGGCTGGTGCTGGAGCAGGATGTGGTGTTCAAACCTTAGCGGCTGTGGCGAGCGGGCTTGCCCGCGTTGGGCTGCGAAGCAGCCCTAAAACCGGACACCGAATTCTTTCAAGAAAATCGCGCCGGCTCTATTGGGGCTGCTTCGCGGCCCAACGCGGGCAAGCCCGCTCGCCACAACAGCGGCCTGCCAATCAGCGGTTCTGCAGCGACTCCAGCAACTTCACCGTCGGATACCCATCCGCCGGCCAGCCCAGCGCTTGTTGCGCCGCGCGAATCGCCTTGCGCGTATTGGCGCCGATAATCCCGTCCGGGTTGCCCGCGTCATAGCCATTGGCGCTCAGTGCCGTCTGCAGGTCCATGCGCTGGGAACGACTCAGCGGCAGCTCGTCCTTGGGCCAGTCACCACGAATCACACCAGCGCCGCCAAACCGCTCCGACAGCAGGCCCACGGCCAGGGCGTAGGACGACGAGTTGTTGTACTTGAGGATCGCGCGGAAGTTATCCAGCACCAGGAACGCCGGGCCACGGTAGCCGGCCGGCAGCAGCAGGGCGGCAGACAGTTGGTCGACGTTCGGCGGCATGCTGGCGCCCGGTGGCAGCTGGATGCCCAGCTTCAGCCACTCAGCCACGCTTTTGCGGATACCGCCATCGGCCAGGGCGTAGTCGAAGTTTGCCGGCAGTTGCTTCACTTCAAAGCCCCACGGCTGGCCTTTCTGCCAGCCGGAGCTTTGCAGGTAGTGAGCGGTGGAGGCGAGCGCGTCGGCCGGGCTGTTCCAGATGTCGCGGCGACCGTCGCCATCGAAATCCACCGCGTGGGTGTTGTAGGTGGTCGGGATGAACTGGGTCTGGCCCATGGCGCCGGCCCAGGAGCCCTTCATCTGGTCAGCCTGGATATCGCCATGCTGGATGATCTGCAGCGCCGCCAACAATTGCGCCTGGGCAAAGGCCGGGCGACGGCCTTCATAGGCCAGGGTCGCGAGCGAGCGAATCACCGAGTTGTTGCCTTGGAACTGGCCGAAGTTACTCTCCATGCCCCACACCGAAACCAGCGCCTGGCGGTCGACGCCATAGCGCTGTTCGATGCTTTGCAGGATGTCGGCGTACTTGATCAGCAGCGCCTGGCCATTGCGCACGCGCACCGGCGACAGGGCGCCGTCGAGGTATTCCCACACCGGGCGGGAAAATTCCGGCTGGCTGCGGTCGGCGCGGATCACCGCCATATCGGGGGTGACATTGGCAAATGCGTTATCGAAAACAGCGGCGGTGATGCCCGCTTGCAAGGCTTGCACGCGAAAGCCAGCCTGCCATTCGGCAAAGGTCTGGGTCGGTTGGATATCAAGATTGTCCACGGCCAGCGGGGCCACGACAGCGGGCGCTACCACCGGGGCGGTCTGCAGCGTCGGCAGGGGTTGAGCGTCGGCGGCGGTGGGTTTTTCCGCGCAGGCGACTAACAGAATGAGGCTGGAGGCAGCGATCAATTGGCGAAAATGCCAACGACGGGAAAGACTAGAGGGCATGCACAGGTCCAGGGATTACAAATCAGGTGCAGACCTTATCATGCCAGAGGGGCGCTTGCCTTCAGGCAGCCAGAAAGTAAGAAGCCTCCCAGCTATTAGACTGGAAGGCTTCGCGGCGGTAGCTGCCTTTGCCCTTGCCGGCGCGTTCCTGACGGCTGCGGAACAGTGGCTGGGCGATGATGGATTTGGCCTTGTTGGGGCCATGCTTGGATGGCTTTTTGCTCATGGTCGGTACTCTCGTGGGGTGGGTGGAACGGCGCAAATGATCTGCCGAAGCTGCGCCGCTGTAAAGCCCGGCGATGCGTAGGAATTTTAGAGGGTCTGAATGGGGACACGGTCAAAAAGTGGGAGCGGGCTTGCTCGCGAAAGCGCCGTGTCAGTCACTGTATAGGTCGACTGAGCCACTGCATTCGCGAGCAAGCCCGCTCCCACATGGGGGCTGTGTTTTTTTTTAAACAGTTATTCGGCAGGCAATGTCAGGCGCTGACCAGACATCAAAAGTGACAAACGGCTCAAGCTCATCCACGGCGAGCCGGCGGCCTGGCCCTTGATCTGTGCATCGATGCGCTGCGCTTCCAGCAACAGTTGTGCCCAGCGCTGCGCCGAGTGCCGTTGCAGGGCTTTGCTCATCAGGGGTTTGCGCTTGTCCCACACGGGCGGCCGGGCCTGGCTGAAACACTTGTCCAGCGGAATGCTCTGGCTGAATTGCAACGAAATATTGGCCAGTACCCGTAGCTCACGGGCCAGGGCCCAGAGAATCACCGGTGGCTCCACACCTTCGCCGCGCAGGCCTTCGAGCATGCGCAGGGCGTGGGCCGGCTCGCCATTGAGGATCGCATCCACCAGCCCGAACACGTCAAAGCGTGCACTGTCGGCCACGGCGCCCTGGACGGTTTCGACGGTGATCTGCCCGTCTTCAGCCATCAGCTTGAGCTTTTCGATCTCCTGGGCGGCGGCAAGCAAGTTGCCCTCGACCCGGGCGGCGATCAGCTCTACGGCGTCTTGAGTCGCAGACAACCCCGCTTGCGACAGGCGTTGGCGAATCCACTGCGGCAGCTGGTTGCTGTCCACCGGCCAGATCTGGATGAACTGGGTTTGCGCCCCTTCCACCAGGGCCTTGCCCCATTTGGTCTTCTGCGCACTGCCGTCGAGTTTGGGCAGGCTGATCAACAGCACCGTGTCTTCGGCAGGGCGTGAGCAGTATTCCATCAGGGCTGCGGCACCCTTGTCACCGGGCTTGCCTGACGGCAGGCGCAGTTCCAGCAGGCGCTTTTCGGCAAACAACGACATGCTCGCCCCGGCTTGCAGCAGCGTACCCCAGTCAAAACTGGCGTCGGCGCTGAACACCTGGCGTTCATCGAAGCCTTGCTGGCGGGCGGCGTTGCGGATGGCGTCGGCGGCTTCCTGGCACAGCAGCGGGTCATCACCGCTGACAATGTAGACGGGCGCGAGGCCACCTTGCAGGTGTTTGGCGAGTTGGGCGGGGGCGAGTTTCATAGGCAGGGCGAACGGGGCGCTTTGGGCGCCCCGTCTGGCTTACTCGACAGGTACTTCAACAGGCGATTGTTTCGGCGTGTTGTCTTCGTACTCTTTGGCGGCTTTCAGCGCGTCGGCATCGGCCTTGGCCTTGTCGTCAGCGCGTTGCTGCAAGGTTTCAAGTTGTTCCGGGGTCAGCATCTGCAGGCGCAAGACCATGCGCTGCACCAGCTCGCGACGCATTTCCTTTTGTACCTGGATGATTTCGGAGTCCGAACCCACCAGGTTGTTGCCGTCGTGGCTGACGATTTTTTGCACCTGGATGGTGTCACTCATCAATGGCAGGTGATCGCGGCCCTGGATTTCGAAGGTCAGCGCGTTGCTCACTTCTACATCGGAAGCGCGGCCGGCGCTGGCATAGCTCAGGTTACGCTGGGTTTGTTTTTCGTTGGCCAGGAACAGCTTGTAGGTCGCGCCTGTGTAAACGTGAACGCCGCTGTTTTCCAGGACCTGACGCAGCTGCGTCACGGTTTCGCTATAGGCATCGCGCGCGCTGACGTCCAGCTCCTTGATCGCCATGTTATAGGTGCCGGTACCGCGCAGCTGGAAGCCGCAAGCGCTCAACAGCACGGCAAGGCCCATAACCAGCAAATTGCGTTTGATCATTTTGTTGCTCCCCTTGAAACCATGTGGGCCTTATCGAGGCCCTGAAGGCTTTGTTCGGCGCAAGGCTCAAGCCCTGCGCCCGATCCGATTAGCTAGCGACGATATTGACCAGTTTGCCAGGCACCACGATCACTTTGCGGATCGTCAGGCCTTCGGTAAAGCGCAGCACGTTCTCGTTGACGCGTGCGGCGGCTTCCACTTCTTCACGGCTGGCGGTAGCGGGCATGTCGATCTGGCCACGCAGTTTACCGTTGACCTGAATCACCAGTTGCAGCGTGTCCTGTACCAGCGCGCTGTCATCCTGCACCGGCCAGCGCGCGTCGATGACGGCGTCGCTGTGACCCAGGCGGTTCCACAGGTCGTGGCTGATGTGCGGCGTGATCGGGGCCAGCAGCAGGGTGACCGTTTCCAGGCCTTCCTGTACCAGCGCGCGATCCTGCTCGGTGGCTTGCGGGGCTTTTTCCAGCACGTTCATCAGCGTCATCACCTGGGCGATGGCGGTGTTGAATTTGTGGTTCTGGCCCACGTCCTGGCTGGCTTGCTTGATGGCCAGGTGGGTGCTGCGGCGAATCAGTTTCTGTTCGTCGCTCAGCGAGGCTACGTCCAGCTTGGCCGGCAGACCCTGGCTGACATGCGCATGCGCCAGGCGCCAGACGCGCTTGAGGAAGCGGTGCGAGCCTTCGACGCCGGAGTCGGACCATTCGGCGCTCATGTCGGGCGGCGAGGCGAACATCATGAACAGGCGGCAGGTGTCTGCGCCGAACTGGTCGATCATCGACTGTGGGTCGACGCCGTTGTTCTTGGACTTGGCCATCTTCTCGGTGCCGCCGATTTCCACCGGCAGGCCGTCGGATTTCAACTTGGCGCTGATCACCTTGGCTTTACTGTCGCGCTCAAGCTCGACGTCCGCCGGGTTGAACCAGGTGTAGGCACCGTTGGCTTCGCGGCGATAGTAAGTCTCGGCGATCACCATGCCTTGGGTCAGCAGGTTCTTGAACGGCTCGTCGGAACTGACCAGGCCTTCATCGCGCATCAGCTTGTGGAAGAAGCGCGCGTACAGCAGGTGCAGGATCGCGTGTTCGATACCGCCGATGTACTGGTCCACCGGCAACCAGTGGTCGGCGGCGGATTTTTCTACCAGGCCGCCTTCATAGTGCGGCGAGGCGTAGCGGGCGTAGTACCACGAGGACTCGACGAAGGTGTCCATGGTGTCGGTTTCACGCTTGGCCGGCGCGCCGCATTTCGGGCAGCTGCATTCGTAGAACTCGGGCATGCGCGCCAGCGGCGAACCGGCGCCGTCCGGCACCACGTCTTCGGGCAGTACGACCGGCAGTTGCTCTTCCGGCACCGGCACGTCACCGCAGGTTTCGCAGTGGATGATCGGGATCGGGCAGCCCCAGTAGCGCTGGCGGCTGATGCCCCAGTCGCGCAGGCGGAACTGGGTGCGCGAGGCACCGAGGTTTTTCTTGATCAGGGCAACTTCGATAGCGTCGAACGCACCGGCGAAGTCCAGGCCGTCAAACTCGCCGGAGTTGATCAGCTCGCCGTGTTCACCATAGGCGTCCTGCCACGGAGCCGGGTTGGTATCACCCGAGCTGGTGCGCACTACGCTCTTGATCGGCAGGTTGTACTTGGTGGCGAATTCGAAGTCGCGCTCGTCATGAGCCGGCACAGCCATTACTGCGCCATCGCCGTAATGCATCAACACGTAGTTGGCGACCCACACTGGCAGCTTCTCGCCCGTCAGTGGGTGCTCGACGAACAGGCCAGTCGGCAGGCCTTTTTTCTCCTGGGTGGCGACGTCGGCTTCGGCCACGCTGCCGCCTTTGCATTCGGCGATGAACGCCTGCAGTTCAGGGTTGTTCTGCGCCGCTTGGGTGGCCAGCGGGTGTTCGGCGGCCACGGCGACGTAAGTCGCGCCCATCAGGGTGTCCGGACGGGTGGTGAATACTTTGAGTGCGCCGGTTTCGCCGATGGAGTCGACGTTGTACGGGAACTGCACTTCCATGCCCTTGGACTTGCCGATCCAGTTGCGCTGCATGGTCTTGACCTGTTCAGGCCAGCCCGGCAGGTCGTCGAGGCTCGACAGAAGTTCATCCGCGTAGGCGGTGATCTTGAAGTAGTACATCGGGATCTGGCGCTTTTCGATCACCGCGCCGGAACGCCAGCCGCGACCGTCGATCACCTGCTCGTTGGCCAGGACGGTCTGGTCGATCGGGTCCCAGTTCACGGTGCCGTTCTTGCGGTAGATCACGCCTTTTTCGAACAGGCGGGTGAACAGCCATTGTTCCCAGCGGTAGTAGTCCGGCTTGCAGGTGGTCACTTCGCGGGACCAGTCCACCGCCAGGCCCAGGCTGCGCAGCTGGGTCTTCATGTAGGCGATGTTTTCGTAGGTCCACTTGGCGGGTGCCACGTTGTTTTTCATCGCGGCGTTTTCCGCCGGCATGCCGAACGCGTCCCAACCCATGGGTTGCAGGACGTTCTTGCCGAGCATGCGCTGGTAGCGCGAAATCACATCGCCGATGGTGTAGTTGCGCACGTGCCCCATGTGTAGCTTGCCGCTGGGGTAAGGGAACATCGATAGGCAGTAGTAAGTCTCCTTGCCTGGCTGTTCACTGACTTCAAAGGACTTTTGCTCGTCCCAGAAGGTTTGGGCGGCATTTTCGATTTCACGGGGCTGATATTGTTCGTGCATGGCTACTTTTGAACTGAATAGGGGTGGCCTAATCCTCTTCGGTGCAACGTTCAGGTTGATCGACACCAAAAAGCGGCGCGTCCGTGCCCAAACCCTGCGGGAAGTGGAGTTACAGGAAGCGCCGTAGCATACATGACCCCACTCTATCGAGGGAAACCCTGATTGCGCGGGCAAGGCCGTCTGTCGCGGCACCAGGCAGGTGCAGCCATGGGGGCTACGCTGTTTATTGGGGAGTGAGTCTTATCTTCAATGAGGTGAGGGGATGGTTGAATCGCAGCGAATCGCAACGAAACCGGATATCTACGAAGGACTGATCGACCGATTGGGTCGTGCATTGGATGCAGCGAGGACAGCGGGCCGATTGCGTGATGAACGGCCTGTGGAGTTGGAACTGCGTGGTTTGAGCCGCGCGGAGCTGGAACTGATCAAGGCTTATCTGGAGCGAAATGGGCGCAGTGCGCCTCTTTGGGTGGCAACCCCGCCAGCCAAAGAGCCTACGCACTCAGCCAAGGTGGTGTGGCTCAAGGATGTGTTGGCCGGTCGTGGCCCGGAAAAGCGCCGGGCCGCCCGCTACAAGTAATTCACTGCCCCTCTGTATGCACTGCCGCGCCATGTCACCGTAAGGATTGTGGCTAAACCCCGTTACACCTTAGGCTTCGGGCATCTATGGAGATGCCCGATGCCTATTCGTTATTTCATCAAACAACTGCTCTTGCCGCCCGGCATTCTTTTGCTGCTGTTGGCCCTTGCCTGGTGGTTTCGTCGCAGCCGCCCACGCTTGGCCGGTTGCTGCTTTGCCCTGGGGCTGGGCGGTATGTGGCTGATCAGCCTGCCGGTGATGGTGGAGTGGGGCGCAAAGGCGCTGGAAACGCAGCCGCCGCTGGCCCGTGAAGACTGGGCAACCCTGGCCCAGCGTGCCGATGCCATCGTGGTGCTGGGCTCGGGGCGCGAGCGCGGTGACCCAGCCTGGGGCACCGACCAACCGACCGGCATTGGCCTGGAGCGCCAGCGCTATGCCGCACGACTGGCCAAGGCTTCCGGGTTGCCGGTGCTGACCACCGGCGGCCTGCATTACGACACGCCGCCCAGCGAGGCGGAATTGATGGCCGTGTCGATGCAGGATGACTTCGGCGTGACGGTGCGCTGGAAGGAAGAGCGCAGCCGCACCACTTGGGAAAATGCGCAGATGAGCGCCGAGATCCTGCTGCCCGAGGGCATCAAGCGTGTGGTGGTGGTGACTCAGGCTTGGCATATGCCGCGTTCGGTGTGGAGCTTTGAGAAGGCCGGCTTTACGGTGGTGCCGGCGCCCGTGGGGTTCCTGGGCGTGGATAACGCCCGGCCACTGGGTGGCTGGCTGCCGGAATTCAAGTCGGTGTGGCAGAGCGGGCAGTTGATCAATGAGGCGGTGGGGCAGGTGGGGTATCGGGTGTTTTATAGGTAGCGACGCAAATCAAATGTGGGAGCGGGCTTGCTCGCGAATGCGGTTTATCAGCCACTGCACCTCTGACTGATCTACCGCATTCGCGAGCAAGCCCGCTCCCACATTATTTTGTGTTTCGCCTTTAGACCGTCTTGGCCATGCGGCCCGCTAACAGCGCCCAGCCGAACAACACCAGACACACAATGATCAACGGCCACGAACGCCATTGCAGATAGGGCGTGAGGTTATGCATGGGCACCACTTCGCCGTACAAGATCCCACGCTCGAACTGCGGGATCTGCACGGTGATCTGCCCAAACGGATTGATCAATCCGGTCACGCCGTTGTTGGTGGCGCGGATCATCCAGCGGCCGGCTTCCAGTGCGCGCATCTGTGCCATTTGCAGGTGCTGCAAGGGGCCGATGGAGCGGCCGAACCAGGTGTCATTGCTGATGGTCAGCAGCAGGTCACTCTGGGCCGAGAGGCCGGCGGCGAATTCCGGGTAGACCACTTCATAGCAAATGAATGGCGCGATCTGATAGCCCTTGGCCTGCAACATCGCCTGGTCGGCGGGGCCGCGGGCGAAGTCCGACATCGGCAGGTCGAAGAAAGCAATCAGCCCGCGCAGCATGTCTTGCAGCGGCACATATTCGCCAAAAGGCACCAGCTTCTGCTTGAGGTAGGTACCGTCGCCTTCGCCGACCACGGTGATGCCGTTGAAGTAGCGTTTCTGGTGGTGCACTTCCTGGCGGATCGGTACGCCGGTGATCAGCGCGGTGTGCCGGTCGGCGGCGAACTTGCCCATCATCCCCAGGTAGCCCTCGACGGACTCCTTGAGCACCGGCACAGCGGTTTCCGGCCACACCAGCAGGTCAACCGGTTTGGAGCTGAAGCTCATGTCGCGGTACAGCGCGAGCTGCGCGTTGAGCTGCTCCGGGTCCCACTTCATGCTTTGTTCGACATTACCCTGGATCGCCGCCACGCTCAGCGGCGCGCCGGAAGGTGTGGTCCAGGCGTGGTGCTTGAGCGCCAGGCCGATGGCCCACGGTGCTACCAGCAATACCAGGCCTGCGCCGATAAAGGCGTTGCGCTTGCTCGCCAGCAGGCGTGGCAGGTTGCACAGCAGGGCTGCCGTGAGGGCCAGGGCAAACGAGATCAGCCACATGCCGCCCACGGGCGCCAGGCCGGTGAGGGGGCCGTCGAGCTGGCTGTAGCCGGAATACAGCCATGGGAAACCGGTGAGGAACCAGCCGCGAAAGGCTTCCTGGCCGACCCACAACGCAGCAAAGGTCAGGGCATCCGCCAGCGGCGCTTCGTTGCGACGCAACCAGCGCGCCCACAGCCAGGCGGGCAGGGCAAAGAACCAGGCGATGGCGGCTGTGAACAGCAGCATCAAAAAGCCAGCCAGCAGCACCGAAGCGCCGCCGAAGTGGTGGATGCTGTAGTAGATCCAGCTGGTGCCGGCGCCAAACAAGCCGAAACCGAAACACCAGCCACGGCCCAGGGCCTGGCGTGGTGTCAGTTCCCGCAGACCCACGTAGAACACGCCGACCGCGACCAGCGCAAACGGCCACAGGTCGAACGGCGCCAGCGCCAGGGTGGTGATGGCGCCGGCCACCACGGCCAGCAGATTACCGGGCCAGCCGGGTGCGGTGAGACGGCGCATGTCAGTCCTTAACGGGCAATAGGGGTCAAGCGGATCAAGTGGATACGACGGCTATCGGCATTCAGGATGCGGAAGCGGTACGCGCCAATCTCAGTGGTTTCGTTACGTTTTGGCAGATGCCCGAACGCACTCATCACCAGGCCGCCGACGGTGTCGAACTCATCGTCGGAGAATTCGCTGTCGAAGAACTCGTTGAAGTTCTCGATCGGCGTCAGTGCCTTGACCAGGAAATCACCGCTGGGCAGCGGCTTGATGTAGCTGTCTTCCTCGACGTCGTGCTCGTCTTCGATGTCGCCGACGATCTGTTCCAGCACATCTTCGATGGTCACCAGGCCCGCAACGCCGCCGTATTCGTCGATCACAATGGCCATGTGATTGTGGTTGGCGCGGAACTCGCGCAGCAGCACATTCAGGCGCTTGGATTCAGGTACGAAGGTGGCCGGACGCAGCAGGTCCTTGATGTTGAAGCTGTCGCCGTTCTCCTTGAGGATCAGCGGCAGCAAGTCCTTGGCCAGCAGGACACCCATGACGTCGTCATGGCTTTCACCGATCACCGGGTAGCGCGAGTGCGCCGAGTCGATCACGGCCGGGAGGAATTCCCGTGGGGTCTGGGTCGCCTTGATGCTGATCATCTGCGAGCGCGGGACCATGATGTCCCGAACCTGCAGGTCAGCCACCTGGATGGCGCCCTCGACGATGGCCAGCGCTTCGCTGTCCAGCAACTTGTTCTGATGGGCCTCGCGCAGCAGCTCCAGCAGCTCCTGGCGGTTTTTCGGCTCGTGGGCAAAAGCCTGGGTCAGTTTACCCAGCCATGACTTCTGCCCGTTGCTCGATCGGTCTTCGCTCATAGCGATTACTCTGAATCCTTTGTCGTTACAGTTAGATGAATTTCAAGCTTCGTCGTCGGCATACGGGTCCGGGTGACCCAATTCTGCAAGCAACGTTTGTTCCAGTGTTTCCATCTCTTCGGCTTCGTCATCGTCTATATGGTCGTAACCCAAGAGATGCAAGCAGCCGTGGATGACCAGGTGGGCCCAGTGAGCCTCAAGGGCCTTGCCTTGTTCCTTCGCCTCGCGCTCAACGACCTCGACGCAGATCACCAGGTCGCCCAGCAGGGGGATATCCAGTAACTCGTCGGGTACGTCGGCGGGAAACGACAGCACGTTGGTCGCGTAGTCCTTCTGGCGCCAGGTGCGGTTCAGTTCGCGGCCTTCGGGCTCGTCCACCAGACGGATGGTCAGTTCCGAGTCGGCGGTGCGCTGGCGTAGGGCCAGGGCACACCATTGGCGGAACTGTTCTTCGCTGGGGGCGGGCGCTTCGGTGGCCAGCTGCAGATCAAGCTCAAGCATCGCGGCGGGCGTCCTTTGACAGTCCGTCATCGCGGTGTTCGAAGCGCTCATAGGCCTCGACAATGCGTTGCACCAGCGGGTGGCGCACTACGTCCTTGGGCGAGAAGTGCGTGAAACTGATACCCGGCACGTCTTTGAGCACTTCAATCACATGGCTCAAGCCCGACTTGGTGCCCTTGGGCAGGTCAACCTGGGTAATGTCGCCGGTGATAATGGCCGTGGAGCCAAACCCGATGCGGGTAAGGAACATCTTCATCTGCTCGACTGTAGTGTTCTGGCTTTCGTCGAGGATGATGAAACTGTTGCTCAAGGTGCGGCCGCGCATGTAAGCCAGCGGGGCGATCTCGATCACCTGGCGCTCGATCAGCTTGGCCACGTACTCGAAGCCGAGCATCTCGTACAGCGCGTCGTAGAGCGGGCGCAGGTACGGGTCGATCTTCTGGGCCAGGTCGCCGGGCAGGAAACCAAGCTTCTCGCCGGCTTCAACCGCTGGGCGCACCAGCAGGATGCGGCGTACTTGCTCGCGTTCCAGGGCGTCGACCGCACAGGCCACGGCCAGGTAGGTCTTGCCGGTACCGGCCGGGCCGATGCCGAAATTGATGTCGTTGCCGAGGATTGCCTTGACGTACTTCTGCTGATTCAAGCCCTTTGGGCGAATCATGCCTTTTTTGGTACGCAGGGCCACGCTGGCCTCGGCCACGGGATTGTTGGCCAGGTCTTCCACGGCGGATTCCTGCAAGTACAGGTGCACCGTTTCCGGCGACAGCTCACTACCCTTGGTTTCGCGGTAGAGGCGGCGCAGCAGATTTTCGGCAGACGTGGTGTGCTGGGGTTCACCAATCAGCTCGAACTGATTGCCGCGGTTGCGGATCTCGATGCTCAGGCGTTGTTCGATCAGGCGCAGGTGCTCGTCGAACTGCCCGCACAGATTGGCGAAACGGCGAGCCTCAAACGGCTCGAGGATAAAACGATGGGGTTCTGCTATGGGTGCGTTCAAGGTTGCTTTTAGCCGCCCTTTGGCTGTGAAAGTGAAATAGAGAATAACGCCAGTGACCGGTGTGCGAAAGCACTTACGTCATCGGAATGTTGCACGGTTCAAATGTGGGAGGGGGCTAGCCCCCGATGGCGGAGTCTCAGAAGCAGGTGGGCCATCTGATCCAATGCCATCGGGGCAAGTCGAATCGTCGCACCGCCCCTCCCACATGTTGAGCGGTGGTGATTTGACTATTATTGAATCAGCGACCCGCGCAACGAATGCGGTTGCGCCGCATCAATGTGCACATCGGCAAACTGGCCGATCAGGGTCGGATTATCGCAACGGAAGTTTACGATTCGGTTGTTCTCGGTACGGCCCTGCAATTCGCCTGGGTCTTTTTTCGAGTAGTCGGTTACCAGGATGCGCTGGGTCGACCCGACCATTTGTCGGCTGATCTCAAAACCCTGTTGGTTCAAACGGTGCTGCAGGGCGTTGAGGCGCTCTTTTTTCAGCGCTTCCGGGGTTTCGTCCAGCAGGTCGGCGGCCGGGGTGCCGGGGCGCTGGCTGTAGACGAATGAGTAGGAGAAGTCGAAGCCGACGTCTTCGATCAGCTTCATGGTTTGCTGGAAGTCTTTCTCGGTCTCGCCCGGGAAGCCGACGATAAAGTCCGAACTGATGCAGATACCCGGCACCGCCGCGCGCAATTTACGCAGTTTGGATTTGTATTCCAGCGCGGTGTGGTTGCGCTTCATTGCCGACAAAATACGGTCGGAACCCGACTGCACCGGCAAATGCAGGTGTTTGACCAGCTCCGGCACTTCGGCGTGGGCCTGGATCAGGCTGTCGGAAAACTCCAGCGGGTGCGAGGTGGTGTAGCGAATTCGCTCGATGCCATCCACGGCGGCCACCACGCGAATCAGCTCCGCCAGGTCGGCCAGGCGCCCGTCGTCGGTGAGGCCGCGATAACCATTGACGTTCTGGCCCAGCAGGGTCACTTCACGCACGCCGTTTTCGGCAAGGTGGATGATTTCCGACAGCACATCGTCAAACGGCCGGCTGACTTCTTCACCACGGGTGTAGGGCACCACACAGAACGTGCAGTACTTGCTGCAGCCTTCCATCACCGACACATAGGCGCTCGGGCCGTCGATACGCGGCTCGGGCAAATGGTCGAATTTTTCGATTTCCGGGAACGAGACGTCGACCTGCGGCAGCTTGGTAAAGCGCGCGGCGTCGATCATTTCCGGCAGGCGGTGCAGGGTTTGCGGGCCGAAGACCACGTCGACATAGGGCGCGCGGTCGCGGATCGCGGCGCCTTCCTGGCTGGCCACGCAACCGCCGACAGCGATCACCATGTCCGGGTTGGCCAGTTTCAATTCGCGCCAGCGGCCCAGCTGCGAATACACACGGTCCTGGGCCCGTTCGCGGATCGAGCAGGTATTGAGCAGGATTACGTCGGCATCTTCGGCGCGGGCGGTGACTTCCAGGGCCTGGTGTTCACCCAGCAGGTCGACCATGCGCGAGCTGTCGTACTCGTTCATCTGGCAACCGTGGGTTTCGATATAAAGCTTCTTGGCCATGGGAATCGTCAACTGGTGGTAAAGAACCGCGCATTATAGGGGGCATGTCCATTGGTTCCTAGCGTTGTGCATCGGGTGCCATGCTATAGTTCGCGCCCTCTTTTATATCCCCAATGTGTTATTCGCCCACCATGACCAAACGTGAAGCTCCAATCTATAAGGTGATTTTCCTTAACCAGGGCCAGGTGTTCGAAATGTACGCCAAGCAGATCTATCAAAGTGATCTGTGGGGTTTCCTGGAAGTGGAAGAGTTCGTCTTTGGCGAGCGCACGCAACTGGTCGTAGACCCGGGCGAAGAGAAGCTCAAGGCGCAGTTCGAGGGTGTGGTGCGCAGTTTTGTGCCGATGCATTCGATTGTGCGCATCGATGAAGTCGAGCGCCTGGGCACGCCGAAGATCAGCGAAGCGCGTGGCACCAGCAATGTGATGCCGTTTCCGGTGCCGATGCCTGAGAAGTAGGGCTTTAGACCGAGTTGCGCCCATCGCAGGCAAGCCAGCTCCCACATTTGGAGTGCATTCTCCTGTGGGAGCTGGCTTGCCTGCGATAGCGGTAGAAGGGGTTAGCTGAAATCAGGGCAGGGGTGAGAAGGGCGAGCGCCCGTCGGCACTCTGCAATTCCTGCAGGTAATTGCGGAAAATCTGGCCCAGCACCTGGGTGGCTACTTCCAACTCATCGCGCTGCATGTGCTCGGCGACTTCGTCAGCGGTGTCCAGCGCGTCTTCGGCGCCGTTGACCGCGGCCATTTTCAGCACGATATACGCCTGAACGTTATTGGCCGGCACGCCTTCGCCCTTGAAGAACATGGTGCCCAGTTCAAATTGCGCCTGGGCGTGACCCTGCAGCGAGGCTTTCTCGAAGTAGCTCAAGGCTTTATTGAGGTCGCGAGCGGGGTTCTTGCTGTCGTGGAAGTACTCGCCCAACTCGTATTGCGCCTGCGCATCCCCGCCGTCTGCCTGTTTCTGGCACGCGCTCAGGGCTTCGGCCTGGCTGTCTGGCTGGGTATTGAGGGTGCAACGACCCATCGCTGGGATTAACAACGAGTTGCCGCCTGCTTGTGCATGTGCCAGCAGCGGCTGAAGGAGCAACAGGCAGCCCAGAACCAGGGTGCGGCCGGTGCGTTTCATGGGAATCGACTTACCTCTGACGGGGCACGCGGACCCTCGGGGGATCCAATAAGCGCGCATTATGAAATAAGCAGGCCTCTGCTTACAAAGTCTTTACTCGTTTTTCTGCTGGTTGGGCAAGTTATCTGCCGAATTGCAGGTAAATTCTCGACAGAAATAAGGAAATCTCTGTAAGCAAAGTAGCAAATCTGACGCTGCCCAGGGCAACGTCAGACTTTTACGCCTACTTACTTCAAGGCCGCGAAGGCGCGCTCGGCGGCATCCAGTGTCAGTTTCAACTCGGTTTCGCCATGGGCGATCGAGGTGAAGCCGGCTTCAAAGGCACTCGGCGCCAGGTACACGCCGCCTTCCAGCATCAGGTGGAAGAAGCGTTTGAACAGATCGGCGTCGCTACCCATTACATCATCAAAGGTGACGATATCGTCGGCGCCGCTGAAGTACAGGCCGAACATGCCGCCCGCTTGTGTGGTTACAAACGGAATGCCGGCCGCATCGGCGCGCTGTTGCAGGCCATCCAGCAGGCGGGTGGTGTAGTCGGTCAGCTCGGCGTGGAAGCCCGGGCGGCTGATCAGGCGCAGGGTGGTCAGGCCGGCCGCCATGGCCAATGGGTTACCCGACAGCGTGCCTGCCTGGTACACCGGGCCCAGCGGCGCAATGTGTTGCATGATTTCGCGCTTGCCGCCGAAGCAACCGACCGGCATGCCACCGCCGATGATCTTGCCGAAGGTGCTCAGGTCCGGCGTTACGCCGTAGTACGCCTGGGCGCCACCGAGGGCCACGCGGAAACCGGTCATCACTTCGTCAAAAATCAGCACCACGCCGTGCTTGTCGCACTGCTCGCGCAGGCCTTCGAGAAAGCCCGGCGCCGGCGGTACGCAGTTCATGTTGCCGGCCACCGGCTCAACGATGATGCACGCCACGTCCTGGCCCACTTCATTGAGCATCTGCTCGACAGCGGCGATGTCGTTGAACGGCAGTGTCAGGGTGTGCTTGGCGAATGCCGCTGGCACACCGGCCGAGCTTGGCACGCCCTGGGTCAGCAGGCCGGAGCCGGCTTTTACCAGCAGGCTGTCGGAGTGGCCGTGGTAGCAGCCTTCGAATTTGATGATGCTGTCGCGGCCGGTGAAACCCCGGGCCAGGCGGATCGCGCTCATGGTGGCTTCGGTGCCGGAGCTGACCATGCGCACCATTTCCATCGACGGCACGATAGAGCACACCAGGTCGGCCATCTCGGTTTCCATGGCGGTCGGCGCACCGTAGGACAAACCGTGTTGCAGTTGCTGGCGCACGGCGTCGAGCACGTCCGGGTGGCTGTGGCCGAGGATCATCGGGCCCCAGGAACCTACGTAGTCAACGTAGCGCTTGTCATCTTCGTCGGTGACGTAGGCGCCTTCGGCATGCTTGAAGAACAACGGCGTGCCGCCCACGCTCTTGAACGCACGCACGGGGGAGTTCACACCGCCGGGGATGTGTTTCTGGGCATTGGCAAACAGGGTTTCGGAACGGGACATGATCGGGCTCTCTAAACTGAATATTTAAGAAGATCGTTGAACGCGCGGGCGCGGCGCGTGACTTCCTGGGTACTGTCGGCGCCGAACAGGCCGTGCACCACGGCCAGCAGGTCGGCACCGTGGGCCACCAGTGGGGCGGCGTTCTCCAGGGTGACGCCGCCGATCACGCAGATCGGCAGGTGCAGGCGCTTGCGGGCTTCGGCCAGCATTTCTAGGGTGGCCGCCGGGGCGCCGGGCTTGGTGTTGGAATTGAAGAAGCGGCCAAAGGCGACGTAGCTGGCGCCTTCTTTCGCGGCCTGCTCGGCCAGTTCGATCTGGCTGTGGCAGGTGGCGCCGATAATGGCTTTGGAACCCAGCAGCGCACGCGCCGGGGTCAGCGGGCCGTCGGTTTGGCCCAGGTGCACGCCGACGCCCAGGCGCGCGGCGAGCTCGGCGTCGTCGTTGATGATCAGCCGGGTTTTGTAGCGCGAGCACAGTTCGTGGAGTTTTTCCGCTTCACGCAGGCGCCGGGCTTCATCGCTGCTTTTGTCGCGGTATTGCAGCAGGGTCACGCCACCGTCCAACGCCGCTTCGACGTAGGCGAGGAATTTACCGGCCAACAGTTGGCTGTCGGTGACGGCGTAAAGGCCACGTAGTTTCATCGAGCAGGCCCCTTGGCTTGGTGTTACGAGCAGAAATCCAGCGGCAAACGGCGCGGTACAAACTGGCCCTGCCCGAGTTGTTCGGCGTCACGCAGGGTGCGCCAAGTGTAGTTGAGTGCTGATTGCACGGCGCTGACCAACCCTTCGCCCTGGGCGATGCGACCGGCCAAGGCGCTGGCCAGCGTGCAGCCCGAGCCGTGATAACTGCCGGGCAGGCGCTGGCAGGTAAAGGTTTGCTGCGTGCCGTCGCGGCTGTAAAGGCGGTTGTGCACTTCATGCTCGTCGCCATGGCCGCCAGTGATCAGCAGGTGCTTGATATACGGCAGCAGCTTCGCGGCGCATTCGTCGGCGCTGCCCTCCGGCAATTCGGCGAGGATGCGCGCTTCCGGCAGGTTCGGCGTGGCAATCAGTGATAACGGCAACAACCGCTCGCGCATGGCATAGCCGACTTCGTCCTTGCCCAGGCTGCCACCGCCGCCGGCGCGTAACACCGGGTCGCAGACTACCGGCAGGTGCGGGTGTGCCTGCAGCAGTTCGACCACGGTGTCGACCATGGCGGTGGAGCCGAGCATGCCGAGTTTGACCGCCGCCACTTCGGAGTCGCTGAGCACGGCATTGGCCTGGGCCAGTACCCACTCGCGGTCGAGCACGCGGAAATCGCTGACATTGACGGTGTTCTGCACGGTCAGGGCGGTGACGGCCGGAGCCGCATGGCAGCCCTGGGCGAGCAGCGCTTCAATATCTGCCTGCAAGCCGGCGCCACCACTGGGATCATGGCCGGAGAGACAGAGGACAACAGGGCGAGAGCTGTAGATATTCATGGTGCGCGAGCTTACCACCAAACGCTTTTTGCGTGGCCGTCTGGCGATGGTTGAATTTTATCCCTTGGGTGACACTTTTTTGGCGTTTTGGTGGCTGCAAAAAGCCTCTGAAAGCCGCGTTCTAGAGCCTTTCAAAAAATTATTTCAATGGTGTCCAATGGCCTTTACCGGCTATGCTAGAGTGGATCCAAACCACTTAATGTATCGCCGGTGTACGTCTTCTCAAAAGGAATGGGGGGCTTTTTTGACATGACCGGACAGGCCACGCTGGGGCTCTATGCGCTATTTGCTGATTTTATTGCTATGCGGGCTACCCATGCTAGCCAGCGCCATCGAGTTCAACCCCGACACGCGCAGCCTGCCGCTGGGCCGAGCCATGCAAGTGCTCGAAGACCCGACCGACGCCCTCACCATCGCGCAAGTCAGCTCCCCGACCTACGCCGCCCAGTTCAAGACCCATGACCAAGCCACCCTGAATGCTGGCTACTCACGCTCGGTGTTCTGGCTCAAGGTCGACCTGCATTACACCGCCAAAGACACCCGCGCACCCCGCACCTGGTTTCTGGAACTGGCCTACCCGCCGCTGAACCATCTGGAGATGTACCAGAACGATGGCACCGGCACCTACCGACTGACCACGCGCACCGGCAGCGCCTTGCCGTTTTCCAGCCGCGAGGTGAGCCAGAGCAACTACCTGTTCAAGCTCAACTTTGTGCCGGACCAGCGGCAGACGATCTATCTGCGCCTGCAAAGCCAAGGCTCGATCCAGGCGCCGTTGACGCTCTGGGCCGGCACCGCCTATCTGGAACAGCAGCCGCTGCGCTTGTACGTGCTCGGGGCAATCTATGGCGTATTGCTGGGCATGTTGGTCTACAACCTGTTTATCTACCTGAGCGTGCGCGACACCAGTTACCTCTATTACATCCTCTATATCGCCTCGTTCGGCCTGTACCAGTTGTCGGTCAACGGCGTGGCGGTGGAGTTTTTCTGGCCGAACAACCCGTGGTGGGCGAATGCGGCGGTGCCGTTCCTGATCGGCTCAGCGGCGCTGTTCGGCAGCCTGTTCGCACGTAGCTTCCTGCATACCGCCCAGCACAGTCGCCTGATCAACCGCCTACTGTTGGCGCTGGTGGGCTGCGGCGCGGTGGTGATGTTGTTGTCGCTGATGACCAGCTACGCCCTGGCGCTACGCCTGGCCACGGGCCTGGCGCTGGTGTTTACCGTGACCATCTTCGTCGCGGCCATCAAGGCCTGGTATTGCGGCCAGCGCATGGCGCGCTATTTCATCATCGCCTGGTCGGCGTTCCTGCTGGGCGGGGTGGTGAACACACTGATGGTGCTGGGCTACCTGCCCAATGTGTTCCTCACCATGTACGCCAGCCAGATCGGTTCGGCCATCGAAGTGGCGCTGCTGTCCCTGGCCTTGGCTGACCGCATCAACTCCATGCGCGAGCAGCAGGCGCAGATCCTGTTCGACGCGAGCCAGAAGCTTGAAGTGCTCAACCAGCAACTGGCGCGCAGCAACCGGCTCAAGGATGAGTTCCTCGCCACCCTGACCCACGAGTTGCGCACGCCCATGAACGGGGTGATCGGCTCCCTCGAACTGATGCAAACCGTGCCGCTGGACGACGACCTGGCGCAATACCAGCAGACCGCCGCCGGTTCGGCCCGGGACATGATGCGCATGGTCAATGGCATCCTGACCCTCACCGAGCTGCAAGCCGGGCGTCTCAGTGCCCAGCCCCGGGCGTTCAGCCTGCGCGGTGTGCTCGACACGTTGCGCCAGCAATTCAGCGTTGCCGCCCAAAGCAAAGGCCTGGAATTTTCCATCGACGTGGCGCAGGAACTGCCGGACCGTGTTGTGGGTGACGCCGACAAACTGCTGCAGTGCCTGGATTGCTTGCTGGACAACGCCTTCAAATTCACCCACGAAGGGGCGGTGCGCCTGCGGGTGGTCGGCGTGCCCGACAGCGACGGCAGCCTGCGCCTGAGCTTTATCGTCACCGACACTGGTATCGGCTTTGCTTTTCTCGACGAGGCCACCCTGTACCAACGCTTCTTCCAGCTCGACGGCTCGACCACCCGCGAATATGGCGGCCTGGGCATTGGCCTGGCGATCTGTCGCCAACTCATCGAGTTGCTCGGTGGGCGCCTTACCCATCATTCCGAACCCCGCAAAGGTAGCCGCTTCCAACTCGATGTGGCGGTCAGCCCGGTGCCGCGCGAGCCCAAGCAGGCCGTCGATCGGCAGCGCGCGCCGCAGGATTGCAAGCTGTTGCTGGTGGATGACAACAGCGTCGGCCAACTGGTGGTGCGCGGCATGTTGCTCAAGCTCGGTTACCAGGTGAAAACCGTCGACAGCGGCCCGGCGGCCCTGGCTGCCTTGCAGGGGGGAAACTTCGACGGCGTGTTGATGGATATTCCTGAGGGCGGTTTCTCGTTGTGTTGTCAGATTCGTGCGTTGCCTGGCGGCGCGGAATTGCCGGTGATCGCCCTGGGTTCGTCGCAGAATGTGTCGGAGCGCGAGCACTGTCATGGCATTGGTATCTCCGAGCGGCTGATCAAACCCGTACGTTTCGAGGCATTGCAGGCCGCATTGGAACGGCGTTTATTGGCTCCGGTAGAGGGTGAAAGCGCCGGGCATTCGGCGGGTATGCCACTTTTTTAATACGAATGACGGTGCTTAACTGAAATTTGGGCCCCTTATGACCGTGGCCTTTTTTCTCAGGAGGCCCGTCATGAACTTGCATCAATTCGCCGAAACCCACGACGTCACCAACCAGCCGCCCTCTCTGGATGGCACCAACCTGTACCGCATCGACCTGCCCCTGCAAGACTGGTCGCGCCGCTTCGGGGCCGGCTGGGCAGAGGCGCGCATCGATGCCTACGGCGCGCTGGCAGGTGGGCCGTTAATGGCGGCCGGGTTCCTGGCGAACCAGAACAAACCGGTGTTCAGCAGCCATGACCGCTATGGGCATCGCATCGACCTGGTGGAGTTTCACCCCGCCTACCACGAGCTGATGCGCACGGCCGTCGAGCATGGCCTGCCGTCGTTGCCGTGGGCCCATCCGCAGCCCGGTGCGCACGTAGCCCGCGCGGCCATGACCTACCTGCACAGCCAGGCCGAAGCCGGCACCGGTTGCCCGCTGACCATGACCTTCGCCTGCGTTCCGGCCCTGCGTCTGCAGCCTGACTTGGCGAACACCTGGCTGCCGAAAATTCTCAACACCCACTATGACCCGCGCAACGTCGGTATCGCCCATAAGGCCGGCGTCACCATTGGCATGGCCATGACCGAGAAACAGGGCGGCACCGACGTGCGCGCCAACACCACGCGCGCTTATCCGGTGGGCGCCGGCGGCCCCGGGCAGGCCTACGAGCTGGTGGGCCACAAGTGGTTCTGTTCGGCGCCGATGTGCGATGGGTTTCTGACCCTGGCCCAGACCGACAAGGGGCTCAGCTGTTTCCTACTGCCCCGGCAGCGCCCGGATGACACGCGCAACGAGTTCTATATCCAGCGCCTCAAGAACAAACTCGGCAACTGCTCCAACGCGTCCAGTGAGGTGGAGTTTCGCGGCGCCCTGGCCTGGATGCTCGGCGAAGAAGGCCGTGGCGTGCCGACCATCATCGAGATGGTCGCCATGACTCGCTTCGATTGCATGGTCGGCTCCAGCGCCTTGATGCGCCAGGCGCTGACCCAGGCCAGCCATCATTGCGCCCATCGGACCGTGGGTGGCCGGGTACTCAGCGAGCAACCGCTGATGCAAAACGTGCTCGCCGACCTGGCCTTGGAAAGCGAGGCGTCCCTGGCCTTGAGCATGCGCATGGGCCGCGCGCTGGACCACCTGGATAACGAGCAGGAAGCCAAGTTCGCGCGGCTGGTGACGGCGGTGGGCAAATATTGGATCTGCAAGCGCGCCCCCGCGATGATCAACGAGGCCGCCGAATGCATGGGCGGCGCCGGGTATGTGGAGGACAGCATCCTGCCGCGCCTGTACCGTGAGGCGCCGGTGAATTCGACGTGGGAAGGTTCCGGCAACGTGCAATGCCTGGATGTGCTGCGCGCGCTGTCCAAAGAGCCGGGCGTGCTGGAGACGCTGTTTGTCGAACTGGGCGATGGGCATGGCGACAAGCAGCTGGCGCGGCATATCGAGCAACTGAAGTCGGCGTTCATGGACACCCAGGACATCCAATACCGCGCGCGGCAATTGACCGAGGACATTGCCGTGGCGTTGCAGGCCAAGCTATTGCTGGAGGCGGGGAATGCCAGTGTGAGTGATGGTTTTATCGCCAGCCGATTGGGTGAGTCATCCGGCCGGGTTTACGGCACCTTGCCGCGCGGCGTGGATGTTGAGGCGATTGTCCTGCGATCTACACCCCCATTCCCCTGAATAAATACAGTCAAATGTGGGAGGGGGCTTGCCCCCGATAGCGGTGTGTCAGCCAATACATCTGGTGACTGACACTCAGTCATCGGGGGCAAGCCCCCTCCCACATTTACCGCATTCCAACACTGGTGTTTCAGTGCGGCCGGGATACAGGCAAGATAAAGGCCTGCAAGTCAGAACACAGGATGCTTACCGTGACCGAAGCTTTTGTTGTCGTTCAAACCGCCGAAGAAGCCGTGGACCGGCTGGCGGCTCTGCATGAGCGTGCTAGCGGCGCACTCAATCAGGCCCTCAAGCAATACCTCAAGGACCGCGTCGAGCCCGACGCCGAACAACGCGCGCTGTTTCGCTACCCGGAACTGCGCCTGACTTACCACTGCCACGGCGAAGTCCCACAGACTACACGGGCGTATGCCAAGGTTCAGTTGCCGGGGACCTACAGCGTTACCGTCACCCATCCTGCGGCGTTCCGTAAGTACCTGTTGGAACAGTTGGTGCCGTTGATGCACGACTTCACCGTGACGGTCGAAGTGGGCGTCAGCCAACAGAACATCCCTTACCCATACGTGGTCGAGCAGGGCGATGAGCTGGCCGGCTCTGGCGTAACCGCCGCGACCCTGGCCCGCGTGTTCCCCAGCACCGACCTGTCGGCCGCCACCGATGGCATCGCCGACGGCCTGTACGACTGGGAAAACACCGACCCGCTGCCCCTGGCGCTGTTCGATGCCGCGCGCGTGGACTTTTCCCTGCGCCGCCTGGTGCACTACACCGGCAGCGACTGGCGCCACGTGCAGCCGTGGATCCTGCTGACCAACTACCACCGCTATGTCGACCAGTTCATCCTGCATGGCCTGGAGCAACTGCGCAGCGACCCGCGCTTTATCCGCATGGTGTTGCCGGGCAACGTGGTCATTGATAAGAGCATGGACCACGGCGAAGCGTCGGCGATTGCTGCCGGCGTGGTCTGGCACCGCTACCAGATGCCGGCCTATCACCTGCAGGCCAGTGATGGCCACGGCGTGACCCTGGTGAATATCGGCGTCGGCCCGTCCAACGCCAAGAACATCACCGACCACCTGGCTGTGCTGCGTCCGCATTGCTGGCTGATGATCGGCCACTGCGGCGGCCTGCGCCAATCCCAGACTATCGGCGACTACGTACTGGCCCACGCCTATATGCGCCGCGACGGTATTCTCGACCGCGTGGTGCCGCCGAACATCCCGATCCCGGCCCTGGCCGAGGTGCAGATGGCGTTGCAACAAGCCGCCGCCAACGTCACCGGCGAAAAAGGCGAGGAGCTGAAAAAGCGCCTGCGCACCGGCACCGTGCTTACCTACGACGACCGCAACTGGGAACTGCGCTGGGCCCAGGAGCGGCCGCTGATCAACCTGTCCCGCGCGGTGGCCGTGGACATGGAAAGCGGCACCATCGCCGCCCAGGGTTACCGCCTGCGTGTGCCTTACGGCACCTTGTTGTGCGTATCGGACAAGCCGCTGCACAGCGAGATCAAGCTGCCGGGTTCGGCCAACGCGTTCTATGAGCGCGCGGTGAGCCAGCACTTGAAGATCGGTATCGAGGCGGTTGACCTGTTGCGCACCGAACTCAACTCGCTGCACTCGCGCAAACTGCGCAGCTTCGACGAGCCGCCGTTCCGCTAAGCGGTTGGGATGGTCATTTAGCGGTCAGGCCACTAGCATTGTCGGTCCTGACCGTTAGATGTTCCTTTGCCATGTCCCGTCCCACCCGTCCCGATACGCGCCGCCCTGGCGTGAAACCCCCGTACTCTGCAGCGCGTCGCGTGGCCAAGGCGCCGCCGGCCGAGCCGAAGCTGATCCTGTTCAATAAACCGTTCGATGTGCTGACCCAGTTCAGTGACGAAGGCGGGCGGGCGACCCTCAAGGATTTTATCGATATCCCTGGCATCTACCCGGCCGGCCGCCTGGACCGTGACAGCGAAGGCTTGCTGTTGCTCACCAACGACGGCCAGTTACAGGCGCGCATTGCCGACCCCAAGCACAAACTGGCGAAAACCTACTGGGTGCAAGTGGAAGGCGAGCCCACTGAAGAGCAGCTGCAACGCCTGCGCGCCGGTGTGGAGTTGAACGATGGCATGACCCTGCCCGCCGAAGCGCGGCAGTTGGATGAGCCCGAGCTATGGCCGCGCAACCCGCCGGTGCGGTTTCGCAAAAGCGTGCCGACCCACTGGCTGGAGCTGGTGATTCGCGAAGGGCGTAACCGTCAGGTACGGCGCATGACTGCCGCCGTGGGCTTGCCAACCCTGCGCCTGGTGCGCGTGCGCATTGGCGACTGGTCTATCGACGGCCTCGACCAAGGCCAGTGGAAGGAAGTGCCGGCGCGTTTATAAGGCGCCGGACTCGATCAGGCCGATCACCACGCTCTTGATGATAAACGCGGCCACGCCCAGCCCCAGTACGAAGAACAGGATGAACGAGCCGAAGCGCCCGGCCTTGGATTTCTTCGCCAGGTCCCAGACGATAAAGCCCATGAAAATGATCAGGATGGTGACCAGGCCGGTCATCATCCATTCTTCGAACAGGGCGGGGTCGATGTTGTTCATGGGGTATTCCAACAAGACAAGCGAGCAGTATACGGCGTTGTTACAGACGCAACATTGACCTGGGTCGAAGCACAATCATAAATGTGGGAGGGGGCTTGCCCCCGATGGCAGTGGGTCAGCTACAGGTAAGCTGGCTGATACACCGCAATCGGGGGCAAGCCCCCTCCCACATTTGATATGCAGTGATCTTAAGTACGCAGGTGAGTCAGCGGCAGTTCGGTGCTGTTCAGCACCTGGTTCAGCACAAAACTCGACCGCACGCTGGTCACGCCTTCAATGCGGGTCAAGTGCCCCAGCAGCAGCTTCTGGTAGTGATCCATATCCGGCACCACCACCTTCAGCTGATAGTCCGCATCCATCCCGGTCACCAAACTGCACTCCAGCACCTGGGGCAGGGTGCGGATCGCCGCTTCGAAATTCTCGAAACGCTCCGGGGTGTGGCGGTCCATGCCGATCAGCACATAGGCCGTGAGGCTCAAACCGAGCATCTTGCGGTCGAGCAGGGCCACCTGGCGCGCGATGTAGCCGTCGTCCTCCAATTGCTTGACCCGGCGTGAGCAGGGCGACGGAGACAGGCCTATACGCTCGGCCAACTCCTGGTTGGAGATCCTCGCGTCGCGCTGCAATTCCGCCAAAATACTCAGGTCGTATCGGTCAAGCTTGCTCATTGGGTTAGCCTTTGTCGTAACTATTGCGGTGAATTATCTATGAAGGGTTAAAAATTGCGCAAGCACTGTTTATTGACGCAATCTTCGCAATCATCTGTCGGCCGCTGGCGGGTATCGTTATCAACAGAATCACCGCCTGGACAACAGTCCAAAGCAGCTCGCCCAATCAGGCTCGCTGCGGCCGCCACCCCAGCAGGGTTGAGTTGGCCTCCAGGCTGCACACTGTCCACAAGACGGCGTGAGGTGAGCCAACGTCAAAAGCGTTGAGCACGGACGAAGTTCTCAAGGGGTGGCCGACGGGTCGCCCCTTTTCTTTTGCCTGCTGATAACCTGTCCGAGAACCGGGCCGCGCTTTTCCAGTCTCATGAACAGGCCCTAATCCGCAGTGAGGAATAGCATGAAGCGCATCTGGCGTTTGGCAGGTGTAGGTTTGCTGATGGTCACCGTTGGCGCGCAGGTTATGGCCGACGAGCGTGATAACCCGCCGCGCCCCGAGGGCGGTGGTCAGCATGAAAGAGGCGAGCAGGGCGGTCAGCCACAGCGCCCGCAGAACAACCAGCCAAGGCCGCAGAATAATCAGCCGCGCCCGGAGAACAATCAGCCGCGCCCGGAGAACAATCAGCCGCGTCCAGAGAACAATCAGCCACGCCCGCAGAATCAGCATTTCGACCGTGGCGGCCAGAACGGTGGCGGCCAGTGGCAAGGTCGCCCGCAGGGCAATGAGCAGGCGCGGCCGGTGCAGCAACCCCAGGCGCAGCCGTCGAATAACCTGCCGATCCAGGGCCGCCCCGATACCGTGCGCCAGACCCAGGAACCGCGCCAGGGCAACTACCGTGATATCCCGCGCCGTAATGATGGCAACCAGCATTGGGAAGCCGGCGGCCCTGGCTCACGCCCAGGCAATAACGGTGGTGGGTATAACAACAACCACCCCGGCGACAACCGTTGGCCGGGCCGCCCGGACGGGCGTGGCAATGGCTGGGGCCCAGGCCCGCAATATCGCCCTGGTTACACCATCGACCGTTTCCCCGACCGTAATTACCGCGTGCCCTACCGCGGCCAGGATTACTTCTTCTCCGGCGGCTACTGGTATCGCCCGCAAGGCCCGCGTTATGTCGTGGTGCGGCCGCCCTATGGGATCCGCGTGCAATACCTGCCGGACTACGCGCGGGAAGTGTGGGTGGGCAGTGCATTGTTCTTCCTTGCCGCCGGCGCCTATTACACCTACGAAAGCAGCAGCCAGCAGTACGTAGTGGTGCAACCGCCGACCCAAGTGCCCGAGCCGCAACCGGCGCCGCAAGGCAATGGGTATGACGTGGTGGCCTACCCCGCCAATGGCCAATCACCGGCGCAGGTGCAGCAGGACGGTTATGACTGTTATCGCTGGGCGGTGCAGCAAAGCGGCTTCGACCCGCAAGCCGTCACCTACGCTCCGGACCCGGCGGTGGTACAAACCTACCGCCAGGCCCAGGGCAACTGCCTGAGCAGTCGCGGGTATCAGGTCCAGTACTAGGCCTTGGCACCCGTGACTACTTCCTGCGGGTCGGCGTGCACCAGCACTTCGGCGCGCGGGTAGGCTTGATGAATGGCATCGGCGGCCTGGTCGCTGATGCCGTGGGCCACTGACAGGGTCAATTCCCCCGGTAACTCCAGGTGCAGCTGCACGAACCAGTGGCTGCCGGAAATCCGCGTGCGCAAATCATGCGCGCCCAGCACACCCGGCACGCCACGGGCCAGCTCGAGCATGTGCTGGCTGACGTCCGGCGGCAGCTCTTCATCCATCAATACCGCAAAGCTTTCCCGGGCGATTTGCACCGCGCTCCACAAGATGTAGGCGGCGATCCCCAGGCCGAACCAGGCATCTACCTGATTGAAGCCGAAGCCTGCCAGCACCAGCGCCACCAGGATGCTGCCGTTGAGCATCAAGTCGGAGCGATAGTGCAGCGAGTCCGCGCGCACCGCGTTGGAGCCGGTTTCGCGCACCACCCGGTGTTGCAGCATCAGCAGCGCCACGGTCAGCACCAGGGAAAACACGATCACGCCAATGCTCAACCACGGCGCGCCCACCGGCTCCGGGTGTTGCAGGCGTTCATAGGCCTGGAACGCGATCAACACCGCACTGCCGCCGATAAACAGCGCCTGGGCCATGCCCGACAGCGATTCCGCCTTGCCATGGCCGTAACGATGGTCCTCATCGGCCGGGCGCAACGCGTAGTGCACCGCAAGCAAATTAAGCAGCGAGGTCACGCCGTCGAGCAGCGAGTCGGTCAACCCGGCGAGCATGCTCACCGAACCACTGAGCCACCAGGCGATGGCCTTGGTAACAATCAACACACACGCCACGCCCACCGACGCGCGGGTGGCCAGGCGCAGGAGCCTTGCGTGTTCGGGACTGCTGGTCATAGGCAGTCCTTAAGCGGCAGGTTGCAGGCCCAGGGACGCGAGTTGTTGCACGCTGCCCTTGAACTGGATCATGCGCGGGTCGTCCAGTGGCAGGGTGCGCCCGGTTTCTTTGTGGATGATGGTTTGCAGCTTGGCATTGTCGACCTTGCCGTCGGCGCCGATGGCTTCTTGCAGTTTTTCCGGCGCGACCTGGGCGGTCTTGCCCGGTTCGAAGTAGATGGCGCCGGTGGCGAAGTCCACGCCAAACGCGATCAGGCCGGGGATTACGTAGAACAGCAGGCCTACGGCGTCGAGCACGGCAATGGTCGGGTCGATCTTGCCGTCGATCTGGCCACGGCGGTCCGGGTAGAAAATCGACCCGCAGGCCGTGAGCTGGCTCAGCAGGGTGACGGCCAGAACACCGCCGATGACACGGGAAGCAATACGCATGAAAAATCTCCTGAACGCGTTTGAAAAATGACTATATGCCAGATCTGCCAGGCGACGATGGGCAAATGTGGGATGGGGGCATGCCCTTGAGACCATCACCGGCATCCGGCAGTTCGCCGTTATACTCGCCGCTCTGCTTTGGAGCCAGTATGAATTCGTTGCCCATCGATGATGTTTTACCCGCCCTGCGTGACGCCTTGGCGATTCGCCATGAAGCCGTGCTGGAAGCGCCGCCCGGCGCCGGTAAAACCACCCGCGTACCCTTGGCCTTGTTGAACGAGCCCTGGCTCGCCGGGCAAACCATCCTGATGCTCGAACCGCGGCGCCTGGCCGCCCGTGCGGCTGCCGAGCGGCTGGCCAGCGAGCTGGGGGAGAAGGTCGGTGAAACCGTCGGTTATCGCATCCGCCTGGACAGCAAAGTCGGCCCCAACACGCGCATCGAAGTGGTTACCGAAGGCATCCTCACCCGCCGCCTGCAGGACGACCCGGCGCTGGACGGCGTGGGCCTGCTGATCTTCGACGAATTCCACGAACGTAGCCTCGACGCCGACCTGGCGCTGGCCCTGAGCCTCAACGGCCGCGAGTTGTTCCGCGACGAGCAGCCGCTGAAAATCCTGTTGATGTCCGCCACCCTCGAAGGCGAACGCCTGGCCGCGCTGCTGGACAACGCGCCGATCCTGCGCAGCCAAGGGCGGATGTTCCCGGTGCAGATGCGTTGGGGCCGGCCGTACCAGGCCGGGGAATTTATCGAGCCGCGCGTGGTGCAGACCATCCTCGATGCCCTGCATGACGAAACCGGCAGCGTGTTGGTTTTCCTACCCGGGCAAGCCGAGATTCGGCGGGTCAACCAGCAACTGGCCGACGCCCTGGGTGATCGCGGTGACGTGTTGCTGTGCCCGCTGCATGGCGAGCTGGACCTCAGCGCCCAGCGCGCGGCCATCGACCCGGCGCCCGCCGGCAAGCGCAAAGTGGTGCTCGCCACCAACATCGCCGAAACCAGCCTGACCATCAACGGCGTACGCGTGGTGATTGATGCCGGGTTGGCCCGCGTACCGCGTTTCGACCCCGGCAGCGGCATGACCCGCCTCGACACCCAGCGCATCTCCCGCGCCAGCGCTACCCAACGTGCGGGCCGGGCAGGGCGCTTGGAGCCGGGGGTGTGTTATCGCTTGTGGTCCGAGGACCAGCATGAAGGCCTGGCCGCCTATGGCAGCGCGGAAATCCTTGCGGCCGACCTTGCCGGTTTGGCCCTGCAGCTGGCGCGTTGGGGCGTCACGCCGACCCAGCTTGTTTGGCTGGATGTGCCGCCCGCCGCCGCCTATGCCCAGGCCCAGGATTTGCTGGTGCGCCTCGGCGCATTAAATGAAGACAAACTGACCGCCCATGGCCAGAAGATGGCCGAGCTGCCCGCCCATCCGCGTATCGCCCATTTGCTGCTGCGCGGGCAGGACCTGGGGCTGGCAAACACCGCCTGTGATGTGGCGGCGTTATTGGGCGAGCGCGATATTTTGCGCGGTGGTGGCGCCGATCTGCACAGCCGCCTGGCGCTGCTGTCCGGCGAAGAGCGCGCGCGCGGCACCCAAGGCGGCGTGCAGCGGGCCAAGCAATTGGCGCGGCAATACCGGGGCTATTTAAGAGGCAAGGCCACCCAAGCGGTGGCCGACCCCGACCACCCGCGCTGGCTCGGCGCCTTGCTGGCGCTGGCCTACCCGGACCGCGTCGCCCAGCAACGCCGCCCCGGTGGCGCCGAATACCGCCTGGCCAATGGCCGCGCGGCGCTGTTCGCCGAGGCCGACAGCCTGATGAAACAGGCGTGGCTGGTGATCGCCGACCTCGGCAGCCGCCAGGGCCAGCGTGAAGAACGTATCTACCTGGCGGCGGATTTTGACCCGGGGCTGTTCGACACGGTACTCGCCGAGCAGGTACGGAATGTCGACCAGCTGGATTGGGACGAGCGCGAAGGCGTGCTGCGCGCCGAACGCCAGCGCAAAGTCGGCGAGCTGGTGCTCAGCCGCGACCCCCTCACCGGCCTCGACGAAGCCGCACGCAGCCAGGCGCTGGTCAACCTGGTACGGCGCAAAGGCCTGGAGCTGCTGCCCTGGACCCCCGAGCTGCGCCAATGGCAGGCTCGCGTCATGTTGTTGCGCCAGCTTGACGCCGGTAAAACCAGCGAATGGCCCGACCTCAGCGACAGCGCCTTGCTCGCCAGCCTCGAACACTGGTTGATGCCTTACCTGGGCAAGGTCTCGCGCCTGAGCCATTTCGCCAACCTGGATATCTCCAGCTTCCTGCACAACCTGTTGCCGTGGCCGCTGCCCCAGCGCCTGGATGAGCTGGCGCCGCAGCATGTGAAAGTGCCATCGGGCTCGTCGGTGCGCTTGGACTACAGCGAGCAGCCGCCGATTCTGGCGGTGCGTTTGCAGGAATTGTTCGGGCTGGCAGATACGCCACGCATTGCCGGCGGTCGCCAGGTGGTGAAGTTGCACCTGCTGTCCCCGGCGCGGCGGCCGGTGCAGGTAACGCAGGATCTGGCGAACTTCTGGCGCAGTACCTACGCCGAAGTGAAGAAGGATCTGAAGGGCAGATACCCCAAGCATTACTGGCCGGATGATCCGTTGATTGCAGAGCCAACTGCCCGGATCAAACCGCGCAAATAACCACAATGAAACCTGAATGTGGGAGGGGGCTTGCCCCCGATTGCAGTGTGTCAGCCAGTACATCTGGTGACTGACACTCCGCCATCGGGGGCAAGTCGAATCGTCGCACCGCCCCTCCCACATTTAACATTTCAAATGGATTATCGGTGACTCAGTTCAAGTGCGCCTTCAACTCACCCGCCGCCTGGCGCATCGCCGCTTTGACTTCCGGGATATTGCTCAACGGGTTGAGCAGGCCGTAGTCATGGATCATCCCGTTGTAGCGCACTGCCGTCACGTCCACACCGGCCGCATCCAGCTTGCGGGCATAGGCTTCGCCCTCATCGCGCAGCACGTCCAGGCCAGCGGTTTGCACCAGCGCCGGTGGCAGGCCGGTCAGTTGTGCAGGCGTGGCGCGCAGCGGCGAGGCGTAGATCTCGGCGCGTTGCTGGGCATCGGTGGTGTAGCTGTCCCAGAACCAGCTCATCATGTTCTTGGTAAGGAAGTGGCCTTCGGCGTACTGCTTGTACGACGGGGTGTCGAAGTTGGCGTCGGTCACTGGCCACAGCAGCAGTTGGAAGCGCAATTTCGGCGCATTCTGCTCCTTGGCTTTCAGCGCCACCACCGCTGCCATGTTGCCGCCGACGCTGTTGCCGGCCACCGCCAGGCGGCTGCCATCGACATTAATCTCTTTGCCGTGCTCGGCCACCCAGCGGGTAGCGGCATAGGCCTGGTTGATTGCGGTGGGGTAATGCGCTTCCGGCGATGGCGTGTAATCCACATACACGGCGACGGCGCCGGAGCCCACCACCAGGTCGCGGATCAAGCGGGCGTGGGTCGGGTAGTCGCCGAGCACCCAGCCGCCACCGTGGAAGAACATGAATACCGGCAGCTCACCCTTGACGTTGGCCGGGCGCACGACGGTCAGCTTGATGCTCTGGCCGTCGGCCTGGATGGTCTTGTCGCTGACCTGGATGCCCGACATGTCGACTTTCACCGAGTTCTGCGCACCGGTCAGCACTGCACGGGCGTCCTTGGGGCTCAGTTGCTCCAGGGGGCGACCACCGCCGGCGGCCAGGGCGTTGAGGAACGCTTGGGTTTGATGTTCCGGCACGGCGTTGTCAGCGGCGTAGGCGCTGCCGATGGACAGGGCGAGCAGGGTGGCGGTCAGGGCTTTTTTGAAAGTGTTCATGTCGTATGCGCTCATTTGAAGTATTGGAATTAGAAGGCCGCTTCAGCGCCTCTGGCTGTCTGCGTGCTGGCTTGGGAGTAAATTTACGGCCTAATCGAATGAGCGACAATTAGGCTGAATAGAGATTGATTGTCCCCTATATGGGGACAATTCAAGGCTACTGCGCGGCGGGCAACAGGAAGCGCGCAATCACCGGCAGATGGTTGGAGATGCGCAGCGTATCGTCCTGGCGCACCTTGGCTTCGACCCGCTTGATGCGCGGGCTGTAGAACAGGTAATCCAAGGTGCGATCCGGACCGTCGAGGCTCGGGTCGTTGGGGAAGTGGGTCAGCCATTTGGCGCGGTCAATGCCGCTGGATTCGCTGTTGCTCGGGATCATCGGGTATTTATCCCAGAGCAAATGCAGCTCGCTGTCCGGCGAGTACTGCCCGCGTTTGTCGGCATCCAGGCGCAGGAATTGCCCCAGCGGCAACAGGTTGAAATCGCCCCCGATCAGCCAAGGCGTGCCACGCCCTTCGAATTTATCCAGCAACTTGACCGTGGTTTGCACCTGCTCCAGCACTGCGCTGCGGCCTGGGGCGTCGCCGTCCAGGCGGGTGTTGAGCACCGCCAGTTGGCCGCCATCGCTCAATGGCAGGTAGGTCAGCAGCAAGGCCGACTTGGGCTGGAACTGGCGGCTGATGAAATTGGCCTCCGGGGCCGGCAATTGCAGGCGCTCGGCGTGTTCGATCTGGTAGCGGCTCAGGGTGGCCAGCTTGCGCCCGACACTGCCGAAGATATGGCGGTCGGGCACGAAGTCGGCTTTCCAGTCGAAGGTCTGGGCGCTGCAGGGGTAGAGGTCGACCAGGCGCTCCTGGAGCAACGCCAGCTGGTCCTGGTAGTGGGAGGGCTTGGCGTTTTCGTCGAGTTCCTGCAGCAGCAGAATGTCCGGTTGTTCGTCGCGAATCACCCGCGCCACTTCGTCCAGGCTGGCGGCCATGTCTTCCACGGTGGGGCGGTCGTCCGGGCCGCTGCCGTCGGCGGTGTCGTACCAGAACACATAGTTCTTGCCGGCCAGGTATTGCACGTTCCAGGTCATCACCTTGAGCGCCTGCCCCGGCAGCAGGGTGGGCGCGCGTGGCGCGACGCAACTTACGGGCAAGGTTTCCTTGGCAGCGGGGCGCCAGGTCAGGTTGTAGATCAGGGCCGCGAGCAGGCCTGCAACGATCAGCAGGCCCAGCAAGGTCATGCGCAATAAACGGGTCATCGGCTCGGCTTATAGCGTTTCAGAAGTGGCACGGAGCATATCACCGCGCGTCGGCATCGCCACCGATCAGCATGAATAAACGGAACAACACCACGCTGGTAAATAGTTGCAGGAAGCTATGCACGCTGTCCATCAACAGCCCCAGCAACGGCGCGGGGTTGGGATAGGCCGCCACGCTGGCGCCCTTGAGCAGCCACAACGGGGTCATCACACACAGCAGGCACACCAGGATTCGCCAGAAATGCCCACGGGTCAGGCGGAAGCTTTCCTTCATCGCCTCCAGCGCCGGCATGCCGCGCAGCACCAGCAGGTACTCGGCAAACGCCAACACCACCATCAGCCACAGGCCCGGCAGGAAATAAATCGACAGCCCCAGCAGGATCAGCAAGGTGCTCATGGCCGTCAGCAGGGCGAAACGCGGCCACAGGGTCAGGGCCATCGCCCATACATCCCGGGTGCTGGGCGACTCGCCACGGGTGCGCGCGTCGAGAAACAGGATCAGCGCGCCGGTATACAGCGGGTACACCAATAACCCCACCACCACGCTGTAACCGGGAAACGCATCTGCGCCCAGCGTGTGCTCCAGAATCTGTTGCAGGAAGGCTTCGAGGACCACCAACGGCAGGCACAGCTGAACGATGGCGCCCAGGTTGCTCCGGGTAAAACGGAAGGAGTCGCGCAGTACGTCTAACGGATTCATCAGGTTCATCGCAGGCCTGGAAACAAGGGCGACACTTTAACCGATCACGGTGACAGGGGCGCAAACGTAAACCTTGAGTAAAGACCATTGAAACAACTGGTAACACCCCCATAACTAACCAGGTACCCAAGCCTGACTCCAGGCGGGACCACGATTTCTACCGGCAATCTAACGAGGTCGCCATGAACAGCGAAGAGCAAACCCTGATCGATGGACTGTTTTCACGGTTGCAGCAAGCCGAAACGGACTCAGCCCCCCGCGATGCGCAAGCAGAAGCGCGGATCAAGGAGCACATGACTCGCCAACCGGCGGCCGGGTACTACATGACCCAGTCGATCCTGGTGCAGGAACACGCGCTTAAAAGCCTGGACGCGAAGAATAAAGAGCAGGCGCAGCAGATTCAGCAATTGCAGGACGAATTGCAGCGGGCCAAATCCGCACAGCCGGCGCCGGCGAGCAGCGGTGGGTTCCTGTCGAGCATCTTTGGTGGCGGTGCTTCCCGTGAACCACAGCCGGCGCCGAGCAATTCAGGCGGTGGCTGGCGTGAACCGGCGCGTCCTGCGTTCGGTGGTCAGCCTGCGCCACAACAAAACTATCAACAGCCACAACAACCCGCCGCCGCTCCGGTGGGCAGTGGTTTCCTTGGCGGTGCGATGAAAACCGCCGCTGGCGTGGCCGGTGGTGTGTTGCTCGCCGAAGGCATCAGCAGCTTGTTCCATCACAACCAGCAGCCGCAGGTGGTGGAAGAAATCATCGAGCAACCCGCACCGGCCAGTGATCAAGGCAACTGGGGCAACGACGAGCAGAAATTTGCCGGCAATGACAACTGGGGCAGCAACAACTCGGACAGCTTCGCCGACAGCGACTATTCCGACGATTCCTCTTCCTTCGGCGACGACGATTCCTTCGTCTAACCCCACCCGGCCCGGGGCGCTTCGTCGCCCCGGTCTGATTTTTCCCGGAAACTCCCTGGCGGCTGGCATACTGGCACCCTTTCCGGGCCCAGGCGCCTGGCTGTCATGAGGAAGTGCGGTGAAGAAAATTGCAGTGTTCGCCGATGTTCAGAACCTCTACTACACCGTTCGCCAAGCCTATGGCTGCCACTTCAACTACGCCGCCCTGTGGGCTGATATCAGTGCGCGCGGGCAGATTGTCGAGGCGTACGCGTATGCCATCGATCGCGGTGACAGCAAGCAGCAGCAGTTCCAGCAGATCCTGCGCAACCTGGGCTTTACGGTAAAACTCAAGCCCTATATCCAGCGCAGCGACGGCTCAGCCAAGGGCGACTGGGACGTGGGCATCACCATCGACATCATGGACGCTGCGGCCAACGTCGACGAAGTGGTGCTGGCCTCCGGCGACGGTGATTTCGACATGCTGCTCGACCGCATCATCCACAAGCATGGCGTCGAAGCCGTGGCGTATGGCGTGCCGGGTCTTACCGCCAATTCGCTGATACGTGCCGCCAGCCGCTACGTGCCGATCGAAGGCGCGTTGCTGCTCAAGTAAAGCGCTGCGGCTTAATAAACAGTTAGACGGAGTTGGAACAGGTTTGGAACGTATAGCGGTCATCGACTTTGAAACCACCGGCATCACCCCGAGCAGCCACTGCCGCGCCACCGAAATCGCCGTGGTCATCCTCGAACGTGGCCAGATCGTGGACCGCTACCAGAGCCTGATGAACACTGGCGTGCGCGTGCCGGGTTTTATCGAACAACTCACCGGCATCAGCAACGCCATGCTGCGCACCGCACCGCCGGCCGAGCGGGTGATGAACGAAGTGAACGAGTTCGTCGGCACCACGCCCCTGCTGGCGCACAACGCCGCGTTCGACCAAAAATTCTGGGACTTCGAACTCGGCCTGATCCGCCGCACCCGCCTGCAGAAATTCGCCTGCTCCCTGCTGCTGGCCCGCCGCCTCATGCCGGCCGCGCCGAACCATAAACTCGGCACGTTGAATTCATTCGCAAAACTGCCCCACACCGGCCAGGCCCACCGGGCGATGGCGGATGCGGAAATGGCGGCCAACCTCACCGCGCACCTGGCCCAGGAACTGCGCGCAACGCATGGTCTGCGCGAGCTGTCCCACGACCTGCTGTGCACCTTGCAGAAAGTGCCGGCGGCGAAGATCAATGAGCACCTGAAGAAGCATCGCGGGTTCTGAGCCTGCCGCCGAATCGAGTGGATATCTTCCGCTGAGCGGGCTGTTTGTGGCGAGCGGGCTTGCCCGCGTTGGGCTGCGTAGCAGCCCCAAAACCTGACAATGTGTTCTAACTGAAAGAACGCGGCGCCCTGATTGGGGCCGCTGCGCAGCCCAACGCGGGCAAGCCCGCTCGCCACAAAAAGGCAGGCACCCAACAGATTTTCGTTCGTCTACGGGGGCATTAGACGGCAGTTCAAGTTGCAAGCCACTCAGGAAAACTGGGATCAGATAACGACCATCGAGCAGATTGTCGATTTGATTGTTCGGTGCTCGAATCCTCGGTGAAGCCTCTGACGCCATCGGGGGCAAGCCCCCTCCCACATTTGGATCTGTGAACACATTCAAACTGTGGGAGGGGGCTTGCCCCCGATGGCGGTGGGTCAGCCAGCACTTTTCCCATTGCCCGCCAACTGCCCCAACGGCACCCGCCGTTCTATCGCGCTCGACAAGATGATCGACGTCTTGCTGAACCCAAACTTCGCCACCCGGTTAATCAAGTTCTCCAGTTCCGGCATCGAGCCCACCGCCGCTTGCATGATCACGCATGGATCACCGGTTACCCGATGGCATTCGGTCAGTTCGGGGATTTCCGCCAGGGCGTCATACACTTTCTGGCTGCCATGGTTGGTCAGGCGCAACTCAATCACGCATTGGATCGGCAACCCCACTTTGGATAAATCCACCTTGGCCTGGTACCCGGTGATCACCCCGCTGGCCTCCAGCTTGGCCACGCGTTCCGCCACGGCGGGCGCGGAGAGGTTTACCTTGCGGGCCAGTTGCGCATAGGACGCGCGGCCGTCTTCGAGCAGGGCGCTGAGGAGCATGCGGTCGTATTTGTCCATGATAAGGCTCCAGTAGCGCGTGGCTTTCGAAACAACGGTTTATAGCCCTCATAACCATGCTTTGAAAAGTGTACTGGCGGTTTAAACAGGTTTTGTAACTTATGTATAAGGACCTGTCTTTTTAGAATAAGCATCTCTTATACCTGCCTTAGAGCCGCCCAATGCCTGGCCCACGTCGTTTTCCCTTACCGTTGATCGCTGCCTTTTTTGCGTTGTATGTGATTTGGGGGTCCACCTACCTGGTGATCCGCATCGGCGTGGAGTACTGGCCGCCGCTGATGCTGGGCGGGATTCGCTTTTTGCTGGCGGGTGCGGCGATGTATGGCTTTTTGCGCTGGCGTGGGGCCCCTGCGCCGACCTGGGAGCAGTGGAAGGCTGCAGCCAAGATCGGCATTTTGCTGCTGACTTTCGGTAACGGTGCGGTGAGTGTGGCCGAGCATACGGGGGTGTCGTCCGGCGTGGCGGCGCTGGCGGTGGCGACGGTGCCGCTGTTTACCTTGCTGTGTGGCTACTTCTGGGGCGCGCGCAATACCCGGCTGGAATGGGCCGGGGTTATTTTGGGCATGGTCGGCATTGCCATGTTGAATATGGGCAGCACCTTGCAATCGAGCCCGATGGGCGCGGCGTTGCTGCTGTTCGCCGCGGCTTCGTGGGCGTTTGGCTCGGTGTGGAGCCGGCGCCTGCCGCTGCCGCCGGGCGCCATGGCCAGCGCGGCGGAAATGCTGGTGGCCGGTGTCACGCTGTTGCTCGCCAGCCTGCTCACCGGTGAGCATCTGCAAGCGATGCCGCCGCTGGAAGGTTGGTTGGCCCTGGCCTACCTGGCGGTGTTCGGCTCGATCATCGCCTTCAATGCCTATATGTACCTGCTCAAGCACGTACGCCCGGCGGCGGCGACCAGCTATGCCTACGTCAACCCGGCGGTGGCGGTGTTGCTGGGGATTGTGTTTATCGGCGAGACCATCGGCCTGGAAGAATCCCTGGCGATGCTGGTGATCATCAGCGCGGTACTGCTGATCAGCCTGCCCCAGTGGCGCAAGCCCAAGCCGGAAATAAGGTAAACTGCCGCGCATTACGCGCTGTGCGCCGAATTTTCCCTACGGTAACTACATGACTTTCGCCACCCTTGGCCTGATCGAACCCTTGCTGCGCGCCCTTGAGACGCTTGGCTACCAGACCCCGACGCCGGTGCAGGCGCAAGCGATTCCGGCGGTGCTGGCCGGTCGCGACCTGATGGCCGCGGCCCAGACTGGCACCGGCAAGACTGCCGGTTTCGCACTGCCGCTGCTGCAACTGCTGACGATGGAAGGGCCGAAAGTCGCCGCCAACTCGGCGCGCGCGCTGATCCTGTGCCCCACCCGCGAGCTGGCCGAGCAGGTTCACGCCAGCGTCGCCGAATACGCCCAACACCTGCCGTTGACCACCTACGCGGTGTACGGCGGCGTGAGCATCAACCCGCAGATGATGAAGCTGCGCAAGGGTGTCGACATCCTGGTCGCCACCCCTGGCCGCCTGATCGACCTGTTCCGCCAGAACGCGCTGAAACTCAACCAGCTGCAAACCCTGGTGCTCGACGAAGCCGACCGCATGCTCGACCTGGGCTTTTCCGAAGAGCTGGCGAACATCTACCGCATGCTGCCGAAAAAGCGTCAGACCCTGCTGTTCTCCGCGACCTTCTCCGATGACATCCGCGTGCTGGCCGGGCAGATGCTCAACGACCCGCTGAGCATTGAAGTCAGCCCGCGCAACGTCGCCGCCAACACCGTGAAGCAATGGGTGGTGCCGGTAGACAAGAAGCGCAAGGCCGAGCTGTTTGTGCACCTGATGCGCAAAGGCCGCTGGAAGCAGGTGCTGGTGTTCGCCAAGACCCGTAACGGCGTGGACGCGCTGGTGGATAAGTTGCAGGGCCTGGGCATCAACGCCGACGGCATCCATGGCGACAAACCCCAGGCCACGCGCCAACGCGCGCTGGACCGCTTCAAGAGCAGCGAAGTGCAGATCCTGGTGGCCACCGACGTGGCGGCCCGTGGCCTGGATATCGAAGACCTGCCGATGGTAGTCAACTTTGACCTGCCGATTGTGGCCGAGGACTACATCCACCGTATCGGCCGTACCGGGCGTGCGGGTAACACCGGTGAGGCGATTTCCCTGGTGTGTGCCGATGAGGTGAACATGCTGTCGGCCATTGAGATGCTGACGCGTCAGACATTGACCCGCCACATGGAGCAGGACTTCGAGCCGGAACACCGCGTGCCGGAAACCGACGCCAGCGGGCAGGTGGTGAAGAAGCCGAAAAAGCCGAAGAAGCCTAAAACATCCGGGGGTGGCGGTAAGCGCAACCTCGGTAAGTGGGTGGACAGCGGGGAATCGGCGCCGGTGGAGCCGTCGATCAAGCCGGTGCGTAAGGTGCCGGTGTTTAATACTGGGCCGCGTAAGAAGAAGTGATTTTTTGGTGTGGCTGATGGCCCTATCGGGGGCAAGCCCCCTCCCACATTTGATCGGGTTCACACGGTCAAAATTGTGGGAGGGGGTTTGCCCCCGATGGCGGCCTTGAATTCACCACAAAATCTCAGCCCTTAAGCCACTCCAACAACCCCCGCCCAGCCGCCCTGCCACTGGCAAAACACCCCGTCAGCAAATACCCCCCCGTCGGCGCTTCCCAATCCAGCATCTCCCCCGCACAGAACACTCCCGGCAACTGCTTGAGCATCAAGCGCTCATCCAGCGCCTCAAACGGCACGCCGCCGGCGGTGCTGATCGCCTCATCCATCGGCCGCGTCTTCACCAGTGTCAGTGGCAGCGCCTTTATATCCACCGCCAATTGCGCCGGATCATTGAAGTGCTCCGCCGGTGCCAGCTCGCGCAGCAACGCAGCCTTGACCCCATCCAAACCCAACTGGCTGTGCAAATGCTTGCTCATCGAGCGCGAGCCACGCGGCTTGGCCAGTGCCGCCTGGACCTTGTCCAGCGGCTTGCTCGGCAACAGGTCGATATGCACCGTGGCGGCGCCATCGCGGTTGATCGCCTCACGAATCGGCGCCGACAGCGCGTAGATCAGGCTGCCTTCGATGCCGAGGGCGGTGACCACGCATTCGCCGAGCCGGGGCTTGTCGTCGCCCAGCCCGATGGCGACGTTTTTCAACGGCGCACCGGCGAATTTGCTGACCATCAGTTCGCTCCAGGCCGACACCTCGAAGCCACAGTTACTCGGTTGCAGCCGGGCGTAGGGCACGCCTTTATCTTCCAGCAGCTTGAGCCAGGCGCCATCCGAGCCCAGGCGCGACCAACTGCCACCACCCAAAGCCAGCAGTACTGCATCACTGTGGATAGTTATTTCGCCTTCCGGGCTGTGGATAAGTAAGTCACCCTCGGCATTCCAGCCGGTCCATCGATGACGGGTGTGGATAACCACGCCTTGGTCGCGCAGGCGCTTGAGCCAGGCACGCAACAGGGGAGCGGCTTTCATGTCGGTAGGAAACACCCGACCGGAGGTACCGATAAAGGTCTCGATCCCCAACCCATGGATCCATTCGCACAATGCTTCGGCACCAAAGCTACGCAGCAACGGCGCCATTTGCGGCGCGCGTTCGGCGTAGCGCGACAGGAACGCCGGGTAGGCTTCGGAATGGGTGATGTTCATGCCGCCCACGCCCGCCAGCAGGAACTTGCGGCCCACTGAGGGCATGCCGTCATACAGGTCTACCCGCACGCCCGCCAGGCTCAAGACTTCAGCGGCCATTAGCCCGGCTGGGCCGCCGCCGATAATAGTGACGTGTGGAGGAGGGGTCTGGGGCATGGTTGGGCTACGGTCATTTAATAGGCCGAACATTCTACCCGACGACGGCGTGGCTGCCTGATCAAAAAACGTACACTTTCCTACAGGCCTTACGGCTAAACGCTTTCAGACCCTTACGCTCAAGTTATCCACAGGTGGTTCCACAGGCATTGTGGGTAAAGCCCACACTTCAATGACAACCTGATGACGCCCACACCCGTTGCGCACTGTGGTGCAGGATGCCGTGGCGGCGGGCCAGGGCAGGGCGGTCCTTGCTGTAGCCGCCGCCGATCACGCCCATTACCGGGATGTCGCGGCCCAGGCAATGGCGCATCACGCTTTCATCACGGGCGGCAACGCCTGCGTCTGTCAGCTTGAGGTAACCGAGGGCGTCGTCCTTGTGCACATCGACGCCGGCGTCGTACAGCACCAGGTCGGGCTGGTACAGCGGCAGCAGGTAGTTGAGGGCGTCGTCTACCACCTTGAGGTAGTCGGCATCGCCCATGCCCATGGGCAGCGGGATGTCCCAGTCGCTTTGGGCCTTGCGCGCGGGGAAGTTCTTTTCGCAGTGCAGCGACACGGTGATGGCGTCCGGCGTGTCGTGGAGGATGCGCGCGGTGCCGTCGCCCTGGTGCACGTCGCAGTCGAAGATCAACACGCGGTTGACCCGCCCGCTTTCCAGCAGGTAGCGGCTGATCACCGCCAGGTCGTTGAAGATGCAAAAGCCCGCCGGGTAGTCGTAGTGGGCGTGGTGGGTGCCGCCTGCGAGATGGCAGGCCAGCCCGTGTTCCAGCGCCTGCTCGGCCGCGAGGATCGAGCCGCCCACCGCGCGCACGGTGCGCCGCGCCAGGGCCTCGCTCCAAGGCAGGCCGAGGCGGCGTTGGTCCTCGCGGGACAGTTCGCCACTCATGTAGCGGGCGATATACCCAGGTTCATGAGCCAGCGCCAGAATCTCCGCTGGGCAGAGCTCGGGGCGCAGCAAGTGGCGTTCTTGCGTCAGGCCGCTGTCTACCAGGTGGTCGCGCAGCAGGCGAAACTTGTCCATGGGGAACCGGTGGTCCGCCGGGAACTCGGGGCTGTAGTCATCGTGATAGATCAATGGCAAAGGCATGGGATTTTCTGACGGGAACCTGCGACGGATCTTAACAGCGCTGTACACTCACTCACAGGCCGCACTCACAGGGCAAGGAAGGGGACCCATGGAGCCGATACTCGAACTGGAAAGCGCACGCCTGGTGTTGCGCCAATGGCGCGACGGCGACCTGCTGGAATTTGCGCGCATGTGCGCCGACCCACAGGTGATGCGCTATTTCCCGGCCAAATTGAGCCACCTGGAAAGCGCCGCGTTGATCGGCCGCATCCGTGGTCACTTCGCCGAATACGGCTTTGGCCTGTGGGCCTTGCAGCGCAAGGACACCGGTGAGTTCATCGGCCTGACCGGGCTGCAGAATGTCAGCTTTGAAGCCGGCTTTACCCCGGCGGTGGAAATCGGCTGGCGCCTGGCCCGCGAACATTGGGGCCTGGGTTACGCCAGTGAGGCGGCCTGGACCGCACTGCGCTGTGGTTTCGACCGCCTGCAACTGGATGAAATCGTTGCCTTCACCACCGAGGCCAATCTGCCATCACAAAAAGTCATGCAGGCCATCGGGATGCATTACGATCCCTTGGCAGATTTTGAACACCCCAAGGTCGCAGCCGATGACCCGCTGCGGCCTCACGTTTTGTACCGCATCACCCGCGCCCAATGGTTGGACACGCTGCACGGATAAGCAGCCCGGAATGCCCCATAGAATAGATTTTAGGAGTTGCTCTATGAGCCAAGTATTGGAAGATCTGGTGGACTTGCTGACCCTGGAACCGATCGAGGAAAACCTCTTTCGCGGCCGCAGCCAGGACCTGGGTTTTCGCCAACTGTTCGGCGGCCAAGTGCTCGGCCAGTCGCTGTCGGCCGCCAGCCAGACCGTAGAAGAAGCGCGGCACGTGCATTCCCTGCACGGTTATTTCCTGCGCCCTGGCGATGCACAATTGCCGGTGGTGTATTCGGTCGACCGCGTGCGTGATGGCGGCAGTTTCAGCACCCGCCGGGTCACCGCGATCCAGAAGGGCCACCCGATTTTCACCTGCACCACCTCGTTCCAGTACGACGAAGTCGGCTTCGAGCACCAGACCACCATGCCCGTGGTGGTCGGCCCGGAAAACCTGCCGTCGGAGCTGGAGCTGACCCAGCAACGTGCGCACCTGATCCCCGAGCACATGCGCGACAAGCTGCTGTGCCCCAAGCCGATCGAAGTGCGCCCGGTGACCGAGAAAGACCCGTTCAACCCGCAGCCCTCCGACCCGGTCAAGTACGTGTGGTTTCGTGCCGACGGCGCCCTGGCGGATGCGCCGGCGCTGCATAAATACCTGTTGGCCTACGCCTCCGACTTCGGCCTGCTGACCACCTCGCTGCTGCCCCATGGCAAGACCGTGTGGCAGAAAGATATGCAGGTGGCCAGCCTCGACCATGCGCTGTGGTTCCACGCCGACCTGCGCGCCGATGACTGGTTGCTCTACGCCATGGACAGCCCATGGGCCGGCAATTCCCGTGGGTTCTCCCGTGGCAGCGTGTACAACCGCGCCGGGCAACTGGTGGCTTCGGTGACCCAGGAAGGGCTGATCCGCCATCGCAAGGATTGGGCATGAGCCTGGCGGACGTTAAACACTGGGTGTTCGACATGGACGGCACCCTCACGGTGGCGGTGCATGACTTTGCGGCCATTCGCGTGGCGCTGGAAATTCCCCCCGAGGACGACATCCTCACGCACCTCGCCGCCTTGCCGGCGGATATTGCGGCGGCCAAACATGCCTGGTTACTGGAGCATGAACGGGAGCTGGCGCTAGGTTCGGTCGCGGCAGCAGGCGCGGTGGAGCTGGTGCGCGAGCTGGCCGGGCGTGGTTATCGCCTGGGCATCCTGACCCGTAATGCGCGGGAGTTGGCGCATGTGACGTTGGAAGCCATCGGCCTGGCTGACTGCTTTGCCGTCGAAGATGTGTTGGGGCGTGATGATGCATTGCCCAAGCCGGACCCGGATGGCCTGCTCAAACTGGCTGCGGCCTGGGATGTGGCGCCGAGCAAGATGGTGATGGTGGGCGATTACCGCTTCGACCTGGATTGCGGCCGGGCGGCGGGGACGAAGACGGTGCTGGTGAACCTGCCGGAAAACCCCTGGCCGGAGTTGGCGGATTGGCATGCTGGAGACTGTGCGGTGCTGCGCCGAATGATCCAGCCCAGACAATAAAGATCACATGTGGGAGGGGGCTTGCCCCCGATAGCAGTGTGTCTGTCAGCCCATCTGATGCTGACACACCGCTATCGGGGGCAAGTCGAATCGTCGCACCGCCCCTCCCACATTTTTAATCCGGTTTCGCCAGTTATTTCCCGAACAGTACCTTCTGCCCCTCTGGCGAGGTAAACATCCCATCCCCGTTATGCCCCACCCCTGGCACTTCCACCAGTTGATGGCTCAACTGCGGATGCCGCTGCTTGAGGTAGTCAAAATAGTTATGCCCACGCACCAGGCGATACGCGCCCTCAGCCTCGGCGGCGCAGCTTTTATCCAGTGCCGGGTGGTTGGGGTCGGTGTCTTGCTGGCCGAGCAGGTAGGTGACGTTGCGCGACACGTACGTCTGCTCAAGCTGCGCGGCGCTCTGGCCCTTGGCGTAGGCCGGCAGGTTTTGCATGCCGTATTTCCAGTCGTTGAAGCCCGGGCAACTGGCGGTGTCGAACTTCACCGGGCGCTGTGGGGTGAAATAGGCGTAGGACGACGGGTTGGCCACCACGTAGCGCAGGCTGATGCCTTCGGTCTGCAGCATCGGGTGGTCGTGGCTGGTGAGGGCAAAACGCTGTACCACCTGGCCACCGCCGGAATGGCCGGCGACCACGATTTCTTTCAGCGCCGGGAACAGTTTGCGATTGCCCAGGTGCTTGATGATCTGGTCGAGGGCGCCGTAGGAGCTGACTTGGCCGGGGCCGATGGAGGGCTCGCCGGCCATCCAGTCATCAGCTTTCCAGCGCAGCAGCTGGTTGTCCAAATGGTCGCGTTTTACGTCCGACTCATCGAGAAATTGCGGCGCAATGACCAGGGTACTACCACCCACCCCGGCGTTTTGCGCCGCATGCTCGCCACTTTCCAGGTAGGTCATCGCATTGCGCAGGCGACCATGCACGATGATCAAGGCACGGGTGACTTGGGGCAGCGGTTTGCTCCAGTCCTGGCTTAAACCGAGGCTGAGGTCGCCGGCATCCAGGTGAAAACGATCGGGGCTGACCACCTTGACGCCATGGTCTTTCTCGGCGGCCCAGGTGGCGGTGGAACAGGTCAACATCAAGCCCAGCAGCAATCCCAATCGTTTATTCATTTAAAGACTCTTGGCGGTGAAGGTGTCGCATTGAGTGATCTGGCCCTGGGCGAAGCCGGTCTTGAACCAGCGAACCCGCTGCGCCGAGGTGCCGTGGGTAAACGAGTCCGGCACGACGCGCCCTTGACCCTGTTGCTGCAAACGGTCATCGCCAATGGCGTTGGCCGCATTCAGTGCTTCCTCGATATCGCCGGGCTCCAGCCAATTCAGGCGCTTTTGGGCGCGGTTGGCCCATACCCCGGCGAAGCAGTCGGCTTGCAGCTCCTGGCGTACCAGTAGGCCGCCGTCGCCCTGCATCTGCCGGCCTTGCTGGCGCGCAGCCTGGATCTTGGCCGAGATGCCCAGCAGCGTCTGCACGTGGTGCCCGACTTCGTGGGCGATTACGTAGGCCTGGGCGAAGTCACCGGCGGCCTGGAAGCGTTGCGACATTTCGCGGAAGAAATCCAGGTCCAGGTACACCTGTTGGTCGGCCGGGCAATAAAACGGGCCGCTCGCCGAGGTGGCGCCACCGCAGGCGGAATTGACCCGGCCACGGAACAGAATCAGCTTGGGGTTCTTGTAGGCCAGGCCGTTTTCCTGGAACACCTGGCCCCAGGTGTCTTCGGTATCGCCCAGCACCGCACGGACGAAATCGGCTTGCTCATCGTTGGCCGGCGGGGCCTGGCGCGATTGCGTGCTCACCGAGGGCGCCTGCTCCATCTGGCCGGTCAACTGGCCGAGGATCTGCAGCGGGTCCTGGCCGGTCAGCCAACCGATACCCACGATCAGCACAATCGCCGTGAGGCTCAGGCCCTTGCCGCCACCGAAGCGCATGCCGCCACCACCACCGCCACTGTCATCGCGGGCATCCACCACGTTGTCGCTGCGTCGGCCTTTTTTCCATAGCATGGGGCGATCCTCTTGTGTGCAGGCAGCAGGCGCGAGCCCGCCAATTCCTACGATAGATGTGTTTAACGCTTACTGGCGGCAATAACCTTCGCCGGTATCCACAATCAGGCAATCTTTTTTATCCGCCAGCCATTTCAGCCCAGTGGCTTCGCCGTCGCCGGCGCGCAGCAGTTGCGGGCCGTCAGGGCGGGTGAAGGTGATGCCTTCTTCGTTGGCTTCGCCCTTGAAGGTGCCGGAGTCGTCGGCATCGAGGCCATATTGCATGGTGAGAAGGTAGTGGCCACGGCCAATGCTGTCGTCCTTGGCGATGGTCAGGTTCAAGCCTTCCACGCCAATCCATTTGCCGACCCATTTATCGGTGGGTGGGGTTTCTGGCACCAGCGTCGCTTGCACCGAGGGCGGTGCAGGTTTGGCCGGTTCCTTGGCTTCCTGGTTGCAGGCGGCGAGCAGGACAAGGGTGGAAAGAACAAAGAGGGTTTTTTTCATGGCGGCAGGCCTTGGTTAAAAAGTGTGCAGCAAGCGGTTAAAGCTGCAGCTTTGGACTCGAATTCCGTGATTTAGTGCGCTGTTCGCACGGTGTTTGGTTATGCTCTTGGGGCAGACGCAAGCCCGGCTGCTAGATTACCGGGTTGAGTGCCATCGCGCGCCACACTAGAGAATTCAATGACTGTCAGCACCCCCCTTTCCGGCGTCAACCATCCTTTCAAAGGCATCCTGCTGATTGTGCTGGCGACGTTCCTGTTTTCCAGCCACGACGCCCTGTCCAAATACCTGGCCGGCTTCTACCCGATCGTGATGGTGGTGTGGGCGCGCTACCTGGTGCATACCTTGCTGATGGCCGGGATTTTCCTGCCGCAATCAGGGTTGCGCGTGCTGCGCAGCAAGCGCCCGGGCATGCAGGTGGTGCGCGCCTTGTGCCTGTTGGGCACCAGCCTGTTTTTCACCGCGGCGCTGCATTACATCCCGCTGGCGGAAGCCACGGCGGTGAACTTCCTCGCGCCAATTCTGGTGACGGCACTGTCGGTGCCGCTGCTGGGTGAGCACGTGACGCGCGGCCAGTGGCTGGCGGTGATCTGCGGGTTTGTCGGGGTGCTGGTGATCATTCACCCCGGTGGCGAGCTGTTCACCCCGGCGGTGCTGCTGCCGCTGTGTTCGGCGTTGTTCTTCTGCTTCTACCAGTTGCTCACGCGCATTCTCAGCCAATACGACACGCCCACCACCAGCAACTTTTTCGCCGGGTTGTGCAATACCTTGGTGATGAGTGCGCTGGTGCCGTTCTTCTGGCAGATCCCGACGCTTTGGCATGGCGTGTTGATGCTGGCGCTGGGCACGTGCGGGATGACCGCGCACTTGATGCTGACCCAGGCGTTCCGCTTTGCGGCGCCGGCCTTGCTGGCGCCGTTCGGCTATTGCCAGATCGTGTTTGCGGGGTTGTTGGGCTGGCTGGTGTTCAACCATACCCCCGACGTGACCACGGTGGTCGGCATCGGGGTGATCTGCATGAGCGGGTTGGCCGCTGCCTGGCAGCAGCGGCGTAGGTAGATCACACGTCTACGGTAGGAATCTTGCGCGGCGCCATGAAGTACATCCAGGTCAGCGCAAGGAAGTACATCGCCGGGATCAGGGTGAACAACACGGTGTAGTTGTTGTTGGTCACGGTGAGGATATGCCCGACGATCTGGGTCATGAACATGCCGCCGATGGCCGCACACATCCCGCCGAAACCGAACACCGTGCTCATCATGTGCTTGGGCGTGTAGTCCATCACCAGGCTCCAGATGTTGGCAGTCCAGGCCTGGTGCGCGCCGATGGCCAGGGAGATGGCAAACACCGCGACCCACAGCTGGCTGGAACCGGCCGCCATGATCACGCCGACGATGCAGCAGGCGAACAGCAGCATCGACAGCAGCCGCGCCTTGATCGAGTTCATCCCACGGCCGATCAGGAACGAAGACAGAATCCCGCCACCCACACTGCCGAAGTCGGCGGTCAGGTAGATGATGATCAGCGGGATGCCCATCTGCGTCACGTTGATGCCCAGGTTGTATTGCTGGTTCAGGAACGGCGGCAGCCAATACAGGTAGAACCAGAACACCGGCGCGGTCAGCGAGTAGGCGAGGGCGAAGGCCCAGGTGCCGCGCATGCGCAGGATACGGCTGAACGGCACACGCGGTTGTTCCGGTTCGACTTCCTGTTGCACGTAGTCCAATTCGGACTGTTTAACGGTAGGGTGGTCTTCCGGGTTGTAGTACTTCAGGCCCCAGAACAGCAACCAGATACCGCCAAGTGCCGACATGCACAGGAACGCGGCCTGCCAGCCCCATACGTGCAGAATCAACGGCAGCAGCATCGGCGTCATCATCGCGCCGACGTTGGTGCCGGCGTTGAAGATGCCGGTGGCCACCGCGCGCTCACCGGCGGGGAACCACAGGCGGGTGGTCTTGACGCAGGCGGGGTAGTTGGCGGCCTCGGTCAACCCGAGGATAAACCGGCAGACCATAAAGCCCACCGCCGAGGTGGCCAGGCCATGGGCGCCGGTGGCCAGGCTCCACAACAGTACCGCGCAGAAGAACACGCGTTTCACGCCCACTTTGTCGATCAGGCGACCCTGCAGCACAAAGCCGATGGCGTAGCCGACCTGGAACCAGAAGTTGATGTTGGCGTAGTCCATCGCCGTCCAGCTCATCTCTTTGGCCAGGATGGGCTGCATCACGCCCAGGGCGGCGCGGTCGATGTAGTTGAGGGTGGTGGCGAAAAACACCAGGGCCAGCATGCCCCAGCGAGTTTTACCCACGGCCAGTGCGCCGCGGATCTTGTCGCCGATGCCGGCGTGCAGGGTGCCCGGGCGCGCGGCCAGGGCTGAGTTTTGCAGAGGCATGAGGTCGTACCCGTTTTTTGAAATTTTTATGGTGTGTTCTGGGTCTTTTGTTAACGCGGGTTGCGGGATTGATGGTGCGCAGTGGTTAAAAAATCGTCAATTCGCCAAAGAGGCATAGTGTTCGATAATCGCACCAAAAACTAACCGGTTCGTACATTTTAATTGCTGCGCGTAGGCTGGGGGCGAATAATTTGCCATAAACAACAATTGCCGGGAGTGACCCCATGCAACGTTCCATCGCCACTGTTTCCTTGAGCGGCACCCTGCCGGAAAAGCTCGAAGCCATTGCCGCCGCCGGGTTCGATGGGGTCGAGATCTTCGAGAACGACCTGTTGTATTACGACGGCAGCCCTCGGGAAGTTAGGCAAATGTGTGCCGACCTTGGCATCGCCATCACCTTGTTCCAACCGTTTCGCGACTTTGAAGGCTGCCGCCGCGACCGCCTGGCGCGCAACCTGGAGCGCGCCGAGCGCAAGTTCGACCTGATGCAGGAACTGGGCACCGACCTGGTGCTGGTGTGCAGCAATGCCTCGGCGGATTCGGTGGGCGATGAACGCATTCTACTGGATGACCTCAGCCTGCTGGCGGAACACGCCGGCCGCCGTGGCTTGCGCATCGGCTATGAAGCATTGGCCTGGGGCAAACATGTAAACACCTGGCAGCAGGTGTGGAACCTGGTGCGCCAGGTCGATCACCCAAGCCTGGGTGTATTGCTCGACAGCTTCCACACCTTGTCGCTGAAGGGCGACCCGAGCGCCATCGCCGAAATCCCCGGCGACAAGATTTTCTTTGTGCAAATGGCCGACGCACCGATCCTGGCCATGGATGTGCTGGAGTGGAGCCGGCATTTCCGCTGTTTCCCAGGCCAGGGCGAGTTCGATTTGGCCGGCTTCCTGGCGCCCATTATCCAGAGCGGCTACACCGGGCCGTTGTCCCTGGAGATTTTCAACGATGGTTTTCGCGCCGCGCCGACCCGCGCGAATGCCGCCGATGGCTTGCGCTCGCTGCTGTATCTGGAAGAGAAAACCCGTCAGCGCCTGGCCGAGCAAGCGCCTGCGGTGCCGGCGGATATCCTTTTCGAAACCCCGGCGGCCAGTGAATACGATGGCATTGAGTTCCTCGAATTTGCCGTGGATGAAAGCCTCGGCGCCAAGCTGACCCACTGGCTGGAACGCCTGGGTTTTGCCAAGGCCGGCCAGCATCGCTCGAAGAATGTGAGCCTGTTGCGCCAGGGTGATATCAACCTGATCCTCAATTGTGAACCCTACTCTTTCGCCCACAACTTCTTCGAGGCCCATGGGCCGTCGTTGTGCGCCACGGCGATACGGGTCAAGGACAGCGCCAAGGCCCTGGAGCGCGCGGTGGCCTATAAAGGCCAGCCGTATCGCGGCCTGGTAGGGCCCAACGAACTCGAGTTGGCGGCGGTGCGCGCACCGGATGGCAGCCTGATTTACCTGGTGGACCAAAGCGCGGGTGGCCTCTACGACACCGACTTCAACCTGCAACCGGCCAGTGCTGCCGGCGGTGGCTTGCTGCGCATCGACCACATGGCCATGGCACTGCCGGCCGACAGCCTCGACAGTTGGGTGCTGTTCTACAAGAGCCTGCTGGATTTCGAAGCCGATGACGAAGTGGTGCTGCCCGACCCTTATGGCCTGGTGAAAAGCCGCGCACTGCGCAGCCGTTGCAGTTCGATTCGTCTGCCGCTGAATATTTCCGAAAACCGCAACACGGCAATTTCCCACGCGCTATCGAGCTATCGCGGCTCGGGCGTGCACCACATTGCCTTCGACTGCGCGGACATTTTTGCCGAGGTGCGCCGGGCCAAGGAGGCTGGGGTGCCGCTGCTGGATATTCCGCTCAACTACTACGACGACCTGGCGGCGCGCTTCGATTTTGACGACGAGTTCCTCAGCGAGCTGGCGTACTACAACGTGCTGTACGACCGTGACGCCCAGGGCGGTGAGTTGTTTCATGTGTATACCGAGCCGTTCGAAGGGCGGTTTTTCTTCGAGATCATCCAGCGCAAAAACGGCTACGCCGGTTATGGCGCGGCCAACGTGGCGGTGCGCCTGGCCGCAATGGCCAAGTCGCGTAGCGGTGCGGTGCGCCAGGCGCGTTTATAACGGCTGGCCAGGTGCTTCCTTCGGGGAGCGCTGCGGCCCATAATCACCGCCTGCATAACAATGGCCGTGAGCGCACCATGACCTCGAGTCCCGAACTCCCCGCGGTGTCAGACGCACCGCGCAAGAGTCGTAAGAACAACCCGGAAAAGACCCGCGAAAACATCCTGCAGGAAGCTGTAGTCGAGTTTGTGCAGCAGGGCCTGTCCGGCGCTCGGGTGGATGCGATCGCCGAGCGCATCCACACCTCCAAACGCATGATCTATTACTACTTCGGCAGCAAGGAGCAGTTGTACGTCGAGGTACTGGAGAAGCTCTACGGCGATATTCGCAACACCGAAACCCGTATGAACCTCACCGCCTTGGAACCGCGTGAAGCGATCCGCCGGCTGGTGGAATTCACCTTTGATCACCATGACCAGAATGTGGATTTCGTGCGCATCGTCAGCATCGAAAATATCCACAATGCCGAGTACGTGAAGCGCTCGGACTCAATCAAGGCGATGAACAGCAATATCCTTGAAGCGCTGGGCACCACGTTGCGCCGCGGGGCCGAGATGGGGCTGTTTCGCGAGGGCTTGGAGCCGTTGGACGTGCACCTGCTGATCAACTCGTTCAGCTTTTACCGGGTGTCCAACCGCCATACATTCAGTGAGATTTTTCAGATCGAGCTGTCGGATGAAGCGGTTAAACAGCGGCACCGAGAAATGATTTGTGAGTCGGTGATGCGTTATCTGCAGGCCTGATAATTCAGGTTGGAATGCAATCCATGTGGGAGGGGGCTTGCCCCCGATGGCGGTGTGTCAGCTACACATAAGCTGACTGACCCACCCCCATCGGGGGCAAGCCCCCTCCCACATTTAACCTCCGCTCCCGCATTCAGTTATTCATGCTCTGAAAATGCGCCAACATCCGCTGCGCATCCGGCACCTCGCCGCTGAACAACTCAAACGCCTTCACCGCCTGGAACACTGCCATGTTGCCGCCATCCAGGGTGCGGCAACCCAAGGCACGTGCGCTGCGCAGCAGTTCGGTTTCCAGGGGGAAATACACAATCTCCGCAACCCATAGCTCAGCCCGCAGCAGCGCCGCCGGCACCGGCATACCGGGCAGCTTGGCCATGCCCATCGGCGTGGTGTTAACCAAACCATCGGCCTCGGCCAGGGCGTTTTCCAGGTGCTGGCCTGCCTGCGCGCGACCGGCGCCGAAACGCTGGGCCAGGTTATCCACAAGGTCGCGGGCGCGGGTGGCGTCCACGTCGAAAATACTCAAGTGCTCGACGCCTTCGGCCAGCAGCGCATGGGCCACTGCCGCACCCGCACCGCCGGCCCCCATCTGCACCACACGCTGGCGCGGCACATCATTCAAGTTGCGCCGGAAACCTTCGGCAAACCCCAGGCAATCGGTGTTGTGGCCGATGCGTTTGCCGTCCTTGAACACCACCGTATTCACCGCGCCGATACCCCGGGCCTCGTCGGACAGTTCATCCAGCAACGGTAGGATCGCCTGCTTGCACGGGTAGGTAATGTTCAGCCCGGTGAAGTGCATCAACTCGGCGGCGTCCAGCAGGTCGGGCAGAGCATTGATGTTCAGTTGCAGCGGTTCCAGATCGATCAACTGATACAGGTAGCGCAAGCCCTGGGCGTCACCTTCCTGTTCATGCAGGGCAGGGGTGCGCGAGGCCTGGATGCCGGCGCCGATCAGCCCGGCGAGAATGCGCGGTTTCATTGGGTTGATCCCTTCAACAGCTGGCTGAAATGTTCCAGGGCCAGGTGGTAGCCATGGCTGCCGAAACCCGCAAGCACCGCCTTGGCGATGGGCGACACGAACGAGTGATGACGAAACGCTTCACGCGCATGCACATTGGACAAATGCACCTCGATCACCGGCACTTCACTGGCCACCAGCGCGTCGCGGATGGCCACCGAGGTGTGGGTCCAGGCCGCCGGATTGATCACGATCCCGGCGCAACGGGCGCGGGCTCCGTGGATCCAGTCCAGCAGTTCACCTTCGTGGTTGGTCTGGCGGAATTCGATTTTCAGCCCGAGTTTTTCAGCGCTGCGCCCGCACAGGGCGGCGACGTCGGCCAGGGTTTCATGGCCGTAGGTGGCGGGCTCGCGGGTGCCGAGCAGGTTGAGGTTGGGGCCGTTGAGCACCAGCACGATAGGCGGCATGGGGAGGTCTCCAGAATTATTATTGGTTGTGCTGATAAAATGTACTGGATAGTTAATTTGGTCAATTGATGCCGACGTATCTGTTCGATTACCGAACCGTTAATCGCCTCAAGATGGCTTCGAATCAGATTAGATATCAATTGAAAATCATTCTCGACAACGCTTAATATGCCGGCCTGTTTCCTTTACATTCCAGGGAGTCGGTTTGTCGGACGTGGATCTCAAAGGCCTGTTTCTCAAGCATGCCGATACCCTGCGCGGGTATCTGGCCCGCAAGGTACGGGACCCGCAGTTGGCCGCAGACCTGGTGCAGGAGAGCTTCCTGCGCCTGGCGGAAAAACCGGCCGGCGAGCGTATCGACAACTCCCAGGGCTATCTCTATCGAACGGCGAGCAATCTGCTGATCGACCACATTCGCCAGGAAGCACGGCGCAAGACTGACTCCGTGCCCATCGAGGCGCTGGCCGAGATTGAAGATGAAGTGGCCGGGTTGGAGGCTCAGGCAATGGCGCAGCAACAGCGACAGGCATTGAAGCAGGCACTGGCGGAATTGCCGGAGCGTACCCAGCAGATTTTCCGTCTGAACCGCATAGAAGGCATGACTCACGCCCAGGTTGCCCAGCACCTGGACATCTCCGACAGCTCCGTACAAAAGCACCTGGCCAAGGCCCTGGCGTATGTCATGCAGCGCTTGCAGGAAGGTGAGGTGGCATCATCCGACGAATGAATTACCGAAAAACGCCAGGTCAGACGTCACAGCGTTATATAACGAAAAATTCGAGATTCACACGTGAATAGCCAGGGTCCGCAACAGCACAGCATTACCGAGGCGGCCGCCGATTGGGCGGTGCGCCTGCACGCCTGTGCTCTGACTGAGCAGGAACAGGCCGAACTGCGGCAATGGATCGCCAGCGACAGCCGCCACGAGGCGGCGCTGCGCTTTGCCGAGCAGACCTGGGCTGTGCTGGGCGAAGTGCACAAAGACGAGCCCGTACACCGACAACGCCCGGCTGCAGCGGCGATGCCCATACGCCGTTCCAAGCGGCGCAAGCCCTGGCAACGGGCGGCGGCCGTCGCGTTGGTGCTGGTGGTGGCCGGTGTTGGCTGGGTGCGCGGGCCGGACGCGCTGCTGCAGATGCAGGCCGACTACATCACCCAGAAGGGCGAAGTGCGCACCGTGCACCTGGCCGACGGCAGCACGGTGGAGTTGGATTCTGCCAGCGCCATTCGCCTGGACTACGACGGTGTGCAGCGGCGCATCAGCCTGATCCAGGGCTCGGCGATTTTTGACGTGGCGCCGATGGTGGGCCAGGAAACCCGGCCGTTCGTGGTGCAGAGCGCCGGCGGGCAGACGCGCGCGCTGGGTACGCGGTTTGTGGTCGAGCGCGAAGATGATCGGCAGGCCTGGGTGGGCGTTTTGCAGCACAGTGTCGCGGTCTCGCTGCAAAACCCGCCGAAAAACGGCCCGGGCGAGCGCGTGCTCAAGGAAGGCCAGGCCGCGCGCTACAGCCCGCGGGAGGGCGTCGTGCCCCTGGACCAGTTCGATGTGCAGCGCGCCACCAGTTGGCGGCGCGGTGTACTGATCTTTGATCGCCAGCCCCTGGCCAAAGTCGTCGAGCAACTCAACCGCTACCGCCCGGGGCGTGTGGTGTTGACCAACGCGGAGCTGGGTGATCGTGAGGTCAGCGGGGTGTTCCGCCTCGACATGCTCGACACCGCCCTCGGCACTCTTACCCAGGAACTTCAAGTGCAACGCTTGGACCTGGCCGGCCTCAGCCTGATCTATTGATACCCCGGTGGGAGGCCTGCTCCCACCCGCGTAACCCCCCCGATTAAAAAACTTTCAAAAAACCTTACTGACTTCCTGCGCCTCGTACGTCTTGGTAGGTGAGAAGCATTCGCATAAACAAAAAAACGATTAGCGTAGGGAACCCAGCAATGTCAGCAATCACCAAGGGGCGTATCACCGGTAGTCGGTTAGCCCTGGCCATTCACTTGGGCCTGTTCGCCGCAGCGGCTCCTGTGTATGCGGCGCAGCCTTCGGTGGATGCTGCCCAGCCCGCCGTACTGACGTTCGATATCCCTGCGCAATCCTTGGGCAGTGCCGTGCTGGCGTTTGCAGACCGGGCCGGTTTGCAGGTGTTGTTCGACAGCCAGCGCCTGCAAGGCCTGAGCAGCACCTCGCTTAAAGGCACTTTCAGCGTGCAGGAAGGCCTGGGCCGTTTGCTCGGCGCCGCACCGGTGGAATACCGCTTTACCGGCGATCGCCAGGTCACGCTCAACCGTGTCAGTGACGAGCATGCCGGTGCCATGACGGTGGGCACCACCACCATCACCGGCAATACCAATGGCCAGGCCAGTGATTGGGTGTACCAGAGCCCAAAGTCCGTGGCGGTGATCAGCCGTGACATGATCGATAAACGCCCGCCTCGTCACGCTGCCGATATGCTCGAAGAAACCGCCGGCGTCTACACCGCCGTCGATCAACGCGACCCCGGCCTCTCCGTGAACATACGCGGCGTGCAGGACTACGGCCGCGTGAACATGAACATCGACGGCATGCGCCAGAACTTCAACGTCAACGGTCACCAGCAGCGCAACGGCACCATGCTGATCGACCCGGAGTTCATTTCCAGCATCCAGATCGACAAGGGCAGCCAGTCGGGGCAGGGCGGGGCGGCGGTGCTGGGCGGGATTGCCTCGTTCAAGACCCTCGACGCCAGTGAGTTCCTGAAGGACGGCAAAGACTACGGCGGCCGCATCCGTGCCGGCAGTGGCATCGGTGAGCTGGGCAACGGTACCGACTTCAACGGCAGTGGCGTGTTTGCGTTTGGCGATGAGCGCGGCGATGTCATGCTCGGCTACAGCGAACGCCATTTCGGTAACTACCGTGGCGGCAAGCACAATGACGACAACCTGGGCACCAACATACGCGCAAGAAAGTACGCCCCGGTGGCCTTCGACGACTGGTTGAACAGCGAAGTCGGCGATACCGGCAGTGTGACCCGCTCGCAGATTGTGAAGTTCGGCCTGAACCTGCCCAATGACCAACGCGTGCAGTTGAGCTACCTGGAAAGCGACACCGACAGCAACGACGCCTGGGGCTACATTACCGACGACCTGCAAAGCTCCTATTACGTGCGTACCAGCAAGAACAACCTCAACGCCAAAAACGTTGCGCTGGATTACAGCTACAGCCCGGATAACCCGCTGGTCGATCTCAAGGCCAAGCTCTATTACGTCACCACCCAACTGGATCGCGCCAACTCGCCGAATGCCGCGTCGCTGAGTTCAGGCAACTACACGCCAGCCTATACCGACCATTTCCAGACCGACACCTGGGGCCTGCAAGGTGAAAACACCTCACGCTTTGACCTGGGCAACGTGGGGCATTTGAGTTGGAACTATGGCCTGGAGATGTACCAGGACACCTTCAAGCCGCGCACCAACAAGATCGAATCGACCAACACCGTGGCCACCGGCTCCTTGCCCTACACCCCCAGCGCCGACCCGGAAGGCAAGCGCACCATCGCCAGCCTGTTCAACAACCTGCAATACGAATATGCCGATTGGCTGACCGTGGATGCCGGCCTGCGTTACGACCGCTATCGGCTCGAAGGGGTCACGGGGATGACGCTGTGGACGCGTGGCGCGGTTTACTCAAGCACGGTGGGGTCCAGGCGTGTCGAGCAGATTTATGACATCGACCGTGAAGAGGGGCAGTTTTCGCCGACCTTCGGCATTGGTATCAAGCCCGGCCTCGACTGGTTGCAACTGTATACCCGCTGGGGCAAGGGCTGGCGCCCGCCGGCCGTTACCGAAACATTCATGAGCGGCCGTCCTCACGGCGGAGGTTCTAACGAGCGGGTGTTCCCCAACCCTTATCTCAAGCCAGAGGAGTCTCGCGATTGGGAAGTGGGCGTGAACGTGTTCAAGGAGTCGTTGTTTTTCAATGACGACCGACTGGGCATCAAGGTGGCGTACTTCGATACCAAGATTCAGAACTTCACGTTCCTCAATACCAGTGTGAGTTTGCCGGAGACCACCGTCGGCGGTTTCAACGGGATCATGGCGTATACCAACAACCTCAATGACACACGCTTCCGCGGCCTCGAATACCAGCTCAATTACGACATGGGCCGCGCGTATACCAACCTCAGCTACACCCACATGATCGGCACCAACGAGTTTTGCTCGAAGAACTATTACCTGGGCGGCGCCAAGAAGGCCGGCCCTTCGACCACGCGCATCGAACAGTTTACCCGGCCAAACGGCACCATCGGGTTCCGACCGGTGACCACCTATAACGTGCTCGACGACGATGCGGCCAACAACCTGGAAAGCTGCGGCAAGATCATGGGCAACGCCACGTACACCCCGGCGGATCGCGGCTCGTTGACGCTGGGCGCGCGCTTCCTGGATAAACGCCTGGATACCGGTGTGCGGGTTCGCTACAGCTCCGGCAACGGCGAAAACCTCAACAGCCAGGGTTACGACCTGATCGACCAGGCCATGTGGCCCAAATACACGGTGTATGACTTCTACGCCAGTTACTGGATGACCGACCAATTGAACATCGCGCTGGCGTTGGAGAACGCCACCGACGAGGCGTATTTCGTCGCCATGGGCGATGCCAACAACCTCAGCCTGGCTCGCGGGCGGACGTTGAGCGGGATGCTCGAATACAAATTCTGATGCCGGTGCGCAGGCACTCGGTCAATCACGGTTTTGCCCAGGGTTGGGCAAAAAGTACGCGTCAGCGTACTGATCAATAGCGCTGTATATAACGAGGTTTAGTGATGACTATTTCTGTTAGCTACGAGTCGTACCTGGGCACTACTTCGCTGTCGGACTACCTGTCGGACTGGGCTCTTGGTTTTGCCACGGCTGGCCATGGCACCGGTGGTAACAACGGTGGCTTCAGCAACGGCACCTTCAGCGGTGACCAATATTCGGCCCACGGTGGTAACAACTCCGATTACGCGTTTATCGCCGACAGCGACACCAGCAACGGCTTGCACTACGTGTTCAACCCGACCCTGCCGGCCAGCAGCAACCTGAACCACTACCTGTGGGGCGAGTTGGATAACGTTGAGCTGGGCACCGGCCTCACCGGCGGTAGCGGCAGCGATTTCGACCTGAGCGCCTACAAGGTGGCCTTCAACGGCCTCGACCTGTTCGCCGCTGAAGGTGCAGGCCGCACCGGCAACGAAGTGCAGAGCGTGATCTATGGCCTGATCCAAGGCAACACCACGGCCCTGGAATCGGTGCTCAACGAACTGCTGGGCGCTATCGACTCCAGCCTCTCCACCGCCAGCACCTTCGACGAAATCTCCGCAGGCCTCGCGGCTCACGCGGCGTCTGCCACCACCGCCGACGTTGCCTTGGTGGGCGTGCAAGACGTGGCACAGGACTGGGCACTCGCGGCCTGACACCTGCGCTGCATGAAAAAAGCGAATGGAAGATTGCTCTCCCATTCGCCGCATGACACACCGCCGTCGCCCAAGCCTTCTAACTCTTCGAGCGATGGCGGTGCCAAATTCTGCGGAGCGCCGTAGCGCCTGTCAACGCGCGAGCGCTCCCCGTTTACCCCCACGAGAATCCCCAGATGCGCCACGCCGGCAACGAAACCCTGGCCGCCCTCACGGCCTATAAAAGTGGCTTCTTCAACATCGGCCTGTTCTCGGCGGTGATCAACCTGCTGATGCTGGCCCCGGCGCTGTACATGTTGCAGGTGTACGACCGGGTACTGGCGTCGGGCAATCAGATGACCCTATTGATGCTGACGCTGATGATCCTCGGCTTGTTCGGCCTGATGGGCGGCTTGGAGTGGGTGCGTAGCCAGGTGGTGATCCGCCTCGGCACGCAAATGGACATGCGCTTGAACCAGCGGGTGTACGACGCCGCGTTCGAAGCGCAACTCAAGGGCGGCACCCAGGCGGCGGGCCAGGCGCTGCATGACCTGACCACCCTGCGCCAGTTCGCCACCGGCCAGGCGTTGTTCGCATTTTTTGATGCGCCGTGGTTTCCGGTGTACCTGTTGGTGATCTTCCTGTTCCACCCCTGGCTCGGCCTGTTGGCGCTGGGCGGTGCGGTGATCCTGATCGTGCTGGCGTGGCTCAACCACCATGTCAGCCAGGCGCCGATGGCCCTGGCCAGCCAGCTGTCCATCAGCGCCAGCCAGCAGGCCACGGCCAACCTGCGCAATGCCGACACCATCGAGGCCATGGGCATGCTGGCCACCTTGCGTGGGCGCTGGTTCAGCCAGCATCAGGCATTCCTGGCCCAACAAAATCTGGGCAGTGAAAAGACCGCCGCCGTCAGCGCCTGGTCCAAGGGTGTGCGCCTGGCCTTGCAGTCGCTGGTGCTGGGGCTGGGCGCATTGCTGGCGGTGCAGGGTGATATCACGCCGGGGATGATGATCGCCGGCTCGATCCTGATGGGCCGGGTGCTGACCCCCATCGACCAACTGATTGGCGTGTGGAAGCAATGGGGCTCGGCGCGCCTGGCGTACGAGCGATTGTCGCAGATGCTGGAGGCCAACCCGGCGCGACCGGCGCGCATGAGCCTGCCGGTGCCCAAGGGCCAGTTGAGTGTCGAGCAAATCAGTGCCTGCGCACCTGGCAGCCGTCGACCGGCGCTGGCCAACCTGGGCTTCAGCCTGCCGGCGGGCGAGGTGCTGGGCGTGATCGGCCCGTCGGGTTGCGGTAAGTCCACCTTGGCCCGCGTGCTGGTGGGCGCCTGGGCACCGCTGGCCGGCAAGGTGCGGCTGGACGGCGCCGACCTGGCCCAGTGGGACAAACAACAACTGGGCCCGCACATCGGCTATCTGCCCCAGGACATTCAACTGTTCGCCGGCAGCATCGCGGACAACATCGCACGGTTTGCCGAGCGCGATGCCGACAAAGTCCTGGCGGCCGCGCAAATGGCCGGTGTGCATGAACTGATCCTGCAACTGCCGCAAGGCTACGACACCCAGCTGGGGGAGGGCGGGGCAGGCCTGTCCGGCGGCCAGAAACAGCGCGTGGCCCTGGCGCGTGCGCTGTATGGCCTGCCCGCGTTGATTGTGCTGGATGAGCCCAACTCCAACCTCGATGAAGTCGGCGAGCAGGCCTTGCTCCAGGCCATTACCCAACTCAAGCAGCAGCACCGCACGCTGGTCCTGATCACCCACAAACCCAATGTATTGAGCCTGACCGACCACTTGCTGATCCTCAAGGACGGCCAGTTGCAAGCCTTTGGCCCGACGGCGCGGGTGTTGGAAGCACGGCAGAAGCCGGCAGCCAACAAGCCGGTGTCGAGCATGAGCATGAGTTACCGCCTCGGTGAAGGAAAACAGGCATGAGCATGACTAAACCGGTGCTGGTCAGCGACCAGCCGAACAATGTGCTGGCGCTGGATGATAAAAAATATTCGCGCCTGGGCTGGTGGCTGGTGCTGGGGGGCTTTGTCGGCTTTCTCGGTTGGGCGGCATTGGCGCCGCTGGACAAGGGCGTGGCGGTGTCGGGCAAGGTCATGGTCTCGGGCCACCGCAAGACTGTGCAACACCCCACCGGCGGCATCGTCGAACGCATTGAGGTACGCGACGGTGAGGTGGTCAGCGCCGGGCAAGTGCTGCTGCGCTTGAAGGAGACGCCCTTGCGCGGCCAGATGCAGTCATTGCGCAGCCAGTACCTGGCCTCGCTGGCCAGCGAAGCGCGCTTGAGTGCCGAGAGCGAAGGCTTGTCGGCGATCACGTTCGGCCCGGAACTGCTCACCGAGCCTGCGGCGGCCAGCATGCTGGCGCTGCAACGGCAACTGTTCAACAGCCGCGCCCAGTCGTTGGCCACCGAGCAACAGGGCCTGCGTGAAACCATCGCCGGGGCCGAAGCGCAGTTGCGCGGTACGCGGGATTCGCAAGCCAGCAAACTGCAGCAACGCGCGGCCTTGAATGAACAACTGCAAGGCCTGCGCGAACTGGCCCGCGATGGCTATATCCCACGTAATCGCCTGCTCGACAGTGAGCGCCTGTACTCACAGATCGACGGCACCATCGCCGAAGACTATGGCCGTATCGGCCAATTACAGCGCCAGGTACTTGAGCTGCGCCTGCGCATCCGCCAGCTCGGCGAAGACTTCCAGAAAGACCTGCGCGGCCAGTTGGCCGAAACCCGCACCCGCAGCGACGACCTGCGCAACCGCCTGGCGTCGGCCGAGTTCGAGTTGGCCAACAGCCTGGTACGCGCGCCCGCCTCCGGCGTAGTGGTGGGGCTGGATGTCTACACCGAAGGCGGGGTGATCAAACCGGGCCAGGCGCTGATGGACATCGTGCCCCAGGGCGAACCCTTGCTGGTGGAAGCACGGGTGCCGGTGCAGATGGTCGACAAGGTGCACCCGGGCCTGCCGGTGGAGTTGTTGTTCTCGGCCTTCAACCAGGCCACCACACCGCGCATAGCCGGGGAGGTCACCCTGGTATCGGCGGACCGCCAGGTCGACGAGCGCACCGACGAGCCTTATTACACGCTGCGTGCCCAGGTCAGCGCGGCCGGCATGCAGCAACTGGACGGGGTGCAGATCCGCCCGGGCATGCCCGTGGAAACCTTCGTCAAGACCGGTGAGCGCTCGATGCTCAACTACCTGTTCAAGCCTTTGCTCGATCGAACTCACATGGCCCTGGTGGAAGAATGAAGGTGCTGTTGTTTTGCCTGTGTTTGAGCTGCACCCCGGCGGCGCATGCCCTGGGATTGTTGGACGCCTACGACTTAGCCCTGCGCAACGATCCGACTTTTCAGGCGGCGATCCAGGAGCGTGAGGCCGGTGAAGAGAACCGCGTGATAGGCCGTGCCGGGCTCCTGCCCAATCTGTCCTGGAGCTACAACAACTCGCGCAATGAGTCCGAAGTGACCCAAAGCACTGCCGTCGGCAATGTCACCAGCGACCGCGATTACCGCAGCTACGCGTCGACACTGACCTTGCAGCAACCGTTGCTGGATTACGAAGCCTATGCGCGTTTTCGCCAGGGTACCGCCCAGGCGCTGATGGCCGACGAGCGTTTTCGCGGCAAGAGCCAGGAATTGGCTGTGCGGGTACTCAGTAGCTACAGCCAGGCGTTGCTGGCCCAGGAGCGCATCGAGCTGAGCCGTGCGCAGAAACGTGCGTTTGCCGAGCGCCTGCAACTCAACGACCGCCTGCTGAAAGGCGGCGAAGGCACGCGCACCGATGTGCTGGAAACCCAGGCCCGTCTGAGCCTGGCCCAGGCTGAAGAAATCGAATCGCTGGACGCCCAGGACAGTGCCCTGCGCGAGTTGGAAGCCATCGTCGGCCAGCCGTTGCAGATCGAAGAGCTGGCGCCCCTGACGCGTCAATTCGTCATCGCGCCACTGGAGCCGAACCGTTTCGAGACCTGGCGCGAACTGGCGCTGGCGAATAACCCGGAGCTGCAATCCCAGCACCACGCCCTCGACGTTGCCGAGTATGAGGTGGAGCGCAAGCGTGCCGGGCACTTACCCAAAGTCAGCTTGTACGCCAGCAGCCGTAAGACCAGCTCCGACTCGGAAAGCAGCTACAACCAGAAGTACGACACCAACAGTGTCGGCATTCAGGTGAGCCTGCCGCTGTTCGCGGGTGGCTCGGTGTCGGCCTCCACCCGCCAGGCGGCGAACCAGTTGTCCCAGGCCAGGTATGAGCTGGATGCGCACACCTCGGCCACGCTGGTGGAGCTGCGTAAGCAATTCAACCTCAACACCAGTGGCGCGGCGAAGGTGCGCGCCTATGAGATGGCCGTCAGCTCGGCCACCGCCCTGGTGGCGGCGACCAAAAAGAGTGTCAGCGGCGGTGAGCGCGTCAACCTCGATGTGCTGGACGCCGAGCAACAACTGTTCACTGCGCGCCGCGACCTGGCGAATGCGCGGCATGCGTATCTGCTGGCGCGGATTCAGTTGAAGTATTACGCGGGGTTGCTGAGTGAGCAGGACTTGCGGGCGTTGGCGGAGTATTTCCAACCGTCGGCATGAGTGGTTACAACCCGGCGTTCGCCGGGTTTTTTATCGTTACTAATCTGTGAAACAGCTCCAGGGGTATGGAGCCTGTTGTCGGGTAACTGTGGAAAATTGTTACCGGGCGGAAAATAACCTAACGGATGGGTTACGATGAAAGTAGGTGCTTATAAAGGTTATGTCATCTCGGTGTTTCTCAGGGATGAGCATTGTCCGCCTCACGTCCATGTGAGGGGCAACGGATGGGATGCGCGGTTTCGTTTCAGTTTTCTGGATGGGGACGTGGAGCTGTGGGATGTAGACCCGGAACGAAGGCGGCCACCGACTGCGGTCCTGAGGGAAATAGGCGAGGCGATAAGGCAACGGCACTACTTGGCGCGCGCACGACGTATCTGGTGGGAGAACCTGCAAACGGTTTGCCTGGAGAACCATTCCTGGGATTGGGAGGCCAGTGAGGTCTTGCCCGGGTTGCTCATTCAGCGCGGTGTTTATGTGATCGCACGTGCCCGGCACGACGTCGTGGGGCAGAAAACAATTCTGAATCTGGTCAGGGCACCAGGTTTTGTGGAGATTGATTTATGAAAAAAATCGTAAAGGCCAAAGTCCGGCCCTATGTACCGATCACGGATGCCGATGTCGACAAGGCCATCGCGCGTGGGCGCAAGCTGAAGCGTCTATACGCCAACGCGAGCAATGTGCGTTATGCAGACAATTGCATCTCCATTGGCTTCAGCGACGGCAGCCGCGTCATGTTGCCAGTGGCCGGCCTGCCGGAGTTCGAAGGTTTTTCCGTGCAGGATTTCGAGCAATTGGCGGTCGGTTTCGGCGGCAAGGCGCTGTGCTGTGAGGCTAAGGATCTGGATGTTTCCATCACCGGCTTGATTGCGACAAGCCAGCCACTGATGGACCTGGCCACAAGCATGGTGGCCTCCCGCAATGGCCGCAAAAGCAGCGCCGCCAAAGCCGCTGCCGCCCGTGCCAATGGCAAGAAGGGCGGTCGGCCACGCAAGAAGGACCAAGAGAGCGTTGATTTACCGCCGGGTCAATAACACCCCGGATTCCATATGGTGCGTCCACGGGAACTGGTCAAACATCGCGCATTGAGTGATCTTGTGCGTGTCATGCAGCTGCGCAATGTTCGCCGCCAGCGTCTCCGGGTTGCAGGAGATGTACAGGATATTGTCGAAACGCCGGGTCAGTTCGCAGGTGTCCGGGTCCATGCCGGCGCGCGGCGGGTCGACGAATACGCTGCCAAACTCATAGCTTTTCAGGTCGATGCCGTGCAGGCGGCGGAACGGGCGCACTTCGTTGAGCGCCTCGGTGAGCTCCTCGGCAGACAGCCGCACCAGGGTCACGTTGCCCACCGCGTTTTCATCGAGGTTGCTGAGGGCGGCGTTGACCGAGGTCTTGCTGATTTCGGTAGCCAGCACGTTACGCACACGCGTTGCCAGCGGCAGGGTGAAGTTGCCGTTGCCGCAGTACAGCTCGAGCAAATCATCCGGGCGATCGCCCAAGGCGTTGTACGCCCAGTTGAGCATCTTCTGGTTCACCGTGCCGTTGGGCTGGGTGAACGCGCCTTCGGGTTGGCGATAGCTGAACGTGCGGCCGCCGACCTCGAGTTTTTCCACCACGTAGTCGTGGCCGATCACATCGCGCTTGCCCTTGGAGCGGCCGATGATGCTCACGTTCAAGTCGGCGGCCAGCTGGTTTGCAGCGGCGTGCCAGTGCTCGTCCAGCGGGCGGTGATAGCACAGGGTGATCATCGCATCGCCGGCCAGGGTGGTCAGGAACTCCACCTGGAACAGCTTGTGGCTCAGCGCGGCGCTGGCTTGACAGGCGGCCTTGAGCTGCGGCATCAACTGGTTGATGCGGGTGCTGGCGATGGGGAACTCTTCGATCAGGATCGGCGTGCGCTTGTCGTCCTGGGAGAACATCGCGTAGTGGCGCTCACCGCCTTCGCGCCATAGGCGGAACTCCGCCCGCAGGCGGAAGTTCTGCAGCGGCGAATCGAATACCTGCGGCTCGGGCGCGTCGAACGGCGCCAGCAGGTCACGCAAGCGCGTGACCTTGTCTTGCAGTTGAACGGTGTAGCTTGCGGCGTCAAAAGTCATGCGTTGAACCAGCCCAGCTTGATCACAAACAGAATCGACAGAATCACCAGGGCCGGGTTCAGCTCACGATAGCGGCCCGAAAGCAGCTTGATGGCGGTCCAGGCGATGAATCCGAAGGCGATGCCGTTGGCGATGGAGTAAGTGAAGGGCATCGCCAGGGCGGTGATCACCACCGGCGCTGCAACAGTAATGTCGTCCCAGTCGATTTCGGCCAGGCCCTGGGTCATCAGCACCGCCACGAACAGCAGCGCCGGCGCGGTGGCGAAGGCGGGAACGCTGGCGGCCAATGGCGAGAAGAACAGCGCCAGCAGGAACAGGATCGCGACCACGATGGCGGTTAAGCCGGTGCGGCCCCCGGCGCTTACGCCGGCAGCGGATTCGATATAGCTGGTGGTGGTCGAGGTGCCCAGCAGCGAGCCGGCCATGGCGGCGGTGCTGTCGGCGATCAGGGCACGGCCCATTTTCGGCATGTGGCCGTCCTTGCCCATCAGGCCGGCGCGCTTGGCCACGCCGATCAGGGTGCCGGAGTTGTCGAACAAGTCGACGAACAGGAAGGCGAAGATCACGCTGACCAGGCCGATATCCAGCGCGCCTTTGATATCCAGTTGCAGGAACGTCGGCGCCAGGGACGGCGGCATCGATATCACGCCACCGAACGGGGTAACGCCCAGCGCGATGGAAACGATGGTCACGGCCAGGATACCGATCAGCACGGCACCGCGCACGGCCAGGGCTTCCAGGGCCACGATCAGCATAAAGCCGAGGATGGCGAGGATCGGTGCGGGTTTTGTCAGATCGCCCATGCCCACCAGGGTATTCGGGTTAGCCACCACGATATCGGCGTTATGCAAGGCGATCAGCGCCAGGAACAGGCCGATACCGGCCGCAATCGCCGAGCGCAGGGGCAGGGGGATGCTGTTGATGATCCACTCACGGATACGGAAGATCGACAGCAGGAAAAACAGCACCGCCGAGATAAACACCGCACCCAGCGCCACTTGCCAGGTGTGGCCCATGTGCAGCACCACGGTGTAGGTGAAGAAGGCGTTGAGGCCCATGCCCGGCGCGAGCGCAATCGGGTAGTTGGCGATCAGGCCCATCACGGTCGAACCGATGGCCGCCGCCAGGCAGGTCGCGACGAACACCGCGCCCTTGTCCATGCCGGTCTCGCCGAGGATGCTCGGGTTCACGAACAGGATGTAGGCCATGGCCAGGAAGGTCGTGATGCCTGCGAGGATCTCAGTCCGTACGTTGGTGTTGTGTGCCTTGAGTTGAAACAGCTTTTCCAGCATGCCTGCTCCCTGTGACGCTATTTTGCGTCGTGATTTGTTGACCTCTAAGTCAAAGCACAAACTGCGCCAAGCGCCTGTGATACAGAGAGGATCGGAAAAAGCGGCGCATCATACCAGCAGCCGAGGCTGTGTGGCGCATGGCCTTGAGGCATACTGCGCCGACGTTCAACAGCGGGTCATCGACAGCATGAAAAAAGCCAACGCGTGGAGTCTAGCTCTGATCCCTTGTGTCAGCCTGTGGCTCGCTGCGGCACCGGCATGGGGCGCGACTGCACCGGCCTTGAGCGAGGTGCGCGTGTTCAAGGTCGAATCGGCCCGTTGCGCTGAAACCATCCCCGAGCGCGTGCAAAGCACCCAGATGTGTACCCACCGCGGGCCCACCAAGGTCTCGGTGATGGAAGTCGGCCTGGGCAATAACCCTGTAGGCCTTTTCAACGGTGCGGTACTCAATGGCCAGCGCACACCGGTGTGTCAGGTCGGGAATATCAGCGAGGCCTGCAATGGTGCGGGCACCTTGATGGGCTACATCTATGTGTTTGACCTTAACGTGGCCGACCAGGGCTGGTTCGAATACAGCAACTCCTCGATCAACCCGCCGCGAAACACCCTGAAGACCCTGCTCAATATCCGCTGATCAATCACCTTGAACGCTCAATACCCCGGGAAGTCGTACCCCTGAGACGGCGATTTCCCTGAACGCCGCGGATGTACACCAACCCGTGAGGTGTTTATGAGCGCGACCCCCAATGGCGCGGCGGCCCAACCGTTCGTCGCCCACCCGATACGCTTGACCCTGAATGGCCAAGAACGCCAGTTGGACGTGTTGCCCTGGACCACCTTGCTCGACCTGTTGCGCGAGCAACTCGACCTGGTGGGCAGCAAAAAAGGCTGCGACCACGGCCAATGCGGCGCCTGTACCGTGTTGCGCGATGGCAAACGGGTAAACGCCTGCCTGACCCTCGCCGTGATGTGCGACGGCGCCGAACTCACCACCATCGAAGGGCTGGCCAACGGCGACCAGTTGCACCCCATGCAGCAGGCGTTTATCAATCACGACGCCTTCCAGTGCGGCTACTGCACCCCCGGCCAGATCTGCTCCGCTGTAGGCCTGGCGAATGAGGGCCGTGCGAAAAGTACTGCAGAGGTCCAGGAATTAATGAGCGGCAACCTGTGCCGCTGCGGTGCCTACAGCAACATTCGCGATGCCATCGAAGATGTGTTGGGAGGTGGGCAATGAACCCCTTCCATTACAGTAAGCCCACCGATGTACATGATGCGGTGCACCTGAGCAGCGCGGCGTCGCGCTTTATCGCCGGTGGCACCAACTTGCTGGACTTGATGAAAGAAAACATCAGCCGCCCCGAACACCTGATCGATATCACCGGCCTGCCGCTGCATCAGATCGAAGCAACCGCCGAGGGCGGCCTGCGCATCGGTGCACTGGTCAGCAACGCCGACCTGGCCTGGCACCCGTTGATCGAACAGCGTTACCCGTTGCTGTCCCAGGCCATCCTGGCCGGCGCCTCGCCGCAACTGCGCAACATGGCCAGCACCGGCGGCAATCTGCTGCAGCGCACCCGTTGCTACTACTTCTATGACGCCGCCGTGCCGTGCAACAAACGCGAGCCCGGCAGCGGCTGCCCGGCGCGTACCGGGTTGAACCGTATCCACGCCATCCTCGGCGCCAGCGAACAGTGCGTGGCCACGCACCCGTCGGACATGTGCGTGGCCTTGGCCGCCTTGGAGGCACGGGTGCACGTGGAAGGGCGTGGCGGCGCACGCATCATTGAGTTTGCCGACTTCCACCGCCTGCCCGGCGATGCGCCACAGCGCGACAACCAATTGGCCGACGATGAGCTGATCACCGCCATTGAATTGCCTGCCGACCACCTGGCGCGCCACAGCCACTACTTGAAAATCCGCGACCGTGCGTCCTACGCGTTCGCCTTGGTGTCCGTTGCCGCCGCCCTCGAATTGGACGGTGACAGGATTGTCGACGCACGCCTGGCCCTCGGCGGCGTAGCACACAAACCCTGGCGTGACCGCGCGGTGGAAGCCTCGCTGATCGGCCAGGCGGTGAGCCGCGAAACCTTCAGCAACGCCGCCGACGCCTTGCTGCAAGACGCAGAAGCCCTGGAGCACAACGGCTTCAAGATCAAGCTGGCGCGTCGCGCGATCATTCGCGCGCTTAGCGATGCCGCTGTCGCAGGAGAACAACCATGACCGCCATCGGCAAACCCCTGGACCGCGTTGACGGTCTGCTCAAGGTCACCGGCCAGGCGCGTTATGCCGGTGAGTTTCCCGAGGCAGGCCTGCTGCATGGCAGCGTGGTCTCCAGCACGATCGCCAAGGGCCGCGTGCTGCGCATCGACGCCTCCCAGGCATTGGCCCTGCCGGGCGTAGTGGCCGTGATCGATCACCGCAACCGCCCCCAAATCGCCAGCTACGACGATGCCTTCGCCGATGCCGATGCGGCGGATGGCTCGCCCTTTCGCCCGCTGTATAACGATCGCGTGCTGTACAGCGGCCAGCCCCTGGCGCTGGTCGTGGCCGATAACCTGGAACTGGCACGGCACGCCGGCTCGCTGGTCAGCATCGAGTACGAAACCGAAGGCTTCGAGACCGATTTAATCGCCCAGCAGGCGCAGGCGCACCCGTCGCCGCAAACCCCGCCGAAGCCGCGCGGTAACTTCCAGGCCGAATGGGCCGCCGCCGCCGTCAGCCTCGATCTGCACTACAGCACCCCCATCGAACACCACAACCCGATGGAACCCCACGCCAGTACGGTGCTGTTTCAACCGGACGGCACGCTGCATATCCACGACAAGACCCAAGGCCCGCAGAACTGCCAGGCCTATGTGCAAAAAGTCTTCGGCCTGGATAAAAGCCAGGTGCGCATTTTTGCTGCGTTCGTCGGCGGGGCTTTCGGTTCCGGGCTGCGCCCGCAGTATCAATTGCCGCTGGCGGTGATGGCTTCCCTGGCACTCAAGCGCTCGGTGCGCGTCACGCTCACCCGCCAGCAGATGTTCACCTTCGGTTATCGCCCGCGCACTTTGCAGCGCTTGCAGATGGGCGCGGCGGCCGATGGTCGGCTGCTCGCGTTGGGGCACACCGCCGTCGGCCAGACTTCGCGTTTCGAGGATTTCAGCGAACACGTGGTGGAATGGAGCGGCATGCTCTATCACTGCGACAACGTGCAGTTGACCTACAAACTGGTGCCGCTGGACGTATTCACCCCGCTGGATATGCGCGCGCCGGGCGCCGCCCTGGGCGTGATCGGCCTGGAGTGCGCCATGGATGAATTGGCCTGCGCGCTGGGCATGGACCCGGTGCAACTGCGGCTGATCAACTATGCCGAGCGCAACCAGAACGAAGACAAGCCCTGGTCCAGCAAAGCCCTGCGCGAGTGTTATCGCGAAGGCGCCGAGCGTTTTGGCTGGAGTCAGCGCAACCCGGAACCGCGCAGCATGCGCGATGGCCGCCAGTTGATTGGCTGGGGCATGGCCGGCGGTGTCTGGGAAGCCATGCAAATGAAGGCCAGCGCCAAGGCCCGCATCGATGCGCAAGGCAAGCTGACGGTCAGCAGCGCCACCACCGATATCGGCACCGGCACCTACACGGTCATGACCCAGATTGCCGCGCAGGCCAGCGGCGTGGCGATGGCCGACATCAGCTTTTTACTCGGCGACTCGTCCTTACCCACCGCGCCGCTGCAGGGCGGCTCTTTTACCGTGTCGTCGGTGGGCACTGCCGTGCAGCAAGCCTGCGAAGCCTTGAATGCCAAGTTGCTGACCATCGCCCGGCAGACGTATCCGGTATTCCAGGAGGCTGAAGCCGTGCGTTTCGAAAACGGCCAGTTGCATACCGGTGATGTGAGCGTGTCGTTGGCGCAACTGGTCAAGGACAGTGGCGAAGACGCTTTGGAGGTGCAGGTCGACAGCGAGCCCGACAAAAAGCGTGAAGGCTATGCCACGGCCACCCATTCGGCGGTGTTTGTGGAGGTTCAGGTAGATGAGGACCTGGGCACGATCAAGGTGCGTCGGGTCGTCAGTGCGATAGCGGCTGGGCGTGTGGTCAACCCCAAGATGGCCCGCAGCCAGATTCTCGGCGGCGTGGTCTGGGGCATCGGCATGGCCCTGCATGAAGAAACCCAGGTCGACCATACGCTAGGGCGTTACATGAACCACAGCCTGGCCGAGTACCACATCCCGGTAAATGCCGATATCGGCGACATTGATGTGGTGTTCGTCGAAGAACACGACGAGATCGTCAACGCCCTTGGGTCCAAGGGCGTGGGGGAGATTGGCATTGTCGGCGTGGCGGCGGCGGTGGCGAATGCGATTTACCATGCCACCGGCAAGCGGGTGCGGGAGTTTCCGATCACCTTGGATAAGGTGTTGTAACCCGGTCTTGCAAACGCATAGGTATCAAAGTGTGGGAGGGGGCTTGCCCCCGATAGCGGAGTGTCAGTCGACATCTAATTGACTGAACCACCGCTATCGGGGGCAAGCCCCCTCCCACATTGACTGTATTCCAGCATCAGATTCGGTGGTGGGGCTCAGACCTTGGTTTCTTCCACCGGCACATGCATGCGGTCGCGGTTGGCCAACGTCGGGAACAGCTTGATCCACACCCCAGTCACCACCAGTGTACCGATCCCGCCCATGACCACGGCGGGCACGGTGCCGAACCAGTGGGCGGTAATCCCCGATTCGAACTCGCCCAGTTGGTTGGACGCGCCGATAAACAGGCCGTTGACCGCACTGACCCGGCCGCGCATTTCATCCGGGGTTTCCAACTGCACGAAGGAGGCACGGATCACCATGCTGATCATGTCCGCCGCGCCCAGCACCACCAGCACCGCCAGGGAGAACCAGAATGACGTGGACAGGCCGAACGCGATGGTCGCCACGCCGAATACGCCCACAGCGGTGAACATCACGCGGCCTACATGGCGGTCCACCGAGAACCGCGCGAGCCACAATGACATCAACAACGCCCCCACCGCCGGCGCCGAACGCAGCAGGCCCAGGCCCCAGGCGCCGGTCAGCAGGATGTCCTTGGCGAACACCGGCAGCAGCGCCGTGGCGCCGCCCAGCAGCACCGCAAACAGGTCGAGGGAAATCGCCCCGAGGATGTCCGGGCGGCTGCGAATAAAGCGGATGCCGGCCAGCAACGAGTCCAGGGTGGCCTTGCCTTTGTTCAGTGGAGTCTGGCGGGCGGGCAGGTTGAGGGTCAGCACGCAGGCGATGATGTACAGCACCACGGTCGGGCCATACACCCACACGCTGCCGAAGGCGTAGAGCAAGCCGCCAAGGGCCGGGGCCACGATGGTGGCCAGTTGCTGGGCCGATTGCGACGAGGCCACGGCCCGCGGGAACAGGGCGCTGGGCACGATGCTCGGCAGCATGGCCTGGGTGGTGGGCATCTCGAAGGAGCGCGCGGCGCCGAGCAGGAAGGCGAGGATAAAGATCATTTCGCGGGTCACGTTGCCAGTCAGGCCGCCGATGGCCAGGGACAGTGCGATCAACGCCTGCACGGTCTGGCAGATGGCGGCGACCTTGCGCCGCTCGTAGCGGTCGGCAACATGCCCGGTGTGCAGCATGAACAGCACGCGAGGCACGAATTCCACCAGGCCGACCAACCCCAGGTCCAGCACATTGCCGGTCAGTTGGTAGAGGTTCCAGCCAATGGCCACGGTGAGCATCTGGAAGCCGCTGGCGGTAAAGATCCGTGCCAGCCAGAACGCGATGAAAGGGCGGTGGTGACGCAACAGCAACGCAGGTTCACTAGGCATCGGGAATTCTGGTCAGGGCCGGAGGGAGCGCCGAGATTATCACTAAGTTGTAACAGATAGTTGCAACAACTGAGCTGAGGCAGTCTGTCACGCGGCAAAAGACCACGCCGACCAACATCGAAAATGGGACTACTCTTTCAGCAATGCTTGATCCAGATCAAAACCTCCGTGGGGATTGCTCTGGCGGCCGCAAGGCCAGAATCCCTACGTGGCTGGTAAAAAAAGAAACGAATTGAAATTCGCCACACTCCATATCCGTGGGGGCAGTGGGTGCAGGCTCCCGCCAGCAGCCGGTATTACCTGACAGAGGAAGACTTATGTTCGGTTTGGAGGCGCTAGATCTCGCCCGAATTCAATTCGCATTCACCATCTCGTTCCACATCCTGTTCCCGGCGATCACCATCGGCCTGGCCAGTTACCTCGCGGTGCTGGAGGGCTTGTGGCTCAAGACCCACAACGACACTTACCGTGACCTCTACCATTTCTGGTCGAAGATCTTTGCCGTCAACTTCGGCATGGGTGTGGTCTCCGGGTTGGTCATGGCCTACCAGTTCGGCACCAACTGGAGCCGCTTCTCGGACTTCGCCGGCGCCGTCACCGGGCCGCTTCTTACGTACGAAGTACTTACGGCCTTCTTCCTTGAGGCCGGTTTCCTCGGGGTGATGCTGTTCGGCTGGAACAAGGTGGGGCGCAAGCTGCACTTCTTCTCCACCGTGATGGTGGCCGTCGGTACGTTGATCTCGACGTTCTGGATTCTCGCGTCCAACAGCTGGATGCAGACGCCCCAGGGCTTTGAAATCATCGACGGGCGTGTGATCCCTACCGACTGGCTGGCAGTGATCTTCAACCCGTCCTTCCCCTACCGCCTGATGCACATGGCCACGGCGGCCTTCGTTGCCACGGCGTTTTTTGTCGGCTCCTCGGCGGCCTGGCATTTGCTGCGCGGCAAGGACAACCCGGCGATCCGCAAAATGCTGTCCATGGCAATGTGGATGGCGCTGATCGTCGCGCCTATCCAGGCGGTGATCGGTGACTTCCACGGCCTCAACACCTTGAAGCACCAGCCGGCGAAAATCGCCGCGATCGAGGGCCACTGGGAAAACAAAGGCGATGAGCCTACCCCGCTGATCCTGTTTGGCTGGCCGGATATGAAGGCCGAAAAAACCAAATACGCCGTCGAGATCCCGTACCTGGGCAGCCTGATCCTCACCCACTCCCTGGATAAACAGGTGCCGGCGCTCAAGGAGTTCCCGCCGGAGGACCGCCCTAATTCGACCATTGTGTTCTGGTCGTTCCGGGTCATGGTCGGCCTGGGCTTCCTGATGATCTTCACCGGGTTGTTCAGCCTGTGGCTGCGTCGTGGCGACAAGATGTACACGTCCAAACCGTTCCTGTACCTGGCCTTGTGGATGGGGCCGTCCGGCCTGATCGCGATTCTGGCCGGCTGGTTCACCACCGAGATCGGCCGCCAGCCGTGGGTGGTCTACGGCTTGATGCGCACGGCGGATGCGTCGTCCGGGCATAGCCTGGCGCAGATGACCATCACCCTGGTGCTGTTCGTGGTGGTGTACTTCGCGCTGTTCGGCGCGGGCTTGGGCTACATGATGCGCCTGGTGCGCAAAGGGCCTCAGACCCACGAAGGCAGCGAACCCACGCACGGTGGTCCTGGCCAGAAACGCACGCCGGCTCGGCCTTTGTCTGCGGCCGATGACGGCAGCGATGACGACCAAGCCCACATCCAGCACAAGGGGAATTGAGATGGGTATTGATCTTCCGCTGATCTGGGCCGTGATCATCATCTTCGGCATCATGATGTATGTGGTCATGGACGGCTTCGACCTGGGCATCGGCATCCTCTTTCCGTTTATCCCCGGCAAAGTCGACCGTGACGTGATGATGAACACCGTCGCGCCGGTATGGGACGGCAACGAAACCTGGCTGGTACTCGGCGGCGCAGCGTTGTTCGGCGCGTTCCCGCTGGCCTATTCAGTGGTGTTGTCGGCGTTGTACCTGCCGCTGATTTTGATGCTGATCGGGCTGATCTTCCGTGGCGTGGCCTTCGAGTTCCGTTTCAAGGCCAAGGACCACAAGCGTCACCTGTGGGACAAGGCCTTTATCGGCGGCTCGCTGGCGGCGACGTTTTTCCAAGGCGTGGCGCTCGGCGCGTTTATCGACGGCATCCCGGTGGTCGACCGCCAGTTTGCCGGTGGCTCGCTGGATTGGCTTACACCGTTCACGATGTTTTGCGGTGTGGCGTTGATCGTGGCGTATGCCTTGCTCGGCTGCACCTGGCTGATCATGAAAACCGAAGGGCCATTGCAGGAGAAGATGCACGACCTGGCGCGGCCGTTGGCTTTCGTGGTGCTGGCGGTGATCGGTATCGTGAGTATCTGGACGCCACTGACGCACCCGGAAATCGCTTCGCGCTGGTTCACCCTGCCGAACCTGTTCTGGTTCCTGCCGGTGCCGATCCTGGTGCTGGTGACCATGTACGGGCTGATTCGCGCGGTGGCTCGCAATGCGCACTACACGCCGTTCCTGCTGACGCTGGTGCTGATCTTCCTCGGCTACAGCGGACTGGGGATCAGCCTGTGGCCAAATATCATTCCGCCATCGGTGTCGATCTGGGACGCCGCCGCACCACCGCAGAGCCAGGGCTTCATGCTGGTCGGCACGTTGTTCATCATCCCGTTCATCCTGGGTTACACCTTCTGGAGCTACTACGTGTTCCGCGGCAAGGTCACCCACGAAGACGGTTATCACTAGGAGGGTCGTTGCATGTCCGGCAAACCTACGTTGCACGAGATCGAACAGGCCGAAAAGCAGCCGTTGTGGCGGCGCCTGGGGTGGCTGGCGATGATCTGGACCGGCAGTGTGCTGGCCCTGTTTGTCGTGGCCAGCCTGATGCGCATGTTTATGAATGCGGCCGGCCTGACCACTCACTGACATCCCGATCCGGGCTATGCAGCCCGGTTTTCAAGCCCTCGTCATGAGGGCTTTTTTTATTTGCGCGCCTTGAGGATGACGAACTTCGGCGTGGTGGCGACCTGCTCGACACCGCGGAACAAACGCGCCAGTTTGGTGTGATAACCCAGGTGGCGGTTGCCGACTATATAGAGTGCGCCGCCGACTACCAGCGCAGCCCGGGCTTGCTGGAACATGCGCCAGGCGAGGAAGTCACCGACCACCTGCTGCTGGTGGAAGGGCGGGTTGCACAACACCACGTCCAGCGAATCGGGCTCCTGGCCCGCCAGGCCATCGGCGGCGCGCACACTCACGTCGCGCGCGCCGAGGGCGGCTTGCCAGTTCTCCAGGGCCGACTGCACGGCCATGTACGACTCGTCCACCAAGGTGTATTGCGCGTCGGGGTTGTGCAGCGCGCTGGCAATCGCCAGCACGCCGTTGCCGCAACCCAGGTCGGCTACGCGTGCGCTGCCGAGGTTTTTCGGCAAGTGCGGCAGGAACGCGCGGGTGCCGATGTCCAGGCTTTCGCGGCAGAACACGTTGGCGTGGTTCAGCAGTTCGATGGCGGGAGCGTCCAGCGTGTAGCGCGTCGGGTAGGGCGAGACGGCCGTGGGGCGATCTTCAACGGTGGCGATCAGCAGCCGGGCTTTTTTCACCGCCAGCGAGGCCTGCATCGGGCCGATGTAGCGTTCAAGCAACTCACCTGCTGCCCGGGGCAGGTGCTTGACCATCGCCCCCGCGATCACCTCGGCGCTCGGCGCCAGTTGGCCTTGCAGGCGAATCAGTTGTTCTTCGAGTAACGCCAGGGTCTTGGGCACGCGGATCAGCACGCGGTCGAACGGGCCGGCGGGCACCTGGCTGGCGGGGATGAACGGCACGGCATCAAAGGCCTTGCCGTTGCGCACCAGGTTTTTTTCCAGGCCTTGGGCGGCGAGGAATGAGTCGCCGCTGGACGTCACCTGCGCATGGCCTTGCAGGCTGGCCGCCAGCGCGCCGAAGCTGTCATTGAGTACCAGCACGCGGGTGGTGGCGCTCGGTTGCTGTTCGGCGAGGTGGCTGAGCAGGTACTCGTCAGCGGCGTCGAAGGCTTGCAGCGGATCGTTATGTTGCTCTGGCTGGCGGATCAGATCGAGCTGGGCGAAGGGGCTGTCGAGCAGGGGCATGGCGGGGGAGGCTCTGGGTAATCGATGGGGGCTCGGCAGTCGTCTGCGCAAGCGTCTGAGTGCACTACGGGCGGCACCCCTGGGGGGCTGCTCAGCACTCAGAGCGAGTGGCAAATGTTACTTTTTTTCCAGAGGGATTACATGCGGTGTTTCAACGATGCTTAAAACAAGCCCGCTTTCGAGGCACAAAGCACGGCGGCGATCTTGTTGTTAACCCCCAGCTTCTTGAAGCAGCTGCAGATATGAAAGCCCACCGTGCGTTCGGACAGGCACATGATGGTGGCGATATCTGCCGCGGTCTTGCCCATGGCCGACCACTTGAGGACTTCCGTTTCACGCGAGGTCAATGTGCTGGCCGGGTTGATGCTGGGGGTGCCGGCAAACGTGCGCACTACGACCGCATGCAGCGCGTGGCACAACCACAATACCTGGCCGGCCTTTTCGTACAACTCCTCCGGGCTGACTTCGCCTTTACTGCGCCCAAGGGTCAGCATGCTGAACACGCCCTGGAAATCATGCACGGCTTGGGTCCAGCCCAGATGCACGCCATATGATTGGGCTAAAGACCATAGGTTAGGTGCGTCTTTAAATGCTTTTTCCTCCCATACAAGCGGCAATACACAACGCTTGCAATGTTTGACAACCGGATCAACTTCATAAAAGCGTGCTTGGTTGTAGAGGTTATTCCATTCGTCGGGATAGTTGTTGATGTGGATGGGCTTCGTTTGGTTATTCGGTAGTTGAGTACTCATTGTGAATGAACAGTATTGGAAGCCGAGTGCGTAAGTGTGGTTGACGGCCATATCGAAAAGGCTGGTGGCCTCGCTTTCGCCTTCCAGCTTGGGGAGTCGTGTGTTGCGCCAGGTAAGCATTGGTAACTCTCCATGGGGGTTCTCCGTGACATGGGATACGTCCTGAATTCCCAAAGTTGCACGGAAATGATTGTAGGACATGAGCCACAAGGCAGAATGAAATTTTTGTTATTTGTCGAAGGTAATTAATGACTTTTCGACAAGGTGGTTAGTTTGCCTGGTGAGGCGTTACTTTTTTTCTTATGGTTTTTTAGTGAGTTAACGCATTTAATCAACGCAAATTAAACATTATGTTTGTGTCTCTGATAATGGAGGTAATAGCTAATTGATTTGTAATGCTATTGAACTGCCATTGTTGGGCTTGCATGGGATGCCACTACAAACCACCGGTGTTTCTGCGCGCGACTTTGAGGGACACTAGGCCCCTCGTAGAACGGAGCCCCCCATGACCGCCAGCGCTGAGAAATTCACCCGCCAGACCTTGCTCGATGTGCAATCGCTGACCCCCAGCCTGTTTACGTTGCGCACCACCCGCGACCCGGGTTTCCGGTTTACCGCCGGCCAGTTCGTACGCCTGGGCGTGACCAAAGCCGATGGCAGCACGGTGTGGCGCGCTTATTCGGTGGTGTCCTCGCCCTTTGATGAGCACTTGGATTTCTTCTCGATTGTGGTCCCTGGCGGGGAGTTCACCAGTGAGCTGAGCCGCCTGCGGGTGGGCGATACCTTGCTGGTGGAACGCCAGGCCACCGGGTTCCTCACACTGAACCGCTTCGTCGATGGTCGCGATCTTTGGCTGTTGGGCACCGGCACCGGGGTGGCGCCGTTTTTGTCGATCCTTCAGGATTTCGAAGTCTGGGAGAAATTCGAGCGCATTGTCCTGGTGTACAGCGCGCGGGAAGCCCAGGAACTGGCCTACCAGTCGCTGATCAAGGAGCTGGGGCAGCGTGAGTACCTGGCCGAGTACGCACACAAACTGACTTACATCCCCACCGTCACCCGTGAGCAACACCCCGGCGCCTTGAATGGGCGCATTACCACATTGATCGAAAACGGTGAGCTGGAGCGCGCTGCCGGCGTGGCGCTGACGCCCGAGCATTCGCGCGTGCTGATTTGCGGCAACCCGCAGATGGTCGATGACACCCGCCAGTTGCTCAAGCAGCGCGACATGCAACTGAGCCTCAGCCGCCGCCCTGGCCAGGTGGCCGTGGAAAACTATTGGTAATAAAAAAGGCGCCTCAAGTGGGCGCCCTTTTTGCCAAGCCTGTGCCGGTTAAAGCGGCTTGTCGTTCTGTGCCTTGAGCAGATCGCGGATCTCACCCAGCAGCAGTTCTTCCTTGGTCGGCGTTGGTGGCAAGCTCGGTGCCACGGCCTCTTCACGCTTCAGGCGGTTGATGGCTTTCACGCCCATGAAGATCGCAAACGCGACAATCACAAAGTCGATCACGCTCTGGATGAACTTGCCGTACGCCAGCACCACCGCAGGCACATCGCCTTGCGCTGCCTTGAGCGTTATCGCCAGGTCACCGAAGTCTACGCCGCCGATCAGCAGGCCAATGGGCGGCATCACCACGTCGCCTACAAACGAGGAAACAATTTTGCCGAAGGCGGCGCCGATGATGATACCGACGGCCATATCGACCACATTACCTTTGACCGCGAAGGCCTTGAACTCACTGATCACGCCCATAGGTTATTCCTTGTTACAGATGAGAAGGGTGGGGCTCAGTGTAAGTCAGTCATAGCGGGCTTGCCCGTCACAACCGGCAACACTGTTAATTTTTATCGACACATTAAATCGCAAATAGTTTGCAAAGTGCCACCAATCGCGCGCGAATTACGCGTCATTTCAGTGGGTTACCACACTATTTTATTAATCGGCCTGGTACGGTTTTTCTATTTATCTTCTGACTCTAGGGTCACTAGCCTCTGGCAAGCACAACTGAATGTGCACTAAAAAAACCAGAGGAAAACTTGATGAAAACCCCTACACGCCGTGGGCCCGTTTCAGCGCGATATGCGTTGGTTCTGGCAACCGCCAGCCTGCTTTCCCTGTCCGTACACGCCGCCAACCTGACCCGCGATAATGGCGCTGCCGTCGGCGACAACCAGAACTCCCAGACCGCCGGCGCCAATGGCCCGGTGCTGCTGCAAGACGTGCAGTTGATCCAGAAGCTGCAACGTTTCGACCGCGAGCGCATCCCTGAGCGCGTCGTGCATGCCCGTGGCACCGGTGCCCATGGCACGTTTACCGTCACGGATAACCTCAGCGACCTGACCAAGGCCAAGGTGTTCGCCGCCGGCGAGGCCACCCCGGTGTTCGTGCGTTTTTCTGCCGTGGTGCATGGCAACCACTCCCCGGAAACCCTGCGTGACCCGCGCGGCTTCGCCACCAAGTTCTACACCGCCGACGGCAACTGGGACCTGGTGGGCAATAACTTCCCCACGTTCTTTATTCGCGACGCGATCAAATTTCCCGATATGGTCCACGCGTTCAAGCCCGACCCGCGCACCAACCTGGATGACGACTCACGCCGCTTCGACTTCTTCTCCCACGTTCCAGAGTCCACCCGCACGCTGACCGAGCTGTATTCCGACTCCGGCACTCCGGCCAGCTACCGGGAAATGGACGGCAATGGCGTGCACGCCTACAAGTTGATCAACGCCAAGGGCGAGGTGCACTACGTCAAGTTCCACTGGAAGAGCCTGCAAGGCATCAAGAACCTCGACCCCAAGCAAGTCACCGAAGTGCAGGGCCGTGACTACAGCCACATGACAAACGACCTGGTCACCCACATCAATAAGGGCGATTTCCCCAAGTGGGACCTGTACGTGCAGGTACTCAAGCCGGAAGACCTGGCCAAGTTCGACTTCGACCCGCTGGACGCGACCAAGATCTGGCCGAATGTCCCCGAGCGCAAAGTCGGGCAGATGGTGCTGAACCGCAACCCGGCGAACGTCTTCCAAGAGACCGAGCAAGTGGCCATGGCCCCGGCTAACCTGGTGCCGGGCATCGAGCCGTCCGAGGACCGCCTGCTGCAAGGCCGGGTGTTCTCCTACGCCGACACGCAGATGTATCGCCTGGGCGCCAATGCCCTGCAATTGCCGATCAACGCCCCGCGGGTCACCGTCAACAACGGTAACCAGGATGGCGCGATGAATTTCGGCAAGACCACCAGCGGCGTGAACTACCAGCCAAGCCGCCTGGAAAACCGCGAGGAACCGCAAACCGCGCGTTACAGCCAGTCGGCGCTGGCGGGCAGCACCCAGCAGGCGAAGATCCAGCGTGAGCAGAACTTCAAGCAGGCCGGTGATTTGTACCGCTCCTACAGTAAGAAAGAGCGTCAAGACTTGATCGAAAACTTCGGTGGCTCGCTGGCCACCACCGATGACGAGAGCAAGCACATCATCCTGTCGTTCCTCTACAAAGCCGACCCGGAGTACGGCACCGGCGTTGCGAAGGTTGCCAAGGGTGACCTGGCGCGCGTGAAGGCGCTGGCCGACAAACTCAACGACTGATCCGTTGGTTATGGTCGATGCCCGGTGTGGGCATCGGCCTTTTGGCAGGAGAGAAAACCATGCGTATTTCTATCGGTTTGCTGCTGGCCATGCTGGCCTTTGTCGCCCATGCCGAATCCCCTGAGCCGACAGCGCTCAAGGCGCAGCTGCAAGACTATTACTTCGACGCCGCCCGCCGTGGCGACCTCGACATGCTCAACACCTTTATCGATTCGGGCTACAGCCTCAACACCCAGGACGATAAGGGCTACACCGCGCTGATCCTCGCCGCCTACCATGGTGAAAACGCCTACGTAGAGCGCCTGCTCGCCGCCGGCGCCGATGCCTGTGTGCAGGACAAACGCGGCAACACAGCCTTGATGGGCGCGATCTTCAAAGCGGAGCTGAAAATCGCCCAGCGCCTGCTGGCTACCGACTGCAACCCTGACCAACGCAACGGCGCCGGGCAGACCGCCGCCATGTACGCCGGGTTGTTCAAGCGCGTTGAGCTGCTGGATGAACTCAAAGCCAAGGGCGCGGACCTCAACGCCGAAGACCCGATCGGCAACAGTGCTTCACGATTGGCCAGCGGTGAAATCCGGACCCCGGCGTCGCGCTGAGCTATCATCGCGGTTTTTCGGTTGGAGGTTCTCAAATGGCAAAGGCCAAGCGCATGTACGGCTGCACGGAGTGCGGCGCGACCTTTCCCAAGTGGGCCGGCCAATGCACCGAATGCGGCGCGTGGAACACCCTGACGGAAACCATGATCGAAAGCGGCGGCGCCGCAGCCCCCACCGGCCGTGCCGGCTGGACCGGGCAACAGGCGCAGATCAAGACCCTGGCCGAAGTCAGCGTCGAAGAGATTCCGCGTTTCTCCACGGCGTCCGGCGAGCTGGACCGGGTACTCGGCGGCGGCCTGGTGGACGGCTCGGTGGTGCTGATCGGCGGTGACCCCGGCATCGGCAAATCGACGATCCTGCTGCAAACCCTGTGCAGCATCGCCAGCCGCATGCCGGCGCTGTACGTCACCGGCGAAGAATCCCAGCAGCAAGTGGCCATGCGCGCCCGGCGCCTGGGCTTGCCCCAGGACCAGCTGCGGGTCATGACCGAAACCTGCATCGAAAGCATCATCGCCACGGCCCGTATCGAAAAACCCAAGGTCATGGTGATCGACTCGATCCAAACGATTTTCACCGAGCAACTGCAATCGGCGCCGGGCGGGGTGTCCCAGGTGCGCGAAAGTGCGGCGCTGCTGGTGCGGTATGCCAAGCAGAGTGGCACGGCGATTTTCCTGGTCGGCCACGTGACCAAAGAAGGCGCCTTGGCCGGGCCGCGGGTGCTCGAGCATATGGTCGATACCGTGCTGTATTTCGAAGGCGAGTCCGACGGCCGCCTGCGCCTGCTGCGCGCGGTGAAGAACCGCTTCGGTGCCGTCAACGAACTGGGTGTGTTCGCCATGACCGACCGGGGGCTGAAAGAAGTCTCTAACCCTTCGGCGATTTTTCTTACCCGCGCCCAGGAAGAAGTCCCGGGCAGTGTGGTGATGGCAACGTGGGAAGGCACCCGCCCCATGCTGGTGGAAGTGCAGGCGCTGGTGGACGACAGCCACCTGGCCAACCCGCGACGGGTGACCCTCGGCCTGGACCAGAACCGCCTGGCGATGTTGCTGGCGGTACTGCACCGGCATGGCGGCATCCCGACCCACGACCAGGATGTGTTCCTCAACGTGGTCGGTGGGGTCAAGGTGCTGGAGACGGCGTCCGACCTGGCCTTGATGGCGGCGGTGATGTCCAGCCTGCGCAACAAGCCGTTGCCTCATGACCTGCTGGTGTTTGGTGAAGTGGGCTTGTCGGGTGAAGTGCGCCCGGTGCCGAGCGGTCAGGAACGCTTGAAGGAGGCGGCCAAGCACGGCTTCAAGCGGGCGATTGTGCCCAAGGGCAATGCGCCGAAAGAGTCGCCGCCGGGCATAACGATTATTGGAGTCACGCGCCTGGAGCAGGCGCTGGATGCACTGTTCGAATAACCAGCAACACTGCAAAAACCAATGTGGGAGGGGGCAAGCCCCCGATAGCGGTGTGTCAGTGACCTATTTAGTGCCTGACACACTGCCATCGGGGGCAAGCCCCCTCCCACATTTGATTAATGTTGGCTGTTAGATTTCCAGCAGCGCCGCCAACTCGCGGTGCAGTTCTTCTTCATCCCCCAGGTTCAGCTCGATCAGCCTGCGCAAATGGCTGATCGACTCCAGGTCAATGTGCTCGCACACAAACCCAAGCTGGCCATGATCGTCATGGGCCAGCCTGACCTGCATCTGTATATGCGCCTGTGGGTCCAGGCGGATATCCACATCGAACGGCGCCTTGCCATTGCCGCGCCAGTCGTCCGGGCGTTGCACCAGCAAACCCTTGAGCGATAAATCCACCAATTGCACCGGCCAATTCCAGCCGTCTTGCGCGATGGTTGTGCGGGCATCGAAGGCAATACGCCGAAAACGGCGGCGGTCAGACGGGTGCTCGGTCATGGTGAAACCCTCTGTGGATAAAGGGATTGTAGCCTTAAGCCATCAACGGGCATTTATTTCCGCTTTTTTTGCCCCGGCAAGGCTCTAGACCAACGTAGGGGGGTGGTCTTTGGGGCCAACAGCGCTAAACTCGGACTGGCTGTCCTTTCTGTCCACCCTGGCTGGAATATAAAAATGAAAAATAATAATAGCCTGCTACGCCACCTACCCTGGCTGGTGCTGGCAATCGTAGGAGCGTGCGCCCTTGGCGTAGTGGCCTTGCGCCGCGGCGAGGCGATCAACGCCTTGTGGATTGTGGTCGCTGCCGTGGCCATTTATCTGGTCGCGTACCGTTACTACAGTCTGTTCATCGCTAACAACGTGATGCAACTCGATCCACGGCGGGCCACCCCCGCAGTGGTCAACAACGACGGTCTGGACTATGTGCCGACCAACAAACACATCCTTTTCGGTCACCACTTTGCGGCGATTGCCGGTGCAGGCCCACTGGTCGGCCCGGTACTGGCAGCGCAAATGGGCTACCTGCCCGGCACGCTCTGGCTGATTGCCGGCGTGGTGCTGGCCGGTGCCGTGCAGGACTTCATGGTCCTGTTCCTGTCCACTCGTCGCAACGGCCGTTCCCTGGGGGATATGGTTCGCGAAGAAATGGGCCGCATTCCGGGGACCATCGCGCTGTTCGGCTGCTTCCTGATCATGATCATCATCCTCGCGGTGCTGGCGCTGATCGTGGTCAAGGCCCTGGCAGAGAGCCCATGGGGCATCTTCACGGTGATGGCGACTATCCCGATCGCGATGTTCATGGGCATCTACATGCGCTACATCCGCCCGGGCCGCATCGGTGAGATTTCGGTCATCGGCGTGCTGTTGCTGCTCGGTTCGATCTGGCTGGGCGGGCAGATTGCCGCCGATCCTGTGTGGGCCAAGGCGTTCACCTTCACCGGTATCCAGATCACCTGGATGCTGATCGGCTACGGTTTCGTCGCGGCGGTACTGCCGGTGTGGCTGATCCTGGCCCCGCGTGACTACCTCTCCACCTTCCTCAAAATCGGCACCATCATCGCTCTGGCGATCGGCATCCTGGTCACCATGCCTGACCTGAAAATGCCGGCCCTGACCCAGTTCATCGACGGCACCGGCCCGGTGTGGAAGGGCGGCCTGTTCCCGTTCCTGTTCATCACCATTGCCTGTGGCGCGGTCTCGGGGTTCCACGCGCTGATCTCTTCGGGCACCACGCCCAAGTTGCTGGCCAATGAAAGCCATGCCCGTTACATCGGTTACGGCGGCATGCTGATGGAGTCATTCGTGGCCATCATGGCGATGGTTGCGGCTTCGGTGATCGAGCCTGGCGTGTACTTCGCCATGAACAGCCCGGCCGCCATTGTCGGCACCGACGTGGTGACTGTGGCGCAAACCGTCAGCAGCTGGGGTTTTGCGATTACGCCTGAGGCGCTGTCGGCCGTGGCCCATGACATCGGTGAAACCACCATCCTGGCGCGTGCCGGCGGTGCACCGACGCTGGCCGTGGGTATCGCGCAGATCCTGCACAGTGTGCTGCCAGGTGAAAACACCATGGCGTTCTGGTACCACTTTGCGATCCTGTTCGAAGCGTTGTTCATCCTCACGGCGGTAGACGCCGGTACTCGGGCCGGTCGCTTCATGCTGCAAGACCTGCTGGGTTCCTTCGTGCCGGCGCTCAAACGCACCGAGTCCTGGACCGCCAACCTGATCGCGACCGCCGGCTGCGTGGCCATGTGGGGTTACCTGCTGTACCAGGGCGTTATCGACCCACTGGGCGGCATCAACACCTTGTGGCCGCTGTTCGGTATCTCCAACCAGATGCTGGCGGGTATCGCGCTGATGCTGGCGACCGTTGTGCTGATCAAAATGAAGCGCCAACGCTACATCTGGGTGACCATGCTGCCGGCTGTATGGCTGCTGATCTGCACCACCACGGCGGGCTTCATCAAGCTGTTCGACGCGAACCCGGCGATCGGTTTCCTGTCGCTGGCCAAGAAGTACAGTGATGCCCTGGCCAACGGCCAGATCCTGGCCCCAGCCAAGAGCATCGACCAGATGCAGCATGTGATCTGGAACGCCTACACCAACGCAACGCTGACAGCGCTGTTCCTGTTTGTGGTCTTCAGCATCCTGTTCTATGCGCTCAAGGTCGGCGTCGCCGCCTGGGGCAACAAAGAACGTACGGATAAAGAAGCACCATTCCAGGCCCAGCCGGACGCGTAATCGAGGGTTGCAAGCATGTTCAATGACATCAGTCGCCTCGGTAAATACCTCGGTCAGGCCGCGCGCCTGATGGTCGGCATGCCCGACTACGACACCTACGTCGAGCATATGCAAACCAAACACCCGGACAAGCCGGTGATGGACTACAAGGCGTTCTTCCGGGAACGCCAGGAAGCTCGTTACGGCGGCAAGGGTGGGCCCAAGTGCTGTTGACCTGGAGTTCGGGCTGGCAGTGATCCCATGTGGGAGGGGGCTTGCCCCCGATAGCGGTGTATCAGTGGCATATAAATGCCTGGCACACGGCTATCGGGGGCAAGCCCCCTCCCACATTTGTTTTTGTGTTTCTTCAAGGAGAATATTTTGTCCTCTCCCATCCCGGTAACTATCCTCAGCGGCTTCCTTGGCGCCGGCAAGACTACCTTGCTGCGCCACCTGCTCAAGGCCGAGCACGGCCTGAAAATCGCGGTGATCGAAAACGAATTCAGCGACGCCGGTATCGACACCCAGCTGTTAGGCGCAGAGCCGGTGCAAGTCATGACCCTGTCCAATGGCTGCGTGTGCTGCACCATTCACACCGACCTGACCAAGGCCCTCTACCTGCTGCTGGAACGCCTGGACAGCGGCGAGATTGCCTTCGACCGTCTGGTGATCGAGTGCACTGGCCTGGCCGACCCGGCGCCAGTGGCCCAGACCTTTTTTATCGATGAAGACCTGCGCGAGCGCTACATCCTCGACGGCATCATCACCCTGGTGGACGCAGCCCACGCCGAACACCACCTGACCCAGACCATCGCCCAGGCCCAGATCGGGTTTGCCGACCGCCTGCTGGTGAGCAAGCGCGACCTGGTGGACGCCGCCACGTTCGACGCCCTCAGCGAGCGCCTGACCCGCATCAACCGCCGCGCACCGATTCGCGTGGTGGACCACGGCAACATCGACCTGGCCGAACTGCTCGATGTGCGCGGCTTCAACCTCAACGCCGGCATGAGCCTGCGCCCGGTCAGTGCTGCGCCCTCCATCGACCGCATTTCCAGCCTGGTGCTGCGCACCGACCAGCCGCTGGATATCGACCGCCTCAGCGAGTTCATGAACGAACTGCTGGAAGACCACGGCAAGCAACTGCTGCGCTACAAGGGCGTGCTGAATATTGCCGGGGAAGACCGGCGGATGGTGTTCCAGGGTGTGCTGAAACTCTACGGCTTCGACTGGGATACTGAGTGGGCTGAAGGTGAGGCGCGGGAGAGTGTGATTGTGTTTATTGCCGATGAGCTGCCGGAAGACAAGATTCGCGCAGGCTTTGCCAAGGTCTACCAACCCTGACCTGCCTTGAAATGCAATCAAATGTGGGAGGGGGCTTGCCCCCGATGAGAGTGTGTCAGTAGATAAATGTGTGACTGACACACTGCTATCGGGGGCAAGCCCCCTCCCACAATTAACCGCATTTCAAATGCCGACAGGCATAAAAAAGCCCGGCTCAAGAGCCGGGCTTTTCATTCAAGCAACTGCAATCAAGCGCCGTACACCGGCAGCTTCTTGCAGATGGCCTTGACCTTCTCACGGACCGCGTCGATCACGGCTTCGTTGTTCAGGTCAGCCAGGATGTCGCAGATCCAGCCGGCCAGTTCCTTGCACTCTGCTTCTTTAAAGCCACGAGTGGTCACAGCCGGGGTGCCGAAGCGCAGGCCGGAGGTGACGAACGGCGAACGTGGGTCGTTCGGCACGGAGTTTTTGTTCACGGTGATGAAGGCTTTGCCCAGGGCAGCGTCAGCATCTTTACCGGAAATGTCCTGCTTGATCAGCGACAGCAGGAACAGGTGGTTTTCAGTACCGCCGGACACCACGTCAAAGCCGCGTTCGATAAACACGCTGGCCATGGTCTGGGCGTTTTTCACCACTTGCTGCTGGTAAGTCTTGAACTCAGGCTGCAGGGCTTCCTTGAAGCAGATCGCTTTGGCGGCGATCACGTGCTCCAGCGGGCCACCTTGGGCGCCCGGGAATACGGCGGAGTTCAGCTTCTTCTCGATCTCGGCGTTGGCGCGAGCCAGGATCAGGCCGCCACGTGGACCGCGCAGGGTCTTGTGGGTGGTGGTGGTCACCACGTCAGCGAATGGCACCGGGTTCGGGTAGACGCCAGCTGCGACCAGACCGGCCACGTGAGCCATGTCCACGAACAGGTACGCACCGACTTTGTCGGCGATCTCGCGAAAGCGTGGGAAGTCCAGGATCTGCGAGTAGGCAGAGAAGCCCGCCACGATCATTTTTGGCTTGTGTTCAACCGCCAGGCGCTCGACTTCGTCGTAGTCGATCAGGCCGTTGGCATCGATACCGTATTGAACGGCGTTGTACAGCTTGCCGGAGGAAGAAACGCTGGCGCCGTGGGTCAGGTGACCGCCGTGGGCCAGGCTCATGCCCAGGATGGTGTCGCCGCCTTGCAGCAGGGCCAGGTACACGGCGCTGTTGGCTTGGGAACCGGCGTGTGGCTGGACGTTGGCGTAATCGGCGCCGAACAGTTCCTTGGCACGGTCGATGGCCAGTTGCTCAACCACGTCGACGTATTCGCAACCGCCGTAGTAGCGCTTGCCTGGGTAGCCTTCGGCGTACTTGTTGGTCAGGACCGAGCCTTGAGCCTCCATCACCGCAGGGCTGGTGTAGTTTTCCGAAGCGATCAGCTCGATGTGCTCTTCCTGGCGCACGGCTTCTTGCTCCATGGCGGCGAAGAGATCGGCGTCGTACTTGGCAATAGTCAAATCACGGCTGAACATGGCGGTCCTCAAGGATCGGGGGCAGAAAAGGAGGGCATTCTAACCCAATGGGTTTTAGATGGCATATGAAAGGACATCATGTCGCGGACAAGCGGGATTCACTTAGGGATGAGTGGTGCCTGTGAGGGCCCCTTCGCGAGCAAGCCCGCTCCCACACTTGACCGAGTTCCATCTTTGAAATGCGGTCGAATGTGGGAGCGGGCTTGCTCGCGAAGAGGCCAGGGGCCTCACTACACAGTCTCAATCGAACATGAACAGCGCATCATTACTGAACTGCGCCTCAAACCGATTCGCCGGCATCGGCCGCCCGAACAGGTAACCCTGCACCTCGTCGCAACCATGTTCGCGCAGGAAGTCCAGCTGCTCATGGGTTTCCACACCCTCGGCGATCACCGCCAGGTTCAGGCTATGGGCCATGGCGATGATCGCGCGGGCGATCTGCGCGTCCTGCTCACCGGACGGCAGGCCGTCGACGAACGTGCGGTCGATTTTCAGCACGTCGATGGGGAATTGCTTGAGGTAGTTGAGCGACGAATAGCCAGTGCCGAAGTCATCCACCGCAATGCTCAGGCCCAGGTTTTTCAGGCTGTCGAGGATATGCAAGGCCTCGTTGACTTCACGCATCAGGATACTTTCGGTCAGCTCCAGCTCCAGGCACGCCGGCGGCAGGCCGGTGTCTTCGAGGATGGTGGCAATGCGCGTACCCAACTGGCCGTCCGAGAACTGCCGCGCCGAGATGTTCACCGAGACTTTCGGCACACGCACCTTGTTCTGGTGCCAGGTCTTGAGCTGGCGGCAGGCCTCGCTGATCACCCAGTCGCCCACATCCACCACCAGGCCCAACTCTTCCAGCACCGGGATAAAGTCCCCCGGTGGCACCAGCCCGCGACGCGGATGGCGCCAGCGCAGCAGGGCTTCGGCGCCGGTCAGGCGTTTGCCGTCGCCGCTGAACTGCGGTTGGTAATAAAGCACGAATTCGTTCTGGTCCAAGGCGTGGCGCAGGTCGCTTTCCAGCTCCAGGCGTTCCAGGGCGCTGGCGTTCATGTCGGCCTGGTAGAACTGGAAGTTGTTCTTGCCGCGTTCCTTGGCGTGGTACATCGCCGTGTCGGCGTTTTTCATCAGCTGGCTCAGCTCGTTGCCGTCCTGGGGGCTGAGGGCGATGCCGATACTGGCGGTTACAAAGAACTCGCGGCCTTCCAGTACAAAGGGTTTCACCAGGCTGGCGAGGATCTGCTCGGCCACGTGGATCGCGCGGTTCAGCGCCATTTCGCGGCTGACCCGCGGTTGCAGGAGCAAGGTGAACTCGTCGCCACCCATGCGCGCCACGGTGTCGTCTTCGGCCACGCAGCCGAGCAGGCGGGTGGCCATTTCCTTGAGCATGCGGTCGCCGGCAGCGTGGCCCAGGGAGTCGTTGATCGGCTTGAAACGGTCAAGGTCGAGGAACATCAGCACCACCCACGACTTCTGCCGCTCGGCCGACTGCAGCGCCGTGTGCAGGCGGTCCTGGAACAGCGTGCGGTTGGGCAGGTGGGTCAGGGCGTCGTAGTACGCCAGGCGGTGGATGCGCTGTTCGCTGGCCTTGCGCTCACTGATATCGCTGAAGAAACACACATAGCTAGCCAGGTCGCCTTCATCGTCGAACACGGCGGTAATGCCGACCCAGGCCGGGTAATGCTCGCCGCTGCGGCGCTTGAGCCACACTTCGCCTTCCCAGGTGCTGTGCTGGTGCAGTTGCTTGAGCACGTAGCGCAGGTGGGCTTCCTGCTGTTCGTCAACGGTGAGCATGTTCGGCAACTGGTCGAGAACATCCGCCACCGCGTAGCCGCTGACCCGGCTGAACGCCTCGTTGGCCTGCACGATATAACCGGCGGGGTCGGTGATCAGGATCGCCGAGGTGGAGTGCTCGAATACCGTGGCGGCCATGCGCAGGTCTTTTTCGGCGCGGCGCTGCTGGCTGATATCACGGCCCACGCCGAGGATGCCCTCGAACGCGCCGTGTTCGTCCCACACCAGCACCAGGCGCAACTCGATCGGCACCTTGCGGCCATCGGCGCGCAGGCAGTCGAACAGGAACAGTTGGGTCTGCACTGCATCGCGCAGTTTGCTCAGCGCCTCGGCGTCGCCCAGCGCGCGACTGACCTGTTCCACCAGGCTGTAGATACCGGCCAGTTGTTGCGGGTTGGCGATGATCGACTGCCAGCCGTTCTTGAACACCCAGTCCACGTCGTAACCCAGCACGGCGCTCACCGACGGGCTGATGTAATTGAGCGCAAGCTGGCTGTCGGTGGAGCAGATTACGTCGCTGATGCTTTCGGCCAGCATGCGGTAGCGCTGTTCGCTGTCGCGCAGGGATTCGCTGGCTTCGATCTGGTCGGTGATGTCCTTGGCCACGCCGATGATGCGCGTGACTTGCGTGCTCTTGTCCCGGGCCAGGGCCTGCTCGCGGATATCAAAGCGCCGCCACTGGTTATTGCGATGACGGAAGCGCAGTTGGCATTGCAGTTGGGTGGTGTAGCCGACTTCCCGTTGCTGCTGGCGCAAGTCGTGATAATGCCCGGCGTCGTCGGGGTGCAGCAGGATTTCCCAGAAGTACTCGCCCATTTGCTGCAATTCGGCCTTGTTATAGCCGAGGGTGTGGCCCAGGTGGTGGTTGCTGAAAATCATGCGCTGGCTGATTACGTCCTGCACATACAGGTGGTCGGGCACAGTACGCACCACGTCCGACCAGAAACTCTCGCGTTCCACCAGCGACAGTTCGATCAGCTTGCGGCTGGTGATATCGCTGATACTGAGGATCACCGCTTTGAAATCGTCCTGTTGCTCCGGCAGGCGCATCACCAGCCACAGGTATTGTTCGTTGCCGGCCACGTCCTTGAGCTGGATTTCCAGCTCCAGCTGGTTTTGCTGGGTGAGCACGGCCTCGAGGATCTGGTAGCCGATGGAGGTCACGTTGCGCGGGCAGTCATCGATCAGGCGCTCCCAGGCTTCGTCGCAGGAACCCACGTTGAGCAGGCGCACCGCCACCTGGTTGACCTCGGTGATGCGCAGCTCCCTGAGCAGTTGCTGGCGTTCTTCGGGGTTATCCCGCAGCCAGGCCTGCAGTTGCTCGCGGGTTTGCAGGTGCGCCTTGTCGAAATGCGCATTGAGGCCGGACAGGTCGAGCACGCACAGGGCCACGCCGGTGCCTTCGAAAATATCCTGGTAGCGCCGGCGGCCTTCATGCACCTGGCGCTGGCGGCGGCGCATGTTCAGCAGCACGATCAGCGGGATCAGCGAAAACGCCAGGCCCAGCAGGCATTTGCCGATAAACGCCGGCAGCAGTTGCTCCAGCACGGCGGTGCGGTCGAACAGCCCACGCAACTGCCAGTCGCTTTTGCTCAGGGGCGTGACCAGTACACTTTTGTTCAGTTCGTCGGGGGTGAGCGCGCTTGCCCATTGCGCCGGCATGCCGCTGTCACGACTGATGACGCGGTGGTTGAGGCGGTTCTCGATGACCCACAGGGGGCGTTGGCCCTGGCTATCCTGGCGGGTGAGGCCGGTCAGGTAATTGGGCGTCAGGCGCAGCGCCCAATACACCCGTGAACCGCCGCTCGGCTGGTGCAGCAATAGATAGATAAGGGTGCCGTCGCTGTTGTTGCTCAGGTAGTACGACTGGGAATGGCTGCGCTGCACCAATTCTTCGAGCCAGGCGCTGTCCTGGCTGTCGCTGGCGCTGTCACTGATCATCGCACCGCTGGGGGCGAGCAGGGCGACGCTGCGCAACTCCGGCAGGGAGCGCTGTAGGGTGCGCATCAGGGCCTGTTGCTGTTCGGCGTCGCGCGGCGGTTCGACCATCGGTAGCAGGTTGAGGGCGATTTTTGCGCTCAGGGCCATGTTCAGGCTGATTTGTTCAGCCAGGTCGGCGCTGTAGTCGATGGTGTATTGCTGCTGGTTTTTCTGGTTTTGCTGCAACTGGTCGAGCAGTTGCCAGAACAATAATGCGAGCAGCATGAGGACAAGCGTCGCCAATGCGCCTTTAAAGGTGCCGTGCAGGGGCGCTCCCGGCGCTATGTGAGCGGCGCGCAGGGGAGTTGGCGGCGTGACTTTGGACAAGCTGTGATCCTGCGGTTTGGCTGGACTGGCGCGCGACGTGCACTATAAGCCGGACGCCCGAAGGGCGGCTAGCATGCCTTGACTTGTGGCAAAGTGCCAGCCCCGCCTGGCTGGACTGACCAAGCGCATTCAGGTAGCTTTGCCGGTTACGCGAGGGCGTTCCAGCCCCAGACACTCAGGCTTTTTTCGTACGCAGGCATTGATGACCATCAACGGCCCGCGCGGCGCATGGCCTGGCACGGGTTTCGCCCGCTTAATTCATCAGTCACTGACGCTAGGTTTACCATGGCTCAATACGTATTCACCATGCATCGGCTGGGAAAAGTTGTTCCGCCGAAGCGGGAAATCCTTAAAAACATTTCGCTGTCCTTCTTCCCCGGCGCCAAGATCGGCGTGCTCGGCCTCAACGGTTCGGGTAAGTCCACGCTGCTGAAAATCATGGCCGGCGTCGACACCGAGTTCGAAGGCGAAGCCCGTCCAATGCCCGAGCTGAACATCGGTTACCTGCCGCAAGAGCCGATCCTGGACCCGACCAAGACCGTGCGTGAAGTGGTCGAGGAAGCCGTCAGCGTGATCAAGAACGCCCAGGCGCGCCTGGACGAAGTCTACGCGGCCTACGCCGACGAAGACGCCGACTTCGACAAACTGGCCGCCGAACAGGCCAAGCTCGAAGCCATCCTGCAGGCCGGCGATGGTCACAACCTGGAGCGCCAGCTGGAAGTCGCCGCCGATGCGCTGCGCCTGCCGGCGTGGGATGCCAAGGTTGAATTCCTGTCCGGTGGTGAAAAGCGCCGTGTGGCCCTGTGCCGCCTGCTGCTGTCGGCCCCCGACATGCTGCTGCTCGACGAACCGACCAACCACTTGGACGCCGATTCCGTGGCCTGGCTGGAGCACTTCCTGCACGATTTCCCGGGCACCGTGGTTGCGATCACGCACGACCGCTACTTCCTGGATAACGTGGCTGGCTGGATTCTGGAACTCGACCGTGGAGCCGGTATCCCTTACGAGGGCAACTACTCCGGTTGGCTGGAAGCCAAGTCCGACCGTCTGGCGGCTGAATCCAAGCAGCAATCGGCCCACGAAAAAGCCATGAAGGAAGAACTGGAGTGGGTGCGCAAAGGCGCCAAGGCCCGCCAGTCCAAATCCAAGGCCCGTCTGCAACGCTTTGAAGAAATGCAATCGCAGGAATTCCAGAAGCGCAGCGAAACCAACGAGATCTACATCCCGGCCGGCCCGCGCCTGGGTGACAAGGTCATCGAATTCAAGAACGTTTCCAAAGGTTATGGCGACCGCGTGTTGATCGACAACCTGTCGTTCTCCATGCCAAAAGGCGCGATCGTCGGCGTTATCGGTGGTAACGGTGCCGGTAAGTCGACCCTGTTCCGCATGCTGATGGGCAAGGAAACGCCGGATTCAGGCACCATCGAAGTGGGCGAAACCGTGCAGTTGGCCTGTGTGGATCAGAGCCGCGAAGACCTGGACGGCAGCAAGACGGTATTCCAGCAAATCTCCGATGGCTCGGACCAGATCCGTATCGGCAACTATGAAATCCCGTCGCGCACCTATGTTGGCCGTTTCAACTTCAAGGGCGGCGACCAGCAGAAGTTCGTCAAGGACCTGTCCGGTGGTGAGCGCGGTCGCTTGCACCTGGCCCTGACCCTGAAAGAGGGCGGCAACGTGCTGCTGCTCGACGAACCGTCCAACGACCTCGACGTTGAAACCCTGCGTTCCCTGGAAGAAGCCCTGCTGGACTTCCCGGGCGCTGCCATTGTGATCTCTCACGATCGGTGGTTCCTTGACCGCGTGGCCACCCACATCCTGGCGTACGAAGACGACTCGCAAGCGGTGTTCTTCGAAGGCAACTACACCGAGTACGAAGCGGACCGTAAAAAGCGTTTGGGCGAAGCAGCTGCTCAGCCGCACCGTGTACGGCACAAAAAACTGGCCTGATTTGGGTTGGTTTAAACAAGCGGAGCCTTCGGGCTCCGCTTTTTTTTGCGTGTGTTTCAGGGAAACCGAGTTGGGCTCATTCGCGAGCAAGCCCGCTCCCACATTCGACTGCATTCCAAAGCTGGAACTCGATCAAATGTGGGAGCGGGCTTGCTCGCGAAAGCAGTTTAACTATTGGTGCATGATCTAAATTGAAATCCCTTTACTGGTGCGAAAACGCTTGGCTATTTATATCAAATGCACCATTTAAATTCACAAAGGCGACATTTTGCGCTTTTCAGGTGCAATCTGAATTGCTAAGGTCCGGCCCAATCTCATTTAAAAACAATCAATTTGCCGAGACTTTTCATGATCGAATCCGTCGAATCCTTCCTTGCCCGCCTGAAGAAACGCGACCCTGACCAGCCAGAATTCCACCAGGCTGTAGAAGAAGTCCTACGTAGCCTGTGGCCGTTTCTCGAAGCTAACCCGCATTATCTGACCTCGGGCATTTTGGAACGCATCTGCGAGCCGGAACGCGCGATTACCTTTCGGGTTTCGTGGGTGGATGATCATGGCAAGGTCCAGGTCAATCGCGGTTTCCGCATCCAGATGAACAGCGCCATCGGCCCGTACAAGGGCGGCCTGCGCTTCCACCCGTCGGTGAACCTGGGCGTGTTGAAGTTCCTCGCCTTCGAGCAAACCTTTAAGAACTCCCTGACCTCGCTGCCCATGGGCGGCGGCAAGGGCGGCTCGGACTTTGACCCCAAAGGTAAGAGCGACGCCGAAGTGATGCGCTTCTGCCAGTCGTTCATGAGCGAGCTGTACCGCCATATCGGCGCGGATGTGGACGTGCCGGCCGGTGACATTGGCGTGGGCGCTCGCGAAATCGGCTTCCTGTTTGGCCAGTACAAACGCCTGAGCAACCAATTCACCTCCGTGCTCACCGGCAAGGGCATGACCTATGGCGGCAGCCTGATCCGCCCGGAAGCCACCGGTTTCGGCTGCGTGTACTTCGCCGAAGAAATGCTCAAGCGCAACAGCCAGCGGGTTGAAGGCAAGCGCGTGGCGGTTTCCGGCTCCGGCAACGTGGCGCAATACGCGGCGCGCAAGGTGATGGACCTGGGCGGCAAGGTGATTTCCCTATCTGACTCCGAAGGTACCCTGTACGCCGAAAGCGGTTTGACCGAGGAGCAATGGTCGGCCCTGCTCGAGCTGAAAAACGTGCAACGCGGTCGCATCAGCGAATTGGCCGAGCGTTTCGGCCTGGAATTCTGCAAAGGCAAAACGCCTTGGGAACTGGCGTGCGACATCGCGCTGCCCTGCGCCACCCAGAACGAACTCGACGCCGCAGCCGCCCGCACCCTGCTGCGCAACGGCTGCATCTGTGTGGCCGAAGGCGCCAACATGCCGACCACGCTGGAGGCGGTGGATATCTTTATCGAGGCGGGCATTCTGTTCGCCCCGGGCAAGGCCTCCAACGCCGGCGGTGTAGCCGTGAGTGGCCTGGAAATGTCGCAGAACGCCATGCGCCTGCTGTGGAGCGCTGGCGAAGTGGACAGCAAACTGCACAACATCATGCAGTCGATCCACCATGCCTGCGTGCATTACGGCGAAGAAAACGGCCGTGTCAACTACGTGAAGGGCGCGAACATCGCAGGCTTCGTGAAAGTCGCCGACGCGATGCTGGCCCAAGGCATCGTCTAAACCTCGGGTTCGATGCGCAGCACTTCGATCAATTGATCGCCGACGGGGCGCTGCCACAGCACCTCGTCGCCAACCTGGGCGCCGAGCAATGCACGGCCCAAAGGTGAACCCCAATTGATCAGGCCCGCGCCGGCATCGGCCTGGTCTTCGCCGACCAACTGGATGCGCTGCTGCTCATCCTGCTCGTTGGCGAAGGTGACCCAGCTGCCGATCTGCACCTTGTCGGTGGAGGTGGCAGGCGGCACCACGTGCGCGCTTTGCACGCGCTGATTGAAATAGCGCAAATCCCGCTCAAGATCGGCTTGGCGCTGCTTGTCGCCCTTGGCGGATTCGACGCTGTATGCCTGCTGCAACTGCGCAACCTTGGCCTGCAACTGCGCCAAGCCTTGCGCAGTGAGGCGGTTGGGTTGCCCGCTGACCTGGCGTTCTACCGGCTGATCAGCCTGGGCAGCAGCATTGTCTTCATTTACAAAAGCACGGCTCATGACGTTCTCCCTCTATGGAGTTTGGGCCATGGTCGCCGCGCATTAGTTTCGATGGATGTCTGAAAGCGACCTATTGCGAGCGATAAGCCCGCGCGGCGTCGCGGTCCTTCTCCTGCTGCCAGGCGCGCTCGCGGTCGTCCCAGTGGTTATCCTTGTAGTCGCGCAACTCTTCGTTCTCACGCATGGCTTTGCACTGGCGAAAGCCGTCCTCCCAGCCTTCGGCGTAAGTCCGGTCCTTCAGATAGCGCGGCACATTCTTGCGAAACTCTCCGCTGATCACCCCTGCGGCCTGGCGGCCGCTGCTGCAGCCGTCGTCAAAACCATCGGCAAAGGCCGGTGGATAACCTTTGGCGAGTAAATCCTGATGGGTTGATTGGCAACCCGTCAGCCACACCATTGCACACAGCAATACCGCAGACCGCCACATGGCGTACTCCCTGGCCGTTTCACGGCTGATAGGGGGAAGTTTAGTTAGGGATTTGTCGGGGAGGTGTGAAAGCAAGGTGAGAAAGGTGTTGGACGTCTTGGATTTTGAGCAGCCAGCCCTGCATCTGCACCTGCACCTGCACCGGCATCTGCACCTGTATCTATATCTGTACCTGTACCTGTACCTGTGGCGAGCGGGCTTGCCCGCGTTGGGCTGCGTAGCAGCCCCAGAACCTTGCGCTGAGGAGTATCAGCCTCACCCGGTTGTTCTTTATTAGGGCTGCTGCGCAGCCCAACGGGAGCAAGCTCCCTCGCCACAGGTTTATCTTAAGGCTTGTTTCAATGTCCTATTTTAGAACGGCATGCTCGGCCAATTTGGAGCTCCTGATTGGATGGAGCAACGAATATACCCGAGCCAAATGTGGGAGCGGGCTTGCTCGCGAAGGCGGTGGTTCAGTCAGCCTGGCTGTTACTGATGCACCGCTATCGCGGGCAAGCCCCCTCCCACATTTGATCGGCGGTGGGCGCAGGATTGAGGCCTGGCACACATAAGTGTGGGAGCGGGCTTGCTCGCGAATGCGGTGGGTCAGTCAGCGTGGTTGTTACTGATGCATCGCCATCGGGGGCAAGCCCCCTCCCACATTTGATCGGCGGTGGGCGCAAGATTCAGGCCTGGCACATATAAGTGTGGGAGCGGGCTTGCTCGCGAATGCGGTGGGTCAGTCAGCCTGGCTGTTACTGATGCATCGCCATCGGGGGCAAGCCCCCTCCCACCTTTGATCGGCGGTGGGCATAGGATTCAGGCCAGGCACGCATAAGTGTGGGAGCTGGCTTGCCTGGGATGGCGGTGGGTCAGTCAGCCTGGCTGTTACTGATGCATCGCCATCGGGGGCAAGCCCCCTCCCACATTTGATCGGCGGTGGGCATAGGATTCAGGCCAGGCACACATAAGTGTGGGAGCGGGCTTGCTCGCGAATGCGGTGGGTCAGTCAGCCTGGCTGTTACTGATGCACCGCTATCGGGAGCAAGCCCTCTTCCACATGGGGTCGTCGATCAGTAGTGATACCACTTCACTTCGAGCATCACTTCATTCACTGGCGTGGAAAGGTGGCTGTATTCGCGTTGGGCACTCAGGCGCAGGCCGAGGTTGCGGGACAGTTCCCACTGCTGGTTCAGGCTGATGCTGCGGCGAACTTCGCCATTGGTGAAGAAGTCGCCCTTGGCTTCCAGGCTGAGGTTGCCCAGTGGGTTTTTCCACAGCACGCCGGTATTGAAGCCGGCCGCTGGGGAGATGGCTTCACTGAAGTCGTTGTTGTGCTCCACGCGCACGGTGCCGAGGGCGAAGCCGAGCATGTCGTCGCGCAGTTGCCAGGTGCCGCCGGCGCCGCCGTTGACGTGGGCCACCAAGGTTTCGTCGTCGTGTTTGCCGGGTACGCGCTCCAGGCCGCCGGTGACTTGCCATGACCAGGGCTGCAGCAGGGCGTTGCGCGGGGTCAGGGAGCGGATGGTGGCCAGGTCCAGTTGCTGCAGTTGCCAGTGGTTGCCTTCGTACTGGCGCAGTTTCATCTGCAGGATCTCGATCTGCGCGCCCAGCGGGAAGCCTTCGGCGTTGTCGTTAAGGTCATGGTAGGCCATGCGCAGCCCGTATTCGCCGAAGGCCTTGTCACCGCGGGTGCCGATGCCGGCTTGCCAGGTGCGTGATTCGTGGCCGTTTTCCGGCAGGCCAGGCGGGGTGATCTTCAGGTCGGGCGCCGGGTTCTGGTTGATCGCGCGCAGCAGTTCGAAGCTGCGCTGGGAGCGTGCAGTGTCGCGCTCCAGGCCATTGGCGCGGTAGCGGCCCAGGCGATAGGCGGCGTCGATGATCAGGGCCTGGCGCTCGCGGGGCAGGGCTTTGAAGGCGGGCTCCTGCAATTGTTTCTGGTCGTCGCTGACCTTCAACACCCATTCCTGCTCGTCGCCGTCCAGTGGCTTGGCGCGTTCCAGCAGCTCGCGCTCACGGGACGGGCGGTAGTCGATTTTTTCTACCAGGCCCGCGTCCTTCACGGCTTTGACCGTGTCGGTAGGGATGGCCGTGAGTGGAAACTGTTCGGTCAGGCGCAGGCCGGGGCGTGCGACTTGCAGCAGTTCCAGCAGGCGATAGGAGCAGTTTTCGTCGAAGAAGAAGTAGTCGAACTGGATCTGCTTGAGCTCCCAAACGTGCTCGACCATGCGTTTGGTCTCGACTTCGGTGAGGTTCAGGCGATATTCCCACAGGTCGCGGTTCTCAAGGCTACGGTATTCCGAGAGCTTTTCCTGGTAGGGCACCAGGGCGAACAGGCCGGGGTAGCCACCCATCAGGCCTTTCCAGGCATAGAGGATGCTGTTGTCCGAACCTTCGATATAGGCGCCGAAGTTGATCGCATAGCTGAGCAGCGCGGTGTTGTTGCTCTGTACGTCGGCCTGGTCGATGCGCAGCAGGGTGTGGCCGAACATCGACGATGGGCTGTTGAGGTAGGCCGCCGGGAAAATCATCACCGCGCTATGGGGCGCGACGTCCTTGAACCATTGGGTGAATTCCTTGCACTCCAGCGCGGGCAGGTCGGTCAGGTTCAACTGCGCCTTGAGCCAGCGGGTGCGTGCGGGGTAAACGCATTGGGCGTGTTTCTCACCCAGGCTGGCCGGAGCATACAGTGCTTCTACGGTGGCCTTGAGTTCGGCATCCGGATGGTGGGCGCCATCAGCTGCGAGGAAGAATTTTTTGTCGCTGACATAGCTGCGCCAGCCGCTGATCTTGCCGGCTTCGTAGTGGCCCAGGGATAACCAGAACGGGTCGTTGGCCAATTGCTGCAAACGTTGATCATCAAGATGCGGTGCCGCATACAGCGGGGCGCAAGCGAAGAGTGCCAGCCAGGCAAAGCGTTTGAGCATAGGGGCAACTTAAGTCGGTAAAAGTGAGACCCAAAGGGGAGGCGGGTCCAAAAATTAAAACCCGCGCCCCGAAAGGCGCGGGCGGATCGAGCTTAAGCCTGAGTGCTGGCGTATTTCGCCAGGCGGGCATCGCTTTTCAGTACAGCCAGGGTGTTGTTGTGCACGTCGTCAGCGGTCACGTCAGCTTTGCTGAAGATCTGCTGGAAGTGCTCGTGGGTCACGGCCGCGAAGTGCTCGCGATCTTCTGGCGCCACGCCCAGTACCACGGCGTAGGTGGTCAGCGCTTCGCCATTGCCCTTGGCCATGTCTTCGGACAGCTCGTTCATCATGCCATTCATGGCAATCCAGGACTTGCCGCCGTAGGTCAGCGCGCTGTTGGTGCTGCAACCGTTGGTGCCCGAGGTCATGCCGAAGGTGGCGTTACCCGAGGTGCCGTTGGTGGTGGAAGCCAGGAAGTGCGCTGGAGTACCGCGCTGGCCTTCGAACAACATGTTGCCCCAACCGCAGTTCGGGCCGCCTGGTGCTTCAGCCATTGCATTGAGGGAGACGACGGTGAAGAGAGTACCGAGAAGGATCCGTTTCATAGCTTTGTTCTCTTTGTGTGCAAACCAATGGACAAGGGTTCAGGCGCGTCGTAGCGCCCTAGGGGTCAGTTATTAGTCCAACCCGCGCAATTTGGAGTTTAGGCATGTTCCAAGGGTTCCGTGTGTTTTTATAAAACAATCAAACATGTCGAGATTTTTTTGCGGACGGTCTCGCGTGACTATGCTTTCCCTACGGCTCGCCTTGCCAGAGCGCGCAAGGGGGAGCCAGAATGCCGTCATCTGCCCCGCCTGATGTAAGGAAGCCCGATGCCTGATCCTGTTGCTGCCAGCTTGCGTCTAGCGCCCGAAGCGCTGACTCGCCCTTTCTCCGCTGAACAGTTCAGCTTCTCGACCACCAATGATTTGGAGCCCTTTCGCGGTGTGCTTGGCCAGGAACGTGCAGTTGAAGCCTTGCAGTTCGGTGTGGCCATGCCACGCCCCGGTTACAACGTGTTTGTCATGGGCGAGCCGGGTACCGGCCGCTTTTCGTTCGTCAAACGCTACCTGAAAGCCGAAGGCAAACGCCTGCAGACCCCGGCGGACTGGGTCTATGTGAATAATTTCGATGAGCCCCGCGAGCCCCGCGCCCTGGAATTGCCGGGCGGCGCAGCGGCGGCATTCATCGCCGATATCAATGGCCTGGTCGACAACCTGGTCGCGACGTTCCCGGCGGTGTTCGAACACCCCACCTACCAACAGCGCAAAAGCGCCATCGACCGCGCCTTCAACCAGCGTTACGACAAGGCGCTGGACGTGATCGAACGCCTGGCCTTGGAAAAGGACGTGGCGTTGTACCGCGACAGCACCAACATCGCCTTCACCCCCATGCTCGACGGCAAGGCATTGGATGAAGCCGAGTTTTCGCAGTTGCCGGAAGCCGACCGCGAGCGTTTCCACACGGATATTTCCGAGCTGGAAGAACGCCTCAACGAAGAACTCGCCAGCCTGCCGCAGTGGAAGCGTGAGTCGAACAACCAACTGCGCCAGTTCAACGAAGAAACCATCACCCTTGCCCTTCAGCCGTTGCTCGCGCCGCTGTCGGAAAAGTATGCGGAAAACGCCGCCGTCTGCGGTTACCTGCAAGCCATGCAGGTTTACCTGCTGAAAACCGTGGTCGAGCAATTGGTGGACGACGCGAAGACCGACGCCCAGGCCCGCAAGCTGCTCGAAGAACAGTATTGCCCGAGCCTGGTGGTGGGCCATCCGGTCAACGGCGGCGCGCCGGTGGTATTTGAGCCGCATCCGACCTACGACAACCTGTTCGGTCGCATCGAATACAGCACCGACCAGGGCGCGCTCTACACCACCTATCGCCAACTGCGCCCCGGAGCCTTGCACCGCGCCAATGGCGGCTTCCTGATTCTGGAAGCCGAAAAAATGCTCAGCGAGCCGTTTGTCTGGGACGCCCTCAAGCGCTCCCTGCAGTCGCGTAAGTTGAAGATGGAATCACCGTTGGGCGAATTGGGCCGCCTGGCCACCGTGACCCTCAACCCGCAGATGATTCCGTTGCAGGTCAAGGTGATCATCATCGGTTCGCGCCAGCTGTACTACGCGTTGCAGGATGCCGATCCGGACTTCCAGGAGATGTTCCGCGTCCTGGTGGATTTCGACGAAGACATCCCGATGGTCGACGAAAGCCTGGAGCAGTTCGCGCAGTTGCTCAAAACCCGCACCTCGGAAGAAGGCATGGCGCCGCTGACCTCGGACGCGGTGGCGCGCTTGGCCACCTACAGCGCCCGCCTGGCGGAACACCAGGGGCGTTTGTCGGCGCGAATCGGCGATCTGTTTCAGCTGGTCAGCGAGGCGGACTTTATCCGCCACCTGGCCGGCGATGAGATGACCGACGCCGGCCACATCGAACGCGCGCTCAAGGCCAAGGCCACCCGCACTGGCCGCGTGTCGGCGCGGATTCTTGACGACATGCTCGCCGGGGTGATCCTGATCGACACCGCCGGTGCGGCGGTGGGCAAGTGCAACGGGCTCACGGTGCTGGAAGTCGGCGACTCGGCGTTTGGTGTGCCGGCACGCATTTCCGCCACGGTGTACCCGGGCGGCAGCGGCATTGTCGACATCGAACGCGAAGTAAACCTGGGCCAGCCGATTCACTCCAAGGGCGTGATGATCCTCACCGGTTACCTGGGCAGCCGCTATGCCCAGGAATTCCCGCTGGCGATCTCGGCAAGCATTGCGCTGGAGCAATCCTACGGCTACGTGGATGGCGACAGCGCCTCCCTGGGCGAGGCGTGCACGTTGATCTCGGCGTTGTCGAAAACGCCACTCAAGCAGTGCTTTGCCATCACCGGTTCGATCAACCAGTTTGGTGAAGTGCAGGCGGTGGGCGGGGTCAACGAGAAGATCGAAGGCTTCTTCCGCCTCTGTGAAGCACGCGGTTTGACTGGCGAGCAGGGCGCGATCATTCCCCAGGCTAACGTCGCAACCTTGATGCTCGACGAGAAGGTGCTGCAAGCCGTGCGCGCCGGGCAGTTCCACATCTATGCGGTGCGCCAGGCGGATGAGGCGCTGAGCCTGTTGGTGGGCGAGGATGCCGGTGAGCCGGACGCCGAGGGGCAGTTCCCGGAAGGCACGGTGAACGCGCGGGTGGTCGAGCGCTTGCGCGCGATTGCCGAGATGATCAGCGAGGAGGATCTCAAGGAAGCCGAGAAGGAGTTGGCGCAACAAGCGTTGGCCGAAGCCAAACCTACCTGATGCGTTTTATGTGGGAGCGGGCTTGCTCGCGAAGGCGATGGGTCTGTCAGTCAATGGGTGTCTGACAGACTGCATTCGCGAGCAAGCCCGCTCCCACATTGGATCAGTGTTGTATTTGTGAGTGCGATAAGTTCGCCACAAAATTGACTCCCTCGCTGGGGGCCAACACCGTTGGTCCCTACAACCTTGGTTTGTCGGGTTTTTCTTCTATTCTCTGCTCAAGGGATATCCACAGGAGTCGCTGGATAGAGACAGTCTTGCCCTATGAGTGAGGCTGAACGCCGATCTACCGAGGGTCGCCGCCATGCCGCGCAACCTTTGCCTTACCCGCCAGTGCTTTGGCCTGGTCACCCGTATCGAATGCTCCATTCGCCCTCTCGCGGGGGATAACGGGATGTGGACGTTGTTGTTTGCCGCCGGAATGTCAGGCGAGCAGCCTTCCACCATCAAGTCTCAGGGGCCGTTTCCAGGGCCCGTCGCAGCAGAAAACATCCTCGGGTCCATCGTCGACAGCTTGACGCTGCACGGCTATGAGCAACTGGATGACCCGCAGATCTGGTGCCTGCACATGCAGGCCCATCTGCGCCAGCTCAATGGCCACCATGAGCCATTGGCGCTGTAGGCACGCTCATTTGCTTTCGGGCTTGTCGAGCTTGACCTCGAAACCGTATTGCACGGTGCTCAGGTCGGTGCGCTGGTAGCTTTCCAGTGCCGTTGGCTGGCCGTAGAAATAGTGCACGTCAAACAACGCCGTGCCGTATTCCTCGGCGCGGTGGCTTACGCCAAGGATTTCCTTGAGGTAATTGCCGCTGGCATCCTTGGCGTAGAAGCGCCAGCTGTCGGCGGGGAATTCCTGCTGGTCGACGATCAGCGCGTTGCCTTTGAGGGTCAAGCCCTTGGGCAGCTTGGCCGCGTCAATCTCGCCTTTGTCGATAGTGGCCAGGAACAGCGGAATCGAGCCCACCACATACGCCGGGTTTTCTGGGAACAGGTTGAGGTCGTAGGTGAGCGTGCCGCGCGCCGGGTTGAGTTCAAAGGCTTCGCTGGGCAATTCAATGGGCTCGCCGCGCTGACCTTTGTCGTCGGCGGTGAAGAAGGTCACGGGCGATTCACTGCTGTTGCGCTCGTTGCCGACCAGGTCGTCATTGAAGGTATATGGGTGGTCGAACGCAACGTGCGCGGCGCTGGCGTCTTCGACGGACTGGCTGATAGTCACACTGTTTTTCAGTTGCTCCTCGGTCATCGTCGCGTCTTTGAGCCAGCCGGCGGCGCTGTCGTCATACACGGTGACCGGCATCGGCAAGGCTTGCACGGTCTTTTCCAGGCTGTTCTTGTCGAAGCGCAGCACCGGCAGGTCGAGGTCCTTACGGGTGACCGTGGCCGTGGAGAAATCCAGCACGTTGATCTGCAGGTTGTCGATCAGGCCATTGAAATAGACCTTGGCGTAATGGCTGCTTTGCTTGTGTTCGAAGGCTTTCTGCTCATCGGTCAGGCGTTTTTCAAAGGCGTCCGACCAGGCTGTCTGCTTCTGCATTTCGGCCAGTTGCTGCTCATAAAACTCCACCTGCGCGGTGCTTTCGTTGATCGAGCCTGAGCGTGTAAGAAATTGCCCGGTGCTGTCCCGCGCCTGCACGAGCAAGGGGTTGGGCGATTCGTCGCCGACTTGCGGGGCCAGCGGCTGGCTGTTGGTCAGTTCGATTTCGGCGTAGTTCTTTTCCAGCAGCAACAGGTTGACGGTGATGTTGCCTTCGGTGCGCTTGTGGCCCACATCCTTTTTCGACAGGTCGAATGCCAGCACCTTGCCCGGCGCGATCACTTCCACCGCGCCCTTGAGGCTCACGGGCTGCGGCTGGCTTTTGTTTTCGGTCTCGATGCCGTCGATGAACGGGTAGGTCACCGTCAGGTCATCCGGGTTGGTCAGGTTGGAGCTGCTGGGGCTGAGCTGGATGCCGGGGTCGGTCTCTGACCATTCCGGCTGAAATGGCACGACCTTGTTGTTGCTCAAGGTTACGGACTGCCATTCCAGGGCATGGGGGAAGGGGAACTGCTCCGGCACATTGAAATTGAACGGGAACACCGGCTGCAGATCCGTCAGGTAGTCAGAGTGCGAGGCCCTGCGCAGCACGAACAGGCCATTGATGTAGGTGTCCACCAGCGCCTGGGGCGTGGGGTAGTGCTTGAGCAGGGCCAGGCTGTCCTCGCCGTATTCGGCCTCGATGGGCTTGGTGGCCAGCTTGACCCGCGCGCGCTCGAGCAACAGCAGCGAGCCGCCGAGGTCGGCGATGGCGTCGCGCAGCTTGGGGTCCTGGATACTGTCGAGGGACTGTTCGAACTTGGCGGTTTTCTCTTCGAGGCTGGTCTGTTTCTGCTCATCGCTTGGGGAACAGCCGCCGGCCAGCAGCAATGCCGCGCACAGGCCAATGCTGGCCAAAGGGGATCGCACATCCATCATCTGAGTTTTTCCTGTCCGACGTCATCGAGCCGAGTTAATGGGCTCGACACTAGCAGAAAAATTCTCTTACAGATGCCGCACAGGTCAGTTTTCTCGCGGTTACAGGTGGTTGGTGGCGGCTGGTATACTCGCCGCCATTTCTAGCCAAGCTGTGTGAGAACCAATGGAACGCTTTATCGAAAATGCTATGTACGCCTCGCGCTGGCTGCTGGCGCCGATCTATTTCGGCTTGTCCCTGGGGTTGCTGGCGCTGGCGCTGAAATTCTTCCAGGAAGTGATTCATCTGCTGCCTAGCGTGTTCTCGATGGCGGAGTCCGAGCTGATCCTGGTGCTGCTGTCGTTGATCGACATGGCCCTGGTCGGCGGCTTGCTGGTGATGGTGATGATTTCCGGCTACGAGAACTTTGTCTCGCAGCTGGATATCGATGAGAGCAAAGAAAAGCTCAACTGGCTGGGCACCATGGATTCTTCATCGCTGAAGATGAAAGTGGCGGCCTCCATCGTGGCGATCTCCTCCATCCACCTGCTGCGCATCTTCATGGACGCCAAGAACGTCGATCCGCAGCATTTGATGTGGTACGTGATCATCCACATGACCTTCGTGATCTCGGCCTTTGCCATGGGTTACCTGGACAAAGTCACCAAGCACTGATGTGCCACGCCAGCCTTACTGCTCGATGAAGTAGTAGGGTTGGCGGCCGATTTTCATCTCCTTGATCACGTTTACCTTCTCACTCAGCTGTTTGGTGCTGTCCAGCAACGCAATGTTGCCGGGCTTGGCGCTGAGAAAACTGTGCAACTGGGCTTCGGTTTGCAGGATCGGCAGGTAGGCCTGCAGATAGAACACACTGGCCCCGGCAATGCGCTCGTTGGGCTGGAACAGCGCCACGTCCTTGCCTTCGGTCTGGAAGGCCTTGGCCTGGCTGATCACCGGCACGAACGACTCGCGCTTGTCGGCCTTGGGCGCAAACCAGAATGCGGCCGTCAGGTAACTGAGTATGGCCACGGTGAACGCGCCCACGATCACGCCTCGATGGTGGCGATACAGCGCCGGTTTGTGCGTTTTCAACCACGCCAGCAACACCCCCGCGTATTCGGCCGCGAGCACGGCGGCGGCGGGGGTGAGGGCCATCAGGTACACGGTGCGCTTGCTGGATGCCAAGGTCAGCAGGGTGAACTGCGCCACCAGCCACACGCTGAAAAACAAACGGTAGCGGTTTTGCACCAGGCTTTTGCGGAAATGCCACAGGCCCAGGTACACCAAGATATTCCAGGGCAGGAACGCCTCGGGCAGCTTGGCGATGTAGTAGTAGAGGGGTTCGTAGTGCCCAGCTTCAACAAACGAGCCGCTAAACCGCCCGACGCTGTTGGTCCACAGCACTTCGGCCACCGCCTGCATGCCGCCGCGCTGGTACAGGAAACCCAGCCAGATCAGCAGCGGCACCAACGCCAACAAGGTGAAGAGTGCCGGCTTGAGCCAGTCGCCGATGCGCAAGCGTTTGTCGATCAGGCTGGTGCTGGCCAGGTACACAAAGATCACAACGCCCGGCATCGCCAGGCCCAGCACGCCTTTACTCAGGGTGGCGATCACCATGCCGAGGGTAAACAGTGCCCATGCCCACGTGCTGGGCCCTTCGCGGTCGGGCCTTACCGCCTGGTAGAACGCCAGTAGCGCGGTGGTCACGCCGAGGCTGAGCAGTGAATCTTCACCCACGCCGCGCACATTGCCCCAGTAACTGGCCATGGTCGCCAGAATCAGCGCGGCGCAGAACGCCAGCGTCTTCGGCCGCCCGAAGGTGCGCAGCATCGCGTAAAACAACATCACGCTGAACAGCCCGGCAAATGCCGAAGCCAGGCGCACGGCCCAGGTCGTGCCGCCAAACAGGCGAATCGCACCGGCATCCAGCCATAGGCTCAGGGGTGGTTTTTCCAGGAAGGGCTCACGAAACAGCTGCGGCACCACCCAGTTGTTATCCAGGTGCATGGCCATGGCGATCCCGGCCACGCGGGCTTCGGTGGAGCCTTGTAGCTGATGGCTGCCGAGGGCAAAAAAGAACAGCAAACAGGCGAGAAGGAACAGCAGAGGGGCGGGGCGCGTCATGGGTTCTGGCTACCGAAGCAGGAGGGCCGCTCGGGGGAGCGGCCATGGCATTCGGCTAGTATCTATCGGCGTTTCTGAACGTTTCGTGAACAGATGGGGAAATCTGCGGGCTTCACTGGCGCAACGCGTTGATCACCACAATGCCCAACGGCCCGCTGCGCTTTTCCACCTGCACCCAACCGCGATCACCCCGGCTGCCGGCATGGCAGATTTTGATCTTTTTGTTCACTTCTGCATCGAATACCTGGATGCCAGAACAACTACGGCTGCCTCCCGCGACGTATTCGTAGGCGGTGATGTAGCTGCTGAATGTGGTGCTGGTAAGCATGATGAGCGTTGCCAGCAGGGCGGCCATCACCATGGCACTCGCGATGAGCGCACCGAGAAACACTTTCACTCGATCCAGCAGTTTTTTGCGCAGGAACTCGGCGTTCTTGCTTCGCCACTGGTGCAGCATCCAGCCAATCGCCAGTATCGGCGCGGCGATCAGGCAGGTCTTTTCCGCTACCGGTTTGAAGTGCACAGACGGCCAGAGAATAAACATCCAGGCCAGGATCAGCGCCGTGAACAGCAGCAGGCCAATAGCTACCGGTATTAAGTAGGCATACGAGTTTCGCTTCACTGCAACATCGTCCTTGTATTCCAAACTGCCGCCCGCGGTTTTTAGCGCCGGGGGCGTTGCGTCCATTTAGCGGCATATTTTGCCCTGTCGACGCGAAGAAAAGAAACGCCTAACCCGTGTCTAATGAGAAGTATTACCATGTGCGACTTATTCAAGTCTTCCGTCGGATATCGCACCCATGGCTTCATCCTCGACAACCCATCAGGTGGTGGGCGAACTCTATGCCCAGCATCACAGCTGGGTGGTGCAGTTACTGCGGCGCAAGCTGGGCGGGCAAGAGCAGGCCGTGGACCTGGCGCAGGACACCTTCCTGCGTATTTTGAGCAGCGGCACCGTGCCGGTTTTTCGCGAGCCTCGCGCCTACCTCACCACCGTCGCCAGCCGCTTGTGCGGGCAGTATTTTCGCCGCCAGGCCCTGGAGCGGGCGTATGAACAGTCGCTGGCGATCCTGGAGCCGGAACACATGCCGTCGCCGGAAACCCGCTTGCTGGTACTCGAAGCGCTGGACGCAGTAGGGCAGGTGCTGGACGGGTTGGGTAGCAAGGTGCGGGAGATATTCCTGCTGTCGCAACTCGATGGCCTGACTTATCCACAGATCGCCGCGCGCATGGACCTCAGCGTGAATGTGGTGCAAAAAGCCATGCTCAAGGCCTATCGCCATTGCTACCTGGCGGTGTACGCGCCATGAATCGCTTCAAGGTCGCCAACGATCAGCCCCTGGACGAAAGCGTGCTGGACCAGGCCTTGAACTGGATGGTGGCCCTGCAGTCGGGCACCAGCAGTGCCGCCGAGCAGCAGGCTTGCCAGCACTGGCGCAACGAGAACCCCCAGCACGAATTGGCCTGGCAGCGTTTGGCCGGGCTGAGCCGCGACATGCGCCTCAACACCCACGTGCTCACGGCACCCGGCGCGCGACAATTGCTGCAGGCGCGCAGTGCCGTTTCGCGACGCACCTTGCTCAAGGGCTTTGCCGGCCTGAGTGTGGCCACGGCCCTTGGCTTGAGTGTGCGCGAGCGGGTGTTGCTGCCGGAGTTGTTCAGCGATTACCACACCGCCACCGGGGAGCGGCGCCATGTACGGCTGGCCGAGGGTGGTGAATTGCAGCTGGATACCCGTACCGCGGTGGATGTCGAGGGCGCGCGCCTGGCGCTCAACCTGGGCAGGCTGTTGCTGGCCAACGGTGCCAGCGACACCCGGGCGGTCAGGACCGCCAATGGTTGGATACGGCCAGCCGCGCTGTCGCGGTTGATCATCAGCCACGGGCTGCCACGCCAGCAGGGGACGCAGGTGCAAATGCTCTCCGGCAGCGCACTGGTTGAGCCGTTGCACGGCCCCCGCACGCACGTGGACGCCGGCCAGCAACTGAGCTTCAAAAGCCTGCTGAGCGGGCAGCCGACCCGCGTGCCACCCGCCGCCGAAGCTTGGACCCAGGGCCTGTTGATCGCCGAGCGCATGCCACTGGGCGAGGTGCTTGACCAACTCGATCGCTACCGACGCGGGCTGCTGCGCTGCGACCCGGCTGTGGCGGGCTTGCAGGTATCGGGTTCGTTCTCGCTGGACCAACCGGAGGCCAGTCTTGACCTGCTGGCCAAGGTACTCCCGGTGCGCGTGCAACGGGTGTGGGGTTACTTGGCCACCGTCGTGCCGGCTTAGTTTTGATTATTTTTTACGCTGGCCGGCAGTATTTCCGTTCTCGAGCATCAAGACAGGTAAGACGCTGAAAAAGCGCCCGCCAACCCTTCTCGACAGGACAGTCTTTATGCTCACCCGCGTCACACCCATCGCCAGCGCGTTACGCACCGTGATCTTCGGTTTATCGCTGGCTACTGCCAGCCACAGCGCGATTGCCGCCACCCCGGTAACCACCGGGGAACACTCCCAGCGTCAGGCCTATGACATTCCCGCCGGTAACCTCGACCGCGTGTTGGGGGCGTTCGGGCAGCAGGCGGGCGTGATGGTCGGGATTGATTCAGCGCTTTCTTCCGGCGTTCAAAGCAGCGGTTTGCAAGGTAGCTTCGCAGTGGAAGAAGGCCTTGAGCGCTTGCTGGCCCCGGCGGGGCTGCAGGCTGAACGTGCAGATGGCGGTTATCGGGTGGTGGCCAAACCCGTCTCCCAGGATGGCAAGGTGGAGTTGCAAGCGACGCAGGTGAGTGCCAACCAGTTGGGCACCATTACCGAAGGCTCGGGCTCCTATACCCCCGGAACCATCGCCACCGCGACGCGCCTGGTGCTGACGCCACGGGAAACGCCGCAGTCGATTTCGGTGGTAACGCGCCAGGCCATGGATGACTTCAGCCTCAAGTCGATCGACGACGTGATGCGCCACACGCCGGGGATCACGGTAGCGGCCTATGACAGTGAGCGTACGTCGTATTACTCGCGCGGGTTCGCCATTCGCAACTTCCAGTACGACGGCATCCCGATCCTGCAGGATGCGCAATATTCCTCCGGCCACACCCTCACCGACACGGTGATCTACGACCGTGTCGAGGTGCTCAAGGGGGCTACCGGCCTGCTCACCGGCGCCGGCGGCCCTGGCGGCACCATCAATATGGTGCGCAAGAAGCCCACTTCCGAGTTCAAGGGTTACATCGACCTGGGCGCGGGCTCCTGGGACAACTATCGCTCGGAAGTCGATGCCAGTGGCCCGTTGACCGAGTCCGGCAACGTCCGAGGGCGCGCCGTCGCGGCCTATCAGGACAAACACTCGTTCCTCGACCACTACCAGCGCCAGACCGCCGTGTACTACGGCATCCTCGAGTTCGACCTGGCGCCTGATACGCTGCTGACGGTGGGCGCCGACTACCAGGACAGCGACCCCCAGGGTTCCAGCTGGTCTGGCTCGGCCTCGCTGTATGACTCCGACGGCAATCGCATCAGCACCCACCGCGGCTTCAACAACGGCACCAAGTTCAGCAAATGGGAGCAGTACACCCGAACCGGCTTCGCGACGTTGGAGCACACATTCGACAATGGCTGGGTCGGCAAGGCGCAGTACAACCACCAGATCAACGGCTACAACGCGCCGCTCTCGGCCTTGCTGTCGCCAAACGCCGCCACTGGCAAAGCCTCGCTGCTGACCCGTGCCTACGACGGCGAAACCATCAGCGACACCGGCGACCTGTACGCCACCGGACCGTTCAGCCTGTTTGGCCGCGAGCATGAATTGGTGGTCGGCACCTCGGTATCGCGCTCGCGCTGGACCGGCCGCAACTACACCAGCGCTGTATACAGCGATGGCAACAGCCACGACTACTTCAACTGGGACGGCGACGCCTCCAAGCCGGGCCGAGGCCCGGAAACCGCCTACAACGACGAAACCACACGCCAGAGCGCCGGCTACATGACCGCGCGTTTCAACGTGACGGATGACCTGCACCTGATGCTCGGCACCCGCGTGAACAACTTCGAAGTCACCGGCACCAGCCAGGTCAAGGACACCGGCAAAGTGCTGCCTTATGCCGGCATCACCTACGACCTCAACGAAAACTTCTCGGCGTACGCCAGCTACTCCGATATCTACCTGCCGCAGCGTGAGTATCGCGACATCAATGACAAACCGGTCGAGCCGGATGAAGGCACAAACTATGAGGTAGGCCTCAAGGGTGAATTCTTTGACGGCCGCCTCAACGCCAGCATCGCCTACTTTGAAGTCCACGAAGACAACCGCGCAGTCACCGACGACCGCTACGTGAGCGGCAGCATCCCCGGGCTGGACGGTGCCTATAAGGGGGTTGAATCCAAGACCAAGGGCTACGAAGCGGAAATCTCCGGCGAACTGGCCCCCGGCTGGCAATTGCAGGCGGGCTACACCCACAAGGTCATGCGCGACAAACAAGGTGAGAAACTCTCCACCTGGGAACCGGAAGACCAGGTCAACCTCTACACCACCTACAAACTGACCGGCCCGCTGGACAAACTCACCCTAGGCAGCGGCGTACGCTGGCAGGGTACCGGCTGGAAACTGCTGACCAACAACTACACCACCATGACCACAGATAACTTCTCCCAGGCCCCACTTTGGGTGGTGGATGCAATGGCCCGCTACCAAGTCACCGAAAACGTCTCAGCCACCCTCAACGTCAACAACGTGTTCGACAAGAAGTACTACACCAACATCGGCTTCTACAACTCGGTGTACTACGGCGACCCGCGTAACGTAATGCTCTCCACCCGCTGGAATTTCTAAACGCGTGTCAACGCAAAGGCCGAGCCGCTTGAAAGCGCCTCGGCCTTTTTGGTCATCGGGGTGTCTGCAGATCCTGGATGGGCACACACACGTCCAACAGGCGCCCGACCAACAACTCGCCCAAACCGATCAATTGCTGTGCGCCCAACAGCGTGTGGCGGTTGGCTCCTTCGAGTTCGAAGGCCAGGTCGGTGGTGATGGCGTTGAGCGAGGCGAGGGTTTCGCTGGTTTGGATCAGCAGCGCTTCGGTGGAAATGTCTGGGGCGAGGGTGAAGAGGGTGAAGGTTGGGGGATTGGGGGGGATTTTTTTCATGGCTCAAACTCCTTGATTGGTGGAGTCACCAGGCATCGCTGCTAAACGAAAGGGGTGGCGACCATACGCGGGTTAGCAGACCAGGAATCAAGGAACCCAGCGCACCCGAAAGTGCCCCACGCACAGCCGCCATAACGCAGTCCAGCAGTTGCTGAACAGATGGAGGCTTTGCAAGCCTTGATATTAACCGAGCTGCTAAACCCGGTCGCTGATTTTGCAGCGACGGGGAGAGGCTATCTGTGTGAGACAGGGGGCGCTAGTTCACCAATGGCGCTACATCGTGCAGGAACATTCCGAAGGCCTTATTTACGGTGCTGGCACAAGATTCATGTAGGGGAGGTTTCGGTGACATCGTCCAATTGATGCCTTACATGCGACCGGTCATCCCACCACTCTGGGCGAATTGTTACGTCGGTTGCGGTAATGTCCCTGATCATTTTCACAATGTCGAAAGACCTAAGGCCATCCACATGCTCACTCAGGCTGTTGGTGGTATTGGCCCACATAGGGTCCAGAACAAAGTCGATTCCTTTCATCCTGGCTAGCTTCGCAGCAGGAACAAAATCCGCGTCGCCTGCTACCAGCACGATGACGTCGACCAACCTGTCCATGGCAAGAGTCGTGACGTCCATGCCTAATTTGGTATCGACGCATTTCTGCTCCACGTTGTAGTGGAAGTCTTCATTGACCAGCTCATTCCAGGACCGCCCGCCCTTGAGCAGCGCTTTGAGTGTGTGTGAGTTGAGTCGCCACTCTCCACTTTTTGCCAGCTCTCCCAACCTCAACGCAGTCTTTCTGCTGCGACGTAACTGGTCATGCAGGGCGCGTCGCAACTGATAGGGCGGATGAGTGTTGAAATTCATATGGCCTGGCGTTTTGTGGCTGGCCGGAATTGTCGGAAGGCGCACCTGGTTGGTGGGGGGCGGACAGTCGTAGTAATTCGCGCGGTAGAGTTCCCGGCTCGCGGACCGGTCGTCCTCGATATGAAATTTCACCAGCTTTCTGACGGCTTGAGCCAGCTGCTCTGCGCTGACTGGCAGATTTTTTCGGAAGTATTTCCTCACGAAAAACAGAATGCGTTGAAAGAAAAAACCACCATCAATGAGAACCGCCGTTCGCTTCACTCACTTTCCTCAGGCAAAAAAAAAGCTCAGGACTGCTGGGCAGGTTCTAACAATTACCTGCGCGCTGTACTGAGCTGTTGGATATTTTTTTTCCGTCGTTGCTTGAGCGTCAAGCCCAGAAATGGGTGGCCATCCCTGAATTGACCGTTTTGCGGCGACCGTTGAAGGCTACTCCCACGTGCTGAGTTGCACCACTTCACCTAAGCCGCCACATCTTGAAGGAAAAGTCTGAAGGTCAAATTTTCCAAGGCCTAGAAACAACAAAACCCGCACTAGGCGGGTTTTGTTGATGCATCGAATTGGTGGGCCGGGGTAATCTGAATTGGTATTTTATGTGATTGATTATTATAATTAATATTGGTTTTTTATTTTGATTGGAATACCAATTGGAATACCTCACAAATAATGTTCAAGTGACCCCCACTCCTGCTTTAGTCGATCTGGCAACATTGCTTCACATCCATCGTAAGCGGTGGTCTTTTTATAACTGTCGGAACAACAGGTAGCAATCGCGCGTTGCGGCTTGGCTCTAAGTTGCCTTCGTAGAAACTCAACGGCAGAGCGGTGTAGTATCAATTTGCTTTCAAATTTCGTGCCCAACCTATCAACGTGACCCGTTGCTTGCGAGGGCACGTGTCGACTAGCCAAGGATGACGGTAAATTTCCACGCTGCCTGCAATTGTTTTTGAGGAGCATTATTCGGTTGGGGTTGTTCAACAGCAGATCCTTCCAGCACAGCGGGTCTCACTGGTCGCCGAAAACTCAATCAATGTGTCGGCGCGAATCAAACAGCCGCTAGACGCTTCGATAACGAGGAGCGGGTGATTGTCACCTCTCGCAAGGATATGCAGCTTCCAGGCTGCGACGGGCTTCGTTGATCTAACGGGCGAGCAGATCCTCGGCATCGCACTCGCAAGTGCGGGCCTGCTTCAATCGTGAGGCTGGTCTGTTGGGGGCGGTAGGTGACGGTTCGATCACTACCCAGATGCTAGGAGAGATGGCCGGTATAGCTTGACTGACTAGGCGTTCAGCACTGTGTCTCGAGCCTCCCTCGCGCTATGATCAGAGCTATCAATTTAACGAGGTGGCAGTGGTATGTCTCGTAAAGCTATTGGCAAAACTGTTGCTCGGACGAGCCGATCTGATGCTAAAGGTGGTGGGCTGCTCACTGAAAAAAAATTCCGGTTTCTTGAGTCAGTGCGATTCACAAATCTCACGACGATCATGCTACCTGGCGGGGACAAAGCCACTGACTTTGTAGAGTTCACATTCGCCGACTTTAAAAAATTGCTCAAGCTGCACGAAAAATACAGCGTGGTCAGCAGCGAGCTTTTAGAAGAGCAAAAGGCCTCGTCAAAATATGAGATGAGTAGTGCATTGGAGAAACTGGGTAAGCGCAATCGCGCCCTAAAGAAACATAAGCTGATAGCTGAGCAGCAGGTCGAGAAGGTCGAAGCTCTAGAGCTAGCGCTTGGAGTGAGAGAAAACCGGATCGCGGAACTAGAAGCGCAGGTAGCGGAGGAGATCGAAAACTTTTCTATCCTCAAGCGCAATTACGACGCCCTTCTAAGAAATATTGACGAGGAGGAGGACGGTTCTAGAAGCATGACGCCATCTGCAACTCGCGGATGGGACACAATAACAAGCCGCAGGGCACTGCCAGGTAGCTACGGTACGGGCAAGCGTCGTTGACCTGTGGTGCCTTTAAGCGAAATTTTGTAAGGTGGCGGCATACTGCCATTCACCGCTAGGATCAAGACTCAAGGGATGAGAACGTACCGGTATATTTGTTCTGCGGAGACGTAGGTCACAGAATCAGCGCTCTTAAGTAGGCCTGACAGGCCAGTAGTGCGATCGGCCTGTTAACCCCGTCCGGTGATTGCGACAATTCGTTGAGCATGCGTAGGGTCAAGTCAGGCGCAAATGCCGCATGAGCTAGGCCTATTACTGGTCCTTATCGGACAAAAACAGCCGTCCATCCTTTCGAAATGCTAAGGCTATAAGCTTCGTTGGACGACGATCAGCGATAGTCATAGTTTAGAGAGTCGGGATTCATAACCCTTTCAATGCCACTCTCAACCAATCCTTTCTTCAAGGCCTTTTGTATTAGTAAAAAACTAGGAATTTCGAGCAATGGATTTTTTGAGCAGGTATTTAAGAGTTGTATTCTAGATGCGTTAAAAGGAAAACGATTCGATCTATTATGTCCGTGGCTTATAAGTAGCGTTGAGCGCAACTTTAAAGTTCGATGAATAACTGAGAGGAGCCATCCATCAAGCATCGTTAGCTGAATGACGTCATCGACCAAGGGATAAAAGCTCATCACCCCCTTGAAATATATTCTTTTGGCCCTGCCAGACAAATAATCTTTAATTTGTTTATGGCTGAGGCCTCCATACATGTATCTGCGCACCTCCAAAATGGCCGACATCAGATTGACGTCTTTATCATTCGCTGGTATGCGCTGGCCTGCCAGACTTTGCTGCTTGAGAGGCTGAACTAAATTACGATAGAGAATATATGAGATTTGCTTCTGAATTTTTTTAAGTGATTTGTCTTTAATCGAGACCTTGTCAACTGAAAGAGCATATCCTAAGAAGTTTAGACGCGTTTTTGCAACTATTTCAGATGGTAAGCCATCTTTCGTTAGTAGTGATATTCCTTCGGACTTAGTGACGTTGATTTTAACGCCCGCTTGTTTGGAGAAATCATTGATATAACCAAATGCGTTACATATTTTTGAGTAGTCTGGAGACCATACAATTGTATCATCGGCATAGCGCGAAAACTTTACACCTTCCCGTTCCAAATCTTGGTCGAATTTCCAACAGGTCAGATTTGCCAAAAAAAGACTAATGGATGTGCCCTGAGGAACGCCAACCTTTCTCTCTCTCAAAAACGAATTAACTATGAATTTTTCTTCTGGACTGATAAAAAATCCATTCTCTAAGAACTGGTCTTTAAGGAATGAATGAGAAATAGATCCGAAAAAGTCCGAAAAATCAAACTCAGCTAAAAATGTTCTTTCGTTTCTTCGAAGGTCAACGGAGATATCTTGTATTGCAAAATGAACATTCCTGTCATTTCGGTAGGCATAAGAAAATGAGCTAAAGCGATGTCGATTTTTAGCCAGAAGTCTATTGAAGAACATCTTTGATATGGCCGCGTCGGGAATTTGGTAGATTGCTACCTTTCTTATACCGCCATCAGGCTTAGGAACAGATTTAATGTATGGACTGTTCGGGGTGTAGGTACGATCTTCTATTTTTTTCGCAATTGATCGAGCAATACTTTTGTGTTTGCTCCTGACATAGAATGGATTGTACTTTTTATTGATATCCCAATAGTCAGGTGTATATATTTTTTTGGTAGGCGCGGCATCCCCGAGACGTCTTGCATTCCTCTTGGCTTCAAGATGCACTCTATTATGGTATTCATGATAGCGAGTAATTAACTTCTCGGCCTCCTCAAGAATTATAACTTCAAGTTGTTTCTCTAACCTCATAATCTCCCTCCCATAAAAACAAAAAAGCCCGAGTTAGACTCAGGCTTTTCCACGGTATAAACCCAAGTAAAAGTAAGTTATCACATGGTTGGGAAGGCTTTGACGCCTCCCCCCCATCAGTGCGAGTCCTCGCAGCTGAAGACCGGCTATTGCTAACCGGTAGAAGGCAATACCGTTATCCCCATAGGGGAGTCAGAGCATAATAGCGCTTTGCTCGCACCTTTCAAGCTTTTAATTTTCTGTACGCTTTTGGCGTTACTGTATAACAATGAGGCGTCGACGGCTTTTCTAACCTCATTTATCAATCGGGCGGTACGTCAGACTACTAAGGATATTTAATGATTAAAACAGGCCCGTTTTTGCCTATCATAGAGGTCGCCCTTGGCCGAAAGGTCAATCGCGATCGGTCAAAAGCTACCCTAAAACTGCAACATCTCGCTGACCGCTAATTTTCATTGGCGACTCACAGCCTCTATATTCTTAGCCAAGCGGGGAGGCGTGTCTTAATAGTTTCAATATGACCAAAGCGTATATAGACTTCTGATCCATCCTGTGAAGCTGTCGGCACGTCGCTTTGTAGAGGCTCAAAGTTGATTTTATGAGTATCTGCGTTTTCTAGGCTAACGGTATCACTCAGCTTCAAAACCCTCATTGCCAGTTCACGAACGTACTTCTGCTTGCTAAGGTCAACGTTGAAAGATGCCTTGTCATGCCGGGTGCCGTCCACGTTCCACGAAACTTGCATATTCTTGGCTGATTTATTCTTAGTCTTGGCTATATGCACATGGCGTAGCTGTGGGATTTTGGGATCAGCTGAATCGACCCGGTACATCCAACCTTTTCCCGCCTCCTTCCAATGACTCTCCAACGAAACCCCGACGCGACTTAGTGCAGTCTCAGTCAGAATTATAGAGATATCGGTAATTTCACCATACGGGCCATCTGGTTCAGAGTCCAGCGGCTTTCTCAAGCTGTCATTAACGCTCATGCTTTTCGATTCCTTTCTTGGGTGGCGACATGTCCGCCTAGTAATGATAATCGCTTTGAAATGTGCAGCCTACGAGATATATTGATTCAGAGTGCAAAACACTGGCGCTATCAGCGCGGGAGACGTATTTCGTCCGGAGTTGAGGCCTGCACAACTCATATTTACTCACCGTAGGGGCTCCGGAGTGTTGCGGCCCGCCAATGCCCTGCTGGCGGTTCCGAGTGTTAATCGTTTTTAGTTTCATAGACATCTTTGATGTGTCCGCCCGTGGCCTGCTTCCGCCCGTCGCTACCGAGGGCTGCGGAGAGAGTTGGCGATCAGTGAGTCATTGAGATTTTGGATCGGCTGTTAGTCTAAAGCCGACTAACAGCTACCGTATTATAGGTTTGACACCTCAATCAACATCATCTGGTAGGTTAGGTACTTCTAGAATGGAATCCGGTTAAAAGGTGGTTCAGGGGCCGTTTACAGCGACTTGACCGAAATAACTTCCACAAACCTAAATTTTTTCTTGGCTATCCTCGTAGCGTCTTGCTCTGCAACTAGGGAGCTAAGCGTATCGGCCTCATGTACGATCTCTTGCATTTTGCCTTCGAATTCATTCCCAACCCTCAGGGTGACTCTCAATCTGGGAGTAAAGGTATTTGATAATTTCTTTTTCTTCACTACCTTCGTCGGCTCCTCAATCACTAGTTCCGGTGCAGTGTCTTGCGCGTGAGTGTCGATTACCAATGCAGTGGCCTGAGGCTCACCGAATAGCGCCCGGCGCATTTCTTCTTCCGTCAGCTCTGTAGACATAACATTTCTCGAGAGGGTGTCGTGTATAGCGTTACCGATTCTATCACTGTGGACGGCTTCGGAAATAAGAAGGCATTACATGGTACCTGGCTTGTCATAACCACTAAATTCGGATGTGCGTGAGTTTCTGCTTGGAGCGCTTGTTCGAACGCAGCCGTATTGATACTCATGCTTGTGTTGTCGCGGCTTCGCATTTACGCTTTGTTCCGTCGCGGTCAATCCCGTGGCCGGGTGTCAGAACCTGAATTGTTCGAGGCGCATAGCGCCATAGCCGGCGATTAGGTGCTTTCAGAGGCCTAGCTGCTGCTTTTCTATGGCGGTCCGTGCGGGGCAGGCTTCGGCCTGGCCGGTTCCCTCGGACGCCGGTTTCTGACCCCCGTACGGTCCGCCACCCATTTCGTGTCAGAACGGCTGGGTGGACGGCTCCTTAACTGTCCGAGGAGATAAGGAAAATGACCTGTCCCCCTTTTAAGCACGTGCGCCACCCCGGCCAAACGGTTCAAGCTGCAAACTATCTCGGAGGATTCCGCGATGTTTGATCTTTCGCTTCTCATCGGCCTCCCCAAACCTACCAGCATCGATACTTCATCGCTTACCCCTGAAGATGCAGCGATTAAACTGCGGCAGGCTGCCACTCTCCGACTTAACGGAGCCCAGAGTGTTCTGCTTCATTTTCCGCAAGACGTTGAGCTTGCAGTAGAGTTGTTGGATGACGCCGCCGTGTTGTACGACAAGGCATTCCGGAATTTAACTGGCATTCCGGCTCAAAGCGTCCATCAACAGATCCATGAGTATGTCTCTGTCCCGTCCGCTGAAGGGTCTCCCGCGATCCAAACACCGTGGGGTGATGAGTTCGCGCCGGTAATAAAGGAGGGCGTTCGTTGCGCGGAGACTTGGCTTGAAGGCTCATCACTTCCGTTATGGTGGGCGCTGTCTCAGAACCGAAAGCGTCATCGTCCAGGTGATCCACAAGAGGCATTTGAAGCCGGTTTTTTGCTACGGTTGCAGCAGACGCTGATGATGCGACGTGAGTCCGTCACTTCCCAATCAACCCGCTTTGATGCCTGAGTCTGTAATTGACGTTTGAGATTTGCTTTTCCCGCCAAACCCTCCGATCAAGCGATCTTTGATCGCGCCGATCGGAGGGTTCACTCGCTTTTTCTCTAGGCCGCCGTGTTCCACTCTCCAATTTTCATATTTGATTAACGCCACACTTGCTTTCACCCGTCATTAATTCCCCGCGATCCTGTCGTGCGCAACGCTATTCAGTGTATGTGCGAATCTTTTCGTTGGGCATGGATGTAGATGTGGCGACAGCGGCGACGCCGGCGACAACCCACGTGTAACGTGGCCTGGAGCATGGCGACAGAAGTGGCGACAGTCGCCACTTTCTCAGCGCATTGGCTGTGACGCTTGACCGCCTTTTCGAGTGGGTATAAAAATTGGCGCACAGATCGCTGTCATTGACAGCACCTGCCCAGGTAGCCAGAACCTTTAAGGCTACGCCACTCGCGTGGTGGATCTTCCCCAAGTGCGATTAGCGTCCGGCGGCTCGCACGGTCACTCTCCAAGAGTGATGGATGCCTACTCGACCGATCTGTCCATTGCGGCAGACGACGGGCCTACCTCGCTGCGCTGCAGCAACCTCACCTTTTGGCACATTTCGCTGCGCCAGACCGCGCCCGTCTCTTTCTCCCGGAAAGAGACGGGCGCTCGTACTACTGCTGCAAGCCACGTCGTACAGGGCGTTGCCGCAACTCTCCTCGTGACAATCGGCCAGACAAATCCGATTCGTCACCATCCGCAACGACACAGACGCCGGTGCCGCAGCCTATGGAAAGACTGCACCTGACTGACAGTCAGGCATGCCCCAGGTGTCGATGTCGTTGCCTTCTCCCGCTCAGGATCTCCAGTTGCCGAACTCGTCAGTCGGCACAGCCTCCACCCGCCCGCATCTTCGGATGCGTCTAAGGAGGCCAGATTCATGGGGTCATGCCCTTGCTCCCGGTCGTAAGGAGCCGTTCGTTCCACGTCAGTGAACACCTCACAGGTCGCAGGGGCCTTGATCCCTGATAACACTCAACATCCGCGGCGGGACTAGGTGAGGACAACCAGCAATGAACGAGGAAAGGGCCCATGCAGCAGCTAGATCCGAAGCTTGAACTACCGCGACCGCCTCGACCGCTGATTGAGTCGAATCTCGTGGCCCAGCCTTATCCGGTGCAGGCACTGGGTGGGATTCTTGGGCCTGCGGTAGAGCGAATGGCCGGGGTCATAGGCGTGCCCCAGGCACTGGCCGCGCAATCAGTGTTGGCTGCCTCGGCGCTGGCCACTCAAGGTCATGCGGGCTTACAGCTCGACGGGAGAAATTATCCACTGTCGCTGTACCTGATCACGGTGGCCGCTTCAGGTGATCGCAAGACCGCCGCAGACCGATGTGCATTGCTGCCGGCACGGCAATGGGAGCGTGAACAGTGGCAGCGCTACCGCGAACAACTCGCCCTGTACCGTGCCGCACAGCGGCAGGCGCAACGTGCCAACCCTGTCGATCCCGCCCCCACAAACGGCGTGCTGCTCGAAGCGGAGCCCTCTGCACCTAGGTTGATCACCACGGACCCGACGATCGAAGCGCTGATCAAGGGGCTCTGCCATGACCTGCCCAGCATGGGACTGTTCTGCGATGAAGGGGGACAGTTCCTCGGCAGCAGCACCATGAGTCGGGATCACCGTTTGAAAGCGGTCACGACCTTGTCGTCACTCTGGGACGGTAGCCCGATTGATCGAGCGCGCTCCATGACAGGCGAAAGCCTACGGGCTTATGACCGGCGCTTGAGCCTGCACCTGATGTTGCAGCCGTATTTGGCCATGCAGTTACTCAGTGACCCGTTGCTACAGGGGCAAGGTATTCTCGGTCGCTGCCTGATGACCTGGCCTACCAGCCTGGCCGGACAGCGCAGTTACCAGGCCGTCGACTTGTCCAAAGACGCCGCCCTGAAGCGCTATCACCACCGTCTTTCGGCCCTGTTTCGTCAGCCGTGGTCACTTAGCCCTGACGGTGCTCTAAAGCTATCACTACTGAACCTCAGTCCATTGGCGCGTCGTCGCTGGATTGATTTACACGATGCCATCGAAGCCCAGCTGGGGGAGTTTGGCGAGCTGGCCAGCGTACGGCCCAGCGGATCAAAGGCAGCCGATAACCTGCTACGCATCGCCGGCGTTCTTGCAGTTGTGGAGGAGAGCAGCGTCGTGGAGGTCGACCATATCCAGCGGGCCTCCGCATTAGTCGGCTACTACCTCACCGAGATCCAGCGCCTGACTGAGCAGGAGCCAGTGTGTCGAGTTAAGGAAGAGGCGGACCGGCTGCTGCGCTGGTTGCAGGTCAAGGATTGGAAGCGCTTCAGTATTCGAGAGCTGAATCGCAACGGTCCCCGCTTTGCCCGCAAGAGCAGTCGTCATGCTTCCAGGCTGTTGGTTGAGTTGCTGAATCATCATTGGCTGATTACCGACGGCCACACCTTCGAGGTGCGCCATGTTCAATCTTGATGAGGCGCTGCGCAACCATCTGGCTCAGCGCCAAAGAAAGCCAAAAGCGCAGTTTGTCGCCGCGAGTGTCGCCACATTGTCGCCACGCTCAAAATCAGGCAGGACAAGGGTTGTCGCCGCTGTCGCCAGTGTCGCCACCACCCATAAAACTATCGCCTCTGCGACAGCCATTATTCAATGGTTGAAAGAGGAGGGTGCGCATCTTTACGTCACCGACAACACGCTGTGTTTTCGCCCGACTGATTGGGCTCAATTCGCGATTGTAAGTGCGCACTGGCGAGCTCTTTTGCATGATCTCGCGGCAGTCGATCAGGAACAGAAAAATGGCTCGGGTCGGTAAGCGAGCGGGGCGCAATTTCGGCTTCGGTCGCCAGCTTAGCTATGCTGGAGCGCAAGCACTGAAAGACCTGTTTGGCGGCGGTCATTTCGCTACCGTCAAAGCTCATAGCGATCGCTGGCAGGCTTTCGTGAATTGGTGTCGATCCGATGAAGGACCGAGGGTCAACGACGCGCGTCAGATAGACCGCGAGATCCTCATGCGGTACGCCGTCCACGTGCGGGAGCAGGTTGATCAGGGAAGCGTCGGCATTGCCACCGCGCACAACCGACTGTCCAGCGTGAACCGAACGATGGCCGCGCTGCGCGGTGATCAGTACGTCAAAATCCCCAGTCCGAGTAAGGCGCTAGGCCTACAGCGTTCAAGCGTGCGTAGTGAGGCCCCGCAAGGCCAAGACCGTATCCAGGTCAGGCTGATTGCGCAAATGCTCTCAGAGCGACACCAAGCGAGGGTGAGTGCCATTGTTCTCTTAGCCCGGGAGACGGGTATGCGCCTGCGTGAAGCGATCTTGGCCGACCTGCCGCGGTTGCAACGAGAGGCTCAACGACTGGGCAAGATCAACATCCAGGATGGCACTAAAGGTGGTCGATCAGGAGCCTCGGCACCGCGCTGGATTACGGTGACGGATCAAGTTCGCGATGCCCTGGATTGGGCCAGCGCGGCCTCACCCAATGGCAGTCGGAATTTGTTGGCGCCCGACGAAAGCTACAAAGACTTTATGCAGGCAGTTGTGCGACCGGCACGGGACTTCCTGCATGAGCAGGGGTTGAAAGGTTTTCATGAGCTACGGGCGGCTTACGCCTGTGAGCGCTATGAGCAACTGACTGGCTTGAATACACCTGTCAATGGCGGTCGTGTTCATCGAGAGGATCGAGAGCTTGATCAGCGTGCACGACAGCAGATCAGCCACGAATTGGGGCACAACCGCATCGATGTGGTGAGTGCCTACATCGGAGGTCGGGGATGAAGTCCGAATTTGATATGGCGTTGTTTCTGAGTCCGGCGCTCAGAGGTGCCTACGCAACGCGCCAGCGGCACATCAGGCAAGCAGAAAGGATGCACGAGGTTATTCTTGAGCGCTGGGGTTGCATGACACCCTGGTCTTGGAGAGACAAACACGTGAGATGGTTTCTGGAGCACTACTTGCGATGTTCAGCTCCGGCTACCGTTTACTACTATGAATTAACAGCAGGGTTGATTCGTAGCCGGCGTGAAAGCCTTAAAGCCGAACATTTGCTCAATTTCAATAAGCGCTGCACCGTTAAGGCGAGACAACCTTGCTCGTAAAGTCCTTGGATGCAATGACGTTCGGTAGATAAGGTCTCCGTGGCTTTTAAGCAGACGCATACACTTGCTGTCTCGCAAGAGGCCTTCTCCTTTCAAGCACTAGAACCTCCAGGCCAATTTACTCGACATTGGAATCTCAGCCATATTGAACGTCCAAGCGCGTGCATCCAGCGAAGTCATTCAGTTCTAGGTTGCTAAGGTTATGCGTAACAGTTCTTATCACGGTGGATACAGTCGTTGGTCTGCGACACGCATCCTTGACGACAAAACCGTTGGGGCAGTCCAAAATCACAGGATACATTGGCTCGCACATAGTAAAATCCGGCCTCACTCACTACTGCTGATGCATCAATGAAATTACTGAATACCTACGACGACCGCGACGAGGCTGAGGCTGCTGCCGAAAAGATCACAGGCGAGAAGCGTCTGGCAAGTGAGCGCGACTCTACCGTGGTCATCTACAACCTTTTCGGCGAACCTTCCTGGGGCAATTTTCATCGCTTGGGTATGTACAACCTAGCTGAGCTAAAAGCTCTCCTGGGCCATCGAGCAAGCTGGCAACCAAATGATGAGCTCCGCCATGCAGAAATCCTTGCCACCCTCAACATTGTGGCGAAGAACTATCAGGTTGAGATTCCTAGTCACTGGCTCTGACAGGCTAAGTCTCGTATGACAAAAAAACGGGGTTAATGAATGCTACACAATCCATTTCGTTAAGGGATAATCACGGATTTGATCGACAATATCACCCGTTTGCTGGGTGACGATCCTAAACAAGCCATCCGGCCAAGGACGTAGCTGAAGATCGGGCCTCGAGCTTTGAGTCGCTCCGAAACAGCCTAAAATTTTAGGGACTAAAGAAGTGAGTGACCAGTTTTTCAAGCAGCCTATTCTCAATTCTCCTTATGGCTATCCGTCGCTGCATTGGGAACTCGACGATAAAGGGCATCCCACGCAAGAAATCGTGGAGTCTCGCCGAACTTCCAGCTTCATAAGTCCTATCCCGAAACCACGCCGGTACCATGGCGAGCAAACCACTCTGGCGCTGGATGAGGTTGAGAACCTTGCTGACGATGGGCAGCGCTACCGTCATTCGGAATTGATTAATGCAGTGCGGCGAGAGGTGGATGCGTGGCGGCGGTTGCCACCATCGCAGTGGCGTGTCACGCCCGAGACAGCGCGTTTGCTGGAGCACTGGCGCAACTTTAAGTTCAGCGGTGTGCGCCCATTCTTCTGCCAGGTCGAAGCGGCCGAGACCGCTATCTGGCTGACTGAAGTAGCCCCGCAGCTCGGCAAGAATGGTGAGCGCTACCTCGATCACCTAAAAAAGGTCAGCCAAGATGCCAATCCCGGCCTAATGCGTCTGGCGCTGAAGCTGGCCACCGGTGCTGGCAAGACTACGGTCATGGCGATGCTTATCGCATGGCAGACAGTCAATGCCGTGCGGCATCCGCAGAGCAAGAAATTCACCCGTGGTTTCCTGCTGGTCGCACCCGGCCTGACTATCAAAGATCGTCTTCGCGTGCTGCTACCTAACGATGCGGACAGCTATTACGCCAATCGCGAGATCGTGCCGCGTGACATGCTGATGGATCTGGACAAGGCCAAGATCGTCATTACCAACTACCACTCTTTCAAACTGCGTGAGCGCATGGAGCTGTCCAAGGGGGGGCGTCGCTTGCTGCAAGGCCGCGTCGGCAGCGAGCTGGACACGCTTGAAACCGAGGGTCAGATGCTCCAACGAGTCATGCCTGAGTTGATGGGACTGAAAAACATCCTTGTTATCAACGATGAGGCGCATCATTGCTACAGAGAAAAGCCGCACGCTACGGAGGACGACGAAGATCTGGATAAAGATAGGAGGGCCGAGGCTGAGGAAAATAATAAAGCCGCACGACTCTGGATTTCTGGCCTGGAAGCAGTGAACAGAAAACTGGGCCTGCAGCGGGTAATGGACCTGTCAGCCACGCCGTTCTTCCTGGCCGGATCCGGGTACGTGGAAGGTACGTTGTTTCCTTGGACGATGAGCGACTTTTCGCTGATGGATGCTATCGAATGTGGCATCGTTAAATTACCGCGTGTGCCAGTGGCCGACAATATCCCTGGTGCGGAAATGCCCATCTACCGCGAACTTTGGAAGCACATTGGGAAAAAGATGCCTAAGAAGGGGCGCGGCAAGAACGCCTTGCTCGACCCATTGGCTATCCCGGTGGAATTGCAAACCGCGCTGGAGGCCTTGTACGGCCACTACCTCAAAACTTACGAAGCCTGGAATCAAGCAGGCATCAAAGTGCCGCCGTGCTTCATAGTGGTGTGCAACAACACCGCCACTTCCAAACTTGTGTTTGATTACATCTCTGGTTTCGAACGCACGAATGAAGATGGGTCCATCACTCCTGTGCCGGGGCGGCTGGAGCTGTTCCGAAATTTCGACGAGCATGGCGAGCCGCTCGCGCGTCCGAACACACTACTTATCGACAGCGAGCAGCTCGAATCTGGTGAGGCTCTGGACGATAACTTTCGGGCTATGGCCGCTGACGAGATCGAACGCTTCAAGCGCGAGATCATCGAACGCACTGGCGACCGCCGCCAGGCGGAGAACCTGAGTGACAGCGAACTGCTACGAGAGGTGATGAACACCGTTGGCAAGCAGGGCCGCTTGGGCGAACAAATCCGCTGCGTGGTGTCGGTGTCCATGCTCACCGAAGGTTGGGACGCCAATACAGTTACCCACATTCTTGGTGTGCGTGCGTTTGGTACGCAGTTACTGTGCGAACAGGTTATCGGTCGTGCCCTACGACGTCAAAACTACGAATTGAACGAAAACACGGGCCTGTTCGACGTGGAATATGCCGACGTATTCGGCATTCCCTTCGACTTCACGGCCAAGCCGGTTTTGGTCACTCCGTCCAAGCCGCGTGAAACCATCATGGTAAATGCTCTGCGACCGGAGCGCGACCATCTGGAAATCCGGTTCCCGCGCGTGCAAGGCTATCGCGTTGAATTACCGGAAGAGCAACTCGAAGCCGAATTCAATGAAGACCATCACCTCACTCTAACGCCGGAGGACGTCGGCGCGACCAAAACTCATAACGCTGGCATCATCGGCGAAACGGTGGAGCTGGATATTAAGCATCTGGAAGACGTGCGCCAGTCCACTCTACTGATGGAGCTGACCAAGCATTTGCTGTTCCAGCATTGGCGTGACCAGGGCCAAGATGCACCGATTGCCCTGTTTGGCCAACTCAAGCGCATTGTGCGCCAGTGGTTGGAAGAGTGCCTAGAATGCAAAGGAGGCACTTGCGCGGCTCAATTGATGTACCGTGAGCTGGCGGACAGAGCCTGCCAATACATCACAAAGGGCATTACGGCGAAAGAACTGAAAAAAGGGCGGCAGGTTAAGGCTATTCTCGATCCGTTCAACCCGACTGGTAGCACCGCGCACGTTCGCTTCAACACCTCGCGCCCCGGCATCGAACGCTGGGAAACCGTTGGGGTGGAAAACCAGCCAAAGAATCAAGTCAACTGGGTGATTTTGGATAGTGGCTGGGAAGCTGAGTTCTGCCGTATTGCTGAATCCCATCCCAAGGTGCTGGCCTATACCAAAAACCACAACCTCGGCCTAGAAGTCCCTTACCGCTTCGGCTCGTCCAATCGCATTTATATCCCGGACTTTATTGTGCAAGTGGATGACGGTCGCGGTAAGAGCGATCCACTGAATTTAATCGTTGAGATAAAGGGCTACCGGCGTGAGGACGCGAAGATAAAGAAATCCACGATGGATACCTATTGGGTCCCTGGCGTGAACCATCTCGGTAATCACGGCCGCTGGGCCTTTGTGGAATTCGGCGACGTGTACGAAATGCAGGAAGATTTTGCCAAGGAGGTCGAGGCGAAGTTTAACCAAATGATTGAAACGGCTGCGCCTGCGGCGGGAAACAAGGAACACTGAGATGGCGACCAAGAGAACGCAGCAGCCCGGCAAGAGCGTTGAACAGCTCACGCACACTGAAGCTAAGCGCAAGAACATTCCGACCGTGGAGCATCAGTCGGTGATGCAACACCACGAGCAGGCACCCATCAAGGTGAGATATACACGCGGTAACAACGGAATGGACGACGAAAAGGTCCAGCGCAACCGCGATCTCGACCCGCAACTAATTTGGCGCGGCAAGGATCAACAGGACTGGTCAGATCTGGTCGTCAATGCGCCGCCGCTTTACATCCAAGAAAAGGTCAAGCCAAAGGTGCTGATCGACGATCTACGTCGCCAGACGGAGGGACGTCGCGAGGCTGCCGAGCCACAAGCTGGCACGCTGGACTTGTTCGGCGACTTCAATGGTTTGCCCGAGGGCGCGGATCGCACGGAGTTCTACCAGCACGAGGGTCATTGGCAGAATCGGATGATCTTGGGAGACAGTCTGCAGGTGATGGCGAGTCTGGCCGAGCGCGAGGGGTTGCGCGGCAAGGTGCAGTGCATCTATTTCGATCCGCCCTACGGGATCAAATTTAATAGCAATTTCCAGTGGTCAACCACGAGCCGCGATGTGAAAGATGGCAACGCTGGACACATCACCCGTGAACCGGAGCAGGTAAAGGCGTTCCGAGATACCTGGCGCGACGGCATACATTCGTATCTGACGTACTTGCGTGACCGAATGATAGTGGCCCGGGATTTACTGACAGAATCCGGCTCTATTTTCTTGCAGATCGGTGATGAGAATGTGCATCGGGTGCGTGTCTTGCTTGACGAAATATTTGGTGAAGACAATTTCATCTCGATGATCCAAGTGCAGAAAACCGGCAGCCAGTCATCAAGTCTTCTAGCGAATACTGTGGACTTTGTACTCTGGTACGCCCGCTCGAAAGAAAAAGTCAAATATCGGCAGCTTTACACACAGCGAACCGCGGGCCATGTTTCTTCAGACCGCTACGATCAAATCGAACTTGAAGACGGCGAAGAGCGTCGGTTGAAGCGTGATGAACTGGAGCGCAAAGTCGAAATTCCTCCGGGAAGGATTTTTCAACAAACAAGTCTGATTTCATCTGGTCAGGCCTCAAGTGAGCAGATTTTTGAGTTTCGGGACAAGCCATATCGTTCAGGCGCGTCGAACCACTGGAAAACTACAATCGCTGGTCTTGGGGTTCTAGCGAAAGCCGGGCGTGTTGTTGCAGGCGCTTCAACCCTACGCTACAAGCGCTATCTCAATGATTTCTCGGTCTTGCCTATTGCGGATCGTTGGGAGTCGCTACAGATCGGCACCGGCTTGATTTACGTCGTGCAAACAGCAACGTCCGTGGTCGAACGATGTTTGTTGATGGCTTCCGATCCCGGTGATCTTGTGCTCGACCCGACCTGCGGCTCCGGCACAACGGCATATGTCGCTGAACAATGGGGACGCCGCTGGATCACCGTCGACACCTCGCGAGTAGCATTGGCATTGGCAAGAGCCCGCATCATGGGCGCGCGGTACCCGTTCTACCTGTTGGCTGATTCTCCGGAGGGCCAGCGGAAGGAAGCCTTAATTATACGAGGCATACCTAGTTCGTCCTCCACCTACGGCAACATTGTGCACGGCTTCGTGTATGAGCGAGTGTCGCGCATTACTTTGAAGTCGATTGCTAACAACGCCGAGATCGAGGTCATATGGGACAAATTCCAGCAAGTGCTGGAACCATTGCGCGTAGCCTTAAACAAGGCGCTCGGCAAACAATGGCGGGAATGGGAAATCCCGCGCGAGATCGGTGCAAAATGGAGCGACGCGGCGAAGAAGCTACACCGCGACTGGTGGCAGCAACGTATTGCCCGGCAAAAGGAAATCGACGCGTCAATCGACGCCAAAGCCGATTCCGAGTTTCTCTATGACAAACCGTACGCGGACAAAAAGCGTGTACGCGTGGCCGGCCCATTCACCGTTGAGTCGCTGTCGCCGCACCGCGTGTTAGGTGTGGACGAGGAAGATAACCTGATTGACCATGTGGCCGAAACGCAAGCCGAATACGGCCAGGACTTCGTCAGTCTGATCCTGTCTAACCTGCGTTCTGCCGGTGTGCAGCAGGCACACAAATCCGACAAGATCGAATTCACCTCATTGAAGCCGTGGCCGGGAGAACTGGTCTGCGCCGAAGGCCACTACCTGGAAAATGGACAAGTGAAGCGTGCAGGCATCTTGGTAGGCCCAGAATTCGGCACCATTAGTCGAGCTGATCTCGTGGATGCTGCACGCGAAGCGGGTGATGCCAACTTTGACGTACTCATCGCGTGTGCCTTCAACTACGACGCACCCGCTAGCGAATTCAGCAAACTGGGCCGCATCAACGTACTCAAAGCGCGCATGAACGCCGACCTTCACATGGCTGAAGACTTAAAGAACACCGGCAAAGGCAATCTGTTTGTGATCTTCGGCGAGCCGGATGTGGACGTGCTGGACACGCAAGGACGCAGCATCCGCTCATACGATGGCAAGCGTGACGTTATCGAGGTGCCTGCTGACGGGCAACTGGTGGTGCGCATCAACGGAGTGGACGTATTTCACCCCAGTACTGGTGAAGTAAGAAGCGACGGTGCGGACGGTATCGCCTGCTGGTTCCTGGACACCGACTACAACGAGGAGTCCTTCTTCGTCCGCCATGCCTACTTCCTCGGCGCGAACGACCCATACAAGGCCCTGAAAACTACTCTCAAGGCTGAAATCGATCCCGACGCTTGGGCGACACTCAACTCCGACACATCGCGCCCTTTCCCGAAACCGAGCAATGGCCGGTTTGCGGTGAAGGTCATCAATCACCTCGGCGATGAGGTGATGAAGGTATTTAAGGTGAACTGATGGAATTCCGCATCGCTGATACGTTTACCACCAGCCTCGCCCGCTTGACCGGCGATGAGCAGAAGGCAACCAAGACCACCGCGTTCGATTTGCAGGTTGATCCGAGTGGCAAAGGCATGAGCTTTCACAAGCTCGAAAGAGCTAAAGACCCGAATTTTTGGTCGGTGCGAGTCAGTCGCGACATACGTGTGATCGTCCATAAGACAACGGGCAGCCTGCTGCTGTGCTACGTCGACCACCACGACAGGGCCTATCAATGGGCCGAGCGACGCAAGCTTGAAGTACATCCGACTACCGGCGCAGCGCAGCTCGTCGAAATCCGTGAGCGTGTTGAAGAAATTCTCGTTCCTAAGTACGTAGAGAACAATACGCCGGCAAAGCCTCATAAGCCGAAGCTATTCGCAAAATATAGCGAGGCTAAATTACTAGCCTATGGAGTCCCGCAGGAATGGCTTGTCGACGTGATGGCCACCGACGAGGATTCGCTGCTGCAACTAGCCGACCATCTGCCCGTAGAAGCGGCCGAAGCGCTACTCGAATTGGCAACAGGTGGCACACCAGCATTGCCGGAAGTGGCGGATAAAGGGGCTGATCCATTCCAACATCCGGATGCACAGCGTCGCTTCCGCGTCATGTCCGATATGGACGAGCTAGCCCGTGCCTTAGAGTACCCGTGGGACAAGTGGACGGTGTTCCTGCACCCGGCACAGCGTCAACTGGTCGATCGAAGTTACAACGGTGCGGCGCGTGTGTCCGGCTCAGCCGGCACCGGCAAGACCGTAGTTGCCTTGCACCGCGCAGTTCATCTCGCCCGTAAGGATGAGGACGCCCGCGTGCTGCTTTCCACGTTCTCGGATACTCTGGCCAACGCGCTGCGAGGCAATTTATACCGGCTGATCTGGAATACTCCCAAGCTCGGCGAACGCATCGACGTGGCTGCGATGGACGCCATCGGAATTCGCTTATATGCGGCGGAGTTCGGTAAGCCTACATTCGCTAGCCGCGATGAAATTTCCTCACTGCTTAAAGCTGCTGCTGCGCAGTTCCCTGGTCTGAAAGCCAATGCTACGTTCTTGCTGTCCGAATGGGATGATGTAGTGGACAGCTTGCAGGCCCATGAATGGGAGGCTTACAGGGACGCCAAGCGGCTTGGCCGAAAGACCCGTTTGCCTGAAGCGCAGCGCGCCTTGTATTGGCAAGCGTTCGCTCAGGTGCAGAAGCAGTTGAAACAAGCCGGCAAGATCACTACCGCAGAAATGTTCGCCAAGCTTGCTGAAGTCATGCCAAACCGTAAGCATCCGGTGTTTGATTGCATCGTGGTAGATGAGGCTCAGGACATCAGCGTGCAGCAACTGCGCTTCCTCGCAGCGATTGCCGGCAACCGCGCCAACGCACTCTTTTTCGCGGGGGACCTAGGCCAACGCATTTTCCAAACCCCGTTCTCGTGGAAATCTGTGGGTGTGGATGTGCGCGGTCGCTCACGTACGCTCAATATCAATTACCGCACCTCACATCAAATTCGCTCGCAGGCTGACCGCCTGCTCGACCCCGAGGTATCCGACGTAGACGGCAATGTCGAAAGCCGTAAGGGTACGATTTCCGTGTTCAATGGGCCGGAGCCAACCATTCGCGGCTATATCGATGCAGATACAGAAAGCCAGGCCGTTGGCGTATGGTTGAGGCAATGCAACGACTTTGGAGTACTGCCGCAGGAAATTGGCATCTTTGTCCGATCTGAAGACGAACTCTCACGCGCAAAGGCGGCGGTAAAGGCTGCTGGCCTAAAAGGACGTGTGCTTGGCAAGGATATGGCAACGGAAGAAGGATTTGTAAGCATCACCACCATGCATTTGGCCAAAGGTATGGAATTTCGGGTGGTCGCGGTGATGGCTTGCGATGATGAAATCATTCCTTCACAAATGCGCATCGACACTGCTGCCGACGAGGTCGAGCTGACCGAAATCTATAACACCGAACGCCAGTTGCTGTATGTGGCTTGCACCCGTGCCCGCGATCAACTGTATGTTTCGGCTGTCCAGCCGGAGTCGGAGTTTCTGCAGGATTTGATGCAAAAATAGATATTCGGGTATTGGATTTTACCGGTTCTGCTAGGAGCGCCGCGTTAATTCGCCGCTGATCTCGCTAGACACACCGGAGAGCCTTCCCTAGCGCGCACTCAGGTCCATAATCACTGCCTTATTTTGGCGGTGAGCTTTGGGTGAACAGTGCTATTCACCTAAGTGCACCTTTTTGCGTTTTGGGCCCTCCCCCATTCGATTCCAGATCAGCACGATGGTGAGTCGATAGTAAACTTGGCAACATTGGAGTGGTCTTTCAGATACTGAGTCAGAAACCGACGCACATGCTTGAGTTGCCACGTCTAAAGATTTTCTCGCTGCCATCGTTGTTGGATGGCCGCTTGCATAATTCGAGCTTGAAGTAGGTGAAGTTGCTGGGTGGCGGTCGGATCAGTCAGGAAGCTGCTCAGGAACAGCGCCATATTGAAGAGCTTGGTCATCCTCGATGTCCAATTTACGCGGACACCACATCGATTCGGTGGTGTCTGAGCTCAAGGCTGATCTGTTGTCGCGCCTGCTGGTCAGGATCGCGGTCAATGCGATAGCAGTGGCCACCATTGACCGGTGCTTCGTGGCCAGTGAGCTACTGATGACGCTCGCACGCGTAGGCCGCCTGCAGCTAATGAGGGCCTTCAGGCCCTCTAGATGAAGAGTTGTCGATCGGAACGCACGGTCTGTGGCAAGAACGCCGCATAGCTTTCATCACTGTTTGGCAAAATGCGGCTGCCAGGGGGCGAAGGGAGATTCGATTAACCATTCGTTTGTCTTTTAAATGCGAGCCCCTGCGCATGGGAATGCAGAGCCCTCCCATGCGCAGGGGCTTAGTCGGAGGAGCACAGGCATGCCGCGCGCCATGGCACTCCGGTGAGCCCTCAGCGTATAGGCACGACATTATTGTCTCTAATTTGATTGATCGCAGATGCCGACAGACTGCCCGTTGCCGCCTTCTGAATATGCTCACTCCACCAAGCCATCATCGGGCGTCGGCGTTCGATGTAATCTGCCCGGTTATAGGCACTTCGAACTTCATCCTTGTCGACATGGGCAAGGGCAACTTCGATCAGCTCGGGGTCCCAGCCGTGCTCGTTCAGGATGGTGCTGGCCATTGAGCGCATGCCGTGGCTGACCAAGCGGTCCTGGAAGCCCATGCGTTTTAACGCCATGTTGGCAGTCTGGCTGTTGGCGTGGGTGCGTGGGTTTCTGTCTGCCGGGAACACGTATTCCCTGTGCCCGCTATGGGACTTGAGGGCCTCCAGCAGCGCGAGTGCATGGTCGGACAGCGGGATGGTGTGCGGGCGACGCTTTTTCATGCGCTCTGGCGGAATGGTCCAAATGCGCTTGTCGAAGTCGATATCTGCCCATCGTGTGGTAGCTGCTTCGGCAGGGCGGGTCATCGTGTGCAGTTGCCATTCGATCAGGCAGCGGGTCGTGCGCTTGATGCTGGCGTTCGCGATTTCCATCATGAGCTCGGGAAGCTCCTCAGGTGGTAGCGCAGCCATGTTCTCTTTCTTGGGTTTCTTGAACACCGCCCGAATTCCATTGAGGGGGTTCGCGAATATCAGCCCGGAGTTGACCCCGTAGGTCATGATTTCGTTGAGTCGTTGGCTCAATCGTTTCACGGTTTCGAGGCTCCCTTTAGCCTCAATTGGACGAAGGATCTTTATAACCATCGGAGCAGTGATTTGAGAGAGCGGCGTTGTTTTCATACTTGGGAAAACATGAAGCGTCAGCGATCTCCAAATGTCTTCGGCGTAGGCTTTGGTTACGGAGTCTTTCTTCAGCTCGAACCAGGCCGTGGCCACCTTCTCGAAAGTGTGTTCAGTCTCAGCAAGTTTGGCTTGCCTTACCTCATCACGCTGGGTTTTGGGATCAGTGCCCAAAGCGAGCAGCTCACGCGCCTCTGCGGCTTTCTTCCGGGCGTTGGCTAGCGAAAGATCGGGGTAGGGACCGAGCGCCATATTGATACGGCGTCTGGTCAGGGGCTCGCGGTAATTGAAATTCCAGATCATTGAGCCGCTCGCGCGGACTCGAAGCTGTAAGCCATCGCCGTCGCTGAGGACGAAATCTTTACCAGTTGCCTTAACCGCCTTGAGCTGGCGATCGGAGAGGCGGGTTGCGTTAGTAGGCATGGGGCTACCTCCAGCACCGTTTTGGTATCCTGAAAATAGCATTTGGCAGTTCGGGATACCACCTGGGATACCAAAGCGGCTGGAACTCAGAAACTCTCCAAAGCTCCCATAAGCGCTGAAACCCCCGTATTTGCTGGATTTCAGGCACAAAAAAAGACGTCCGTGGACGTCTTTAGTTGATCAAATGGTGGAGCCGGGGGGATTTGAACCCCCGTCCGCCAGTACTCCGCTGTCGGTACTACATGCGTAGCCGTATCTATTAAGTTAACCCTCAGCGACCCGAAGGGCAGGGTGCTTTGGGCGAGTTGTGTAAGTTTTAGCCGCTTCGTCCACAACGTACTGCACGGCGATTCTGTTCTATATGACAATCACTTTGGGTTTACAGACATCCCCTGGTGATTGCTGGACCCGAAGGTACCAGAAGCTCAGGGCTAAGGCTGCTTACGCAGCGAGAGCGAATTCCTGGCCGTAGGTTTCGTCATTGGCAACTATAAGAAGTTGCAACAGTGGATTTACGAGTTCTGTTACCAACTCGGCATGCACCTAAAGTTTCGCGACCGGCGTCGAATCCTAAACGGCCCCGTGCTTGTAACTCGTTGTTTCTTAGTGAGTGACAAGCCTGTGCAGTGTACGCCAAACGGTCAGAGAAGGCCAACCCGAAGGTTGGCCGCGACCGAGAGGGGCGTTTATTGGCCGCCTTTCTCGCTGTTTTGCAGATCCTGGATGGCCTTGGAGGTGATTTCGATGCACTTCTTGTCATCACCGGCGGCGTGAGCGGCCTTGGCCTGGGAAACGGCGGTGTCTATCTCGCCGCTTTTGCCACTGGTGTCGGTGGCGAGCAGGGCTTTGCCGTTGTTGATTCTGTCCAGGTTGATTTTGCACAGGTCTGGCTCGCCAGCGGCAAAAACAGGGGAGGCCAGCATCGCAGCGGTGATGAACAAGCCAGCAAGAGCGGAACGCTTCATAGGGTATCTCCTCGCGAAAATGGGCTCGATGTAGTGAGCAGCGCAAGGGCTGCCCGCGACATCACTGCGAGCCTCGTTCGCCGAGGCCTATGCAGATGACTACGCCGGCGCGCAGGGGTTCGGTTTTTTTGCAGGCTTAATGCGCGCGGGCCTGGGTGACGCGGTCCACGAGGTACACCAGGCCGTGGTAATCAATACCGCCATGCTGGCTCAGGCCAATCTCGCAGGTGCGGCTGGTGGAGATGCCTTCGCTGCAATATTGCACGGCGTCCTTGAGTGATCGCAGTGAGTGGGCGTTGAGTTCCGGCGTGGTGAAGCCTTTGTCGCCGGCAAACCCACAGCAGTGGATGCCTTCCGGGATCACCACGGTGTTGGAGCAGCGTCTGGCCAGGTCGATCAATGCCTGGCTTTCTCCCAGGTGTTGGGTGCTGCAGGTGACGTGCACCGCGATCGGCGCCTCTTGGGGTGTGAAGTCGAGGCGGTCCATCAGGTGTGTGCGGATGAAACGTACCGGGTCGTAGAGGTCCAGGCGCGTTTCGCCCAAGTCTTGCACCAGGCGCAGGGTGCAGGGGCTGGTGTCGCAGTAGATCGGGTCGAGCCCACCACGGCTGGCGTGGAGCAGCGCGCCGATCAGTTCCTGGCGCTTGTGCTCAGCCTGTTCGGCATAGCCCTTGGAGGCGAAAGGCTGGCCGCAGCACAGGCTGTCCTGGTTGTCGGGGAACACTACTTGGTAACCGGCTTTTTCCAGCAGGCTCCGGGTTTTGTCGTACAGCGACACCTGTTCTTTATCACCCGCCGCCGGGCCCATGGCGCGTGAGACACAGGCCGCCAGGTAGACCACGCGAGGCCGTTCGTCGGTCACGGCGGGGCTGAAGCGAATGGCTTTTTCCGGCTGCGGCATGGCGTCGGTCCACTGCGGGATCTGCCCCTTGGACAGCCGCGTCACCGTGGCTGAAAGCTTCGCCAGGCGCGGGGCGCCCAACACCATGCGTGCGCCATTGGCGACATGCAGGGTAAAGCGCGCGCCTTGCAGTGCCGTGGCGAAATGGGTGGCGAGCCATTCGGCGGTTTTCGTACGGTCTGCATCGCGGGTGCGCAGCTTTTTCACCAGGTCGCCGGTATTTATTCCCACGGGGCAGCGCTGAGCGCAAAGGCCGGTGGCGGCGCAGGTTTCGATACCTTGATAGTGGTAGGCGGCTTCCAGTTCGGTGGTGTCGACGCCGGCGCGCTTCTTCGCCTGGATATCGCGCCAGATCACGATGCGCTGGCGCGGGCTCAGGGTCAGGCCCTTGGAGGGGCATACCGGCTCGCAGAAACCGCACTCGATGCACTTATCCACAAGCTCGTCGGCGGCGGGCAGCGGCTTGAGGTGCTTGAGGTGAATTTGCGGGTCTTCGCTGAGCACCACATCGGGGTTGAGAATGCCATTGGGGTCCAGCAGGCGCTTGAGTTGCCACATCAGTTGGTAGGCATCGCTGCCCCATTCCAGCTCGACAAACGGCGCCATGTTGCGGCCGGTGCCGTGCTCGGCTTTGAGTGAACCGCCGAACTCCACCGCCACCAGCTGCGCGACGTCGTCCATGAACGCTTGATAACGTGCGACTTCTTCCGCGCTGTTGAAGCCTTGGGTGAACACGAAGTGCAGATTGCCTTCCAGGGCGTGTCCGAAAAGGATGGCTTCGTCGTAGTGATGCTTGTCGAACAGTTCGATCAAGCGGTTCACGCCGATGGCCAGTTGCTCGACCGGAAAGGTGACGTCTTCGATGATCACCGTGGTGCCGGTTTTGCGTACGGCGCCGACGGCGGGGAAGGTGTCTTTACGGATTGCCCACAGGCGGGCGTTTTCCAGCGGGTCCTCGGTGAAGTCGACCTGTTTCTCCACGGGGAAACTGGCCAGGGAATCCATGATCAGCGCCAATTGCTCGTGCAGCAGTGACGGCGTAGCGGCGCGGGATTCAATCAGCAGCGCGCAGGCATTTTCCGACAGGTGTTGTACGAAAGCAGGCATGCCGGGTTTGTCCTGCACCGAGCGCATGCTGCGTCGGTCCAGCAGCTCAACAGCCGAGACCGGTTGGGTTTTCAGCACGCTCACCGCGTTGCAGCAGGTTTCCACATCCGGGAACACAATCAGCGCCGACGCTTTGTTCGGGTGATCGACCACGGTGTTGTAGGTCACTGCGCTGATAAACCCCAGGGTGCCTTCGGAGCCGACCAGCAAGTGGCTGAGGATATCCAAGGGCTCATCAAAATCCACCAAGGCATTGAGTGACAGGCCGGTGGTATTTTTCAGACGGTATTTGTGGCGGATTTTGGCTGCCAGCTCGGCGTTTGCGCGCGTCTCGCGGCCCAGTGTGGCCAAGCGCTCGAGCAGTTCGCCATGCTGTTTACGAAATGTGCTGACACTGGTCGCGTCTTCGGTGTCCAGGCGGCTGCCGTCGGCCAACACCAGGCGAATGCCCGCCAGGGTGTGGTAAGTGTTCTGCGCCGTGCCGCAGCACATTCCGCTGGCATTGTTGGCGACGATGCCACCGATCTTGCAGGCATTGATCGACGCCGGGTCCGGGCCGATCTTGCGCCCGAACGGCGCCAGCCAGGCATTCGCCTGGGCGCCGATTACGCCCGGTTGCAGGCGGATCTGTGTGCCTTGCCCGCGAATCTCGCGGCCGTTCCAATTGTCGCCCAGCACGATCAGCACTGAATCACTGATGGCTTGCCCGGACAGGCTGGTGCCGGCGGCGCGGAAGGTCACCGGCACTTGGTCGCGCTGGGCCAGGTGCAACAGCGCGACGACTTCGTCTTCTGACTCCACGCGGATTACCAGTTGTGGGATCAGCCGGTAAAAACTGGCGTCGGTGCCGAAGGCGAGGGTGGAAAGTGGATCGTCGAAACGCCGATTTTTCGGGATCAGTTGTGCGGCGTCGCTCAGGAAAGCAGCAGGCAGGCTCATCGGTCCTCCAGAAATAGCAGACGCCGGAACCGTTGTCCGGCGTCGATTCTTACCCTATTACGTGCAGGTCTCAGTGCACCAGCATACCGGTGAACCAGTAGGCCTGGGCCAGCGTGATCAGCCCGACGATGGTGGCAAAGAACAGGCTGTGCTTGAGGGTGAAGCGGAACAGGTCGGATTCCTTGCCCACCAGGCCGGTGGCTGCGCAGGCCACGGCGATCGACTGCGGCGAGATCATCTTGCCGGTCACGCCGCCACTGGTGTTAGCCGCTACCAGCAAGGTGTCATTGACGCCGATCTGGTGGGCGGTGGTGGCTTGCAGGGAGCTGAACAGGGCGTTGGACGAGGTGTCGGAGCCTGTCAGGAAAACGCCTAGCCAGCCGAGGAATGGCGAGAAGAACGGGAACGCAGCACCGGTACCGGCCAGCACCAGGGCCATGGTTGAAGACATGCCGGAGTAGTTGGTAACAAAAGCGAACGCCAGCACCATGCCAATGGACAGGATCGGCCATCGCAATTCAAAGAAGGTCTCTTTTAAAGTGGTAAGACCAGTTTTTATATCGATCTTGAGTACCAGCATCGACACCAGTGCGGAGAAGAAAATCGCCGTGCCGGTTGCCGAGATCGGGTCCAGCTTGAATACGGCAGGGATCGCGGTGGGGTTGGTGACGATCGGCGCCACCTTGATCACCAGTTGATCCAGGTGCGGGATGGCAAAGTTGAACACCCAGCTGTACATCGAGCCGCCTGCGGCAAACATCGCCTTGAACGGTTTGAGAGTCCAGATGGTGACCAGCACGGTGAGGATCAGGAACGGTGACCAGGCCTTGAAAATCTGCCCCAGGCTATAAGGCGAGGCGACTGTACTGCGTGGCAGGCCGAAGCCGCCCGCGCTGGCGGTGATCGCTACGCCGGAGGTGGCGCCGGCAATCTGTGCGCCTGCGGTGCGCTTGGGTTGCCAGACTTTCAGGAACAAGGTCAGGGAAATCAGGCTGGCCAGCGCCGAGGTGATGTCCGGCAGTTCCGGGCCGATGAAGTTGGAGGTGAAGTACTGGGTGACGGCAAAGCTCAAGCCGGCGACCAGTGCGGCCGGCCAGGTTTCGCGCACGCCGCGCAGGCCGTCCATCATGAACACCAGCCAGAACGGCACGAACAGTGATAACAGGGGCAGTTGGCGACCGGTCATGGCGCCGATCTTGAAGGCGTCGATGCCGGTGACCTGGCCTGCGACGATGATCGGGATACCCAGTGCGCCGAAGGCCACGGGTGCGGTGTTGGCAATCAGGCACAGGCCTGCGGCGTAGAGCGGGTTGAAGCCCAGGCCGACCAGCAGCGCGGCAGTGATCGCCACGGGGGCACCGAAGCCGGCGGCGCCTTCCAGGAAGGCGCCGAAGCAGAAGCCGATCAGCAGCACTTGCAGGCGCTGGTCGTCGGTGATCGACAGCACGGAACTGCGGATGATCTCGAACTGGCCGCTCTTGACCGTCAGTTTGTAGAGGAACACGGCTGCCACGATGATCCAGGCGATGGGCCACAGGCCATAGGCAAAACCATAGCCGGCGGCAGCCAGCGCCATGTCTACCGGCATCTGGAAGGCGAAGATCGCGACCAAGATCGACAGCGCCAGGGTGATGCTCCCGGCGACGTGGCCTTTGAGGCGAAACACAGCCAGGGCCAGGAAGAAGAATACGATGGGAATAACGGCGGCCAGTGCGGACAGGCCGAGGCTGCCGAGCGGGCTGTAGAGCTGTTGCCAGGTTTGCATATGGGGTGGCCCCTGATTGTTGTTGTTTGGTCAGCTTGGATAATTGGTAATACCAATTTACAATCGCTGTCGGCTAGGTTAAAAGGCTTGGGGCCGGTGTGTCAATTTGCCGCTTGCGAAACTTTGGTCGTAGGTTGGCGTGGCAGGCGATCTGAGCGGGTAAATCGAAGGTGTTCTGATAGGTGCTGCAAGCGCGGCGATAGGCCAGAATAGAGGGCCCGGCGAGTGGTCGGGATGGTGGAGAGTGAGTTATGGGGTTTGATCAGGTGCGTCAGCGCCGTTTGTCTGACGATATTGTCGAGCAGCTTGAGGGCATGATCCTTGAGGGCACGCTGAAGTCAGGCGAGCGCTTGCCGGCCGAGCGCGCGTTGGCCGAGCAATTTGGCGTGTCGCGCCCGTCTTTGCGGGAGGCGATCCAGAAGCTGGCGGCCAAGGGCTTGTTGGTGAGTCGTCAGGGGGGTGGCAATTATGTCGCGGACTCCCTGGGCTCGACCTTCAGCGATCCGCTCCTGCATCTGTTGGAAAACAACCCCGAAGCACAGCGTGATCTGCTGGAGTTTCGTCAGACGTTAGAAGCCTCTTGTGCTTATTACGCAGCCTTGCGTGCGACTGAGGTTGACCGCGAGCGGCTCACCGCTGCATTTGAGGCGCTACAGGATTGCTACACCCGCGCCGATGACGTCAGTCGGGCGGAGGAGGGGGCTGCGGATGCAAGGTTTCACTTGGCGATTGCTGAAGCCAGCCATAACGCGGTGTTATTGCACACGATTCGCGGGCTGTTCGATCTGCTTAAACGCAACGTAGTGACCAACATCGGCGGCATGTACCAGCAGCGCACGGAAACCCGCGACATGCTGATCAGCCAGCACCGGGATCTGTACCTGGCGATTATCGAAGGGCGTGCCGAGCAGGCACGGGACGTTTCAACGCGTCACCTGCTGTATGTGCAGGAAGTGTTGGAAGAGGTGCGTCAGGAGGTTCAGCGCGTGGCGCGTGCGGAGCGGCGCAAGGGGATGTAGCCGGGGGCGGGCCCGAGGCTACACCGCTGCAAGGATTACTCTTCCTTGCCCTTGTTGCGTACGGCGCGATGCAGTTCTCGGTTGGAATCACGCTCACGCTCGGTATCACGCTTGTCGTATTCCTTCTTACCCTTGCCCAGGGCAATCTCGCACTTGACCAGGTGCTTGCTCCAATACCAGGACAGGCAGACGCAGGCATAGCCTTTCTGCTGCACCGCTTGGGCGAGCTTTTCCAGTTCGCGGGCATTGAGCAACAGCTTGCGCGTGCGCACCGGGTCGGCAATCACGTGGGTGCTCGCGGTGGTCAGCGGGGTGATATGACTGCCGAGCAGCCACGCCTCGCCATCCTTGAGCAGCACATAGCTGTCGACCAGTTGCAGCTTGCTGGCGCGCAGACTTTTTACTTCCCAGCCGGCCAGGACCAGACCAGCCTCGAAACGATGTTCGATGAAGTAATCGTGTCGCGCCTTTTTATTTTGCGCGATGGTCCCTGTGGGGTGTTTCTTTTGTTTAGCCATAGGGGCGGCATTATAGGGAGTTGCGAGCGTGTCGGCTACGGTCAACCTGCGTGCTTGAGCGTGTTGGACGAATCCCGGACAATGCGGGCAGTTCTTTGGTTTTTTTCTTTCGCGGATCGGGCTGTTCTTTCGCGATGTTTGCCTCAGCGGTGGAAATAACGCACACATGACGACGCATATTCAACGTTCGGCGCTGCTGCCCTATCCGGCACAGGCGCTCTATGACCTGGTCAACGACGTGGCGCGTTACCCGGAATTCTTGCCGTGGTGTTCAGCGGCCGAAGTGCTGGAGGGCAGTGATGAGCATATGGTCGCCCGTGTTGGGGTGGCGAAGGGTGGGCTTAGCCAGCACTTTGTTACGCGCAATGTGCTGGTGCCTGGCAAATCCATCGAAATGAATCTTGAGGAAGGGCCCTTTACCCAGTTGCATGGCGTGTGGGTATTCAAGGCGCTGACTGACAAGGCGTGCAAGATCAGCCTGGATCTTTCGTTTGATTACGCCGGGCCGATTGTTCGCGCGACGTTGGGGCCTTTGTTCAATCAGGCGGCCAATACCTTGGTGGATGCGTTCTGCCAGCGCGCCAAGCAGCTGCATGGTTGATATAGAAGTGGTGTATGCCGCCGAAGACCGTCAGGTTCTGTTGGCGGTGACGGTGCCGGCGGGCACCAGCTTGCGGGCGGCGGTGCAGGCTTGCGGTATTGCGGCGCAGTTCCCGGCGCTGGACCTGGCTGATTGCCCCTTGGGGATATTCGGTAAGGTGGTTGCGGACCCCGAGGTGCGTGCAGCACAGGCGGGTGATCGTATTGAGATTTACCGGCCCCTGCTGGCAGATCCTAAAGAAGTGCGCAGGTTGCGTGCGGCCAAGGCGGCCCTGGCCAAACAGCAGAGTTCATAGGCCTGCCCAATAGCAGGCATCCCCCCCTCTGTGGCGAGCGGGCTTGCCCGCGTTGGGTGGCGAAGCCACCCCAAAACCACGCGCCTCTAGCTGAATGACACGCCGCAGTGGTCTTATATTTGGGGCCGCTTCGCAGCCCAGCGCGGGCAAGCCCGCTCGCCACAAAAGCCGCTTTGTAGCAGGCGATAAAAAACCCGGCATGCCGGGTTTTTTATTGAGCGCCGCAAGCTTACTGCGGGCTGGTGTCCAGAGGCTGTGGCGTCGGGACGGGTACGGTTTCTACGCCGTCGACGTCTTTCTGGATCTTGTCCAGCAAGGAGCCTGGCTTGGCCGGTACTTCGGACTTCGGCTTCTCGGCGTCCTGCGCAGGCGCAGTCACGTTGGTGCCGTTGTCCTTGCCGAGCAAGGCTTCATCACGGCTTACACCGGGCATGAAGTCACCGGACAGGCTGACAAGCTGGTCATTGCCATTAAAGATGACGCTGACGCGTTCCTGCTGGCGTTCACCGCCACCAGGCTGCAGGCTGTAGAGATAATCCCAGCGATCGGCGTGGAAAGTGTCGGTCAGCAGGGGGTTGCCCATGATAAACCGTACTTGCCGTCGGGTCATTCCCGGGCGTAACTGGTCTATCATGTCCTGCGTGACGACATTGCCCTGCTGGATGTCGATTTTGTAAACCCCGGGGAATGAACAACCGGCGAGTGCGAGCAGTCCCACAAAGGTGAAACTGGTTAGCAAGAGCTTGGTGTTTTGCATCGGTGGGCGACTTCCACTATCTTGGCTGGGACAACGTAAACGCCGATCATACCCGTATTAAGAGAAGCTGCGAAGCAGCATCCGCGAGAAAGCTAACCATGGTTGAAAATAGCGAACTACGCAAAGCCGGTCTTAAAGTGACTCTGCCACGAGTCAAGATTCTACAAATGCTCGATTCTGCTGAGCAGCGCCACATGAGTGCCGAGGATGTTTACAAGGCGCTGATGGAGTCTAACGAGGACGTTGGCCTGGCCACGGTTTACCGTGTGCTGACCCAGTTTGAAGCCGCAGGGCTGGTGGTTCGTCATAATTTCGACGGCGGTCATGCAGTGTTCGAATTGGCTGACGGTGGTCATCACGACCATATGGTTGACCTGGATACCAATGAGGTTATCGAGTTCACCAGTCCTGAAATCGAAGCGCTGCAGCACAAGATTGCTGAGGAGCATGGCTTCGATTTGGTTGACCACAATCTTGTGTTGTACATCCGTAAGAAAAAGTAAAAATCGACGCAGATTCCCTCTGCGAAACGATCGAAGGCGACCCTAGGGTCGCCTTCGTGCTTTCTATAAGAAGGAAATTGTCGGCCTAGGCCTTGGCGGCCACGACCATTTTCTTTGCGTGGGCCAGAGACTCTTTGGTCAGATCGATACCGCCGAGCATGCGCGCCACTTCTTCCACGCGCTCCGACTTGTTCAGCTTGGACACGGCCGTGTGTGTAGCATCGCTGCCTCGCACCTTGTGCACGAACAGGTGCTGATGCCCTTGTGCCGCCACTTGCGGCAAGTGGGTCACGGTAAGCACCTGGCCTCTGTCCCCCAGGCGGCGCAACAACTGGCCAACAATTTCTGCGGTTGGCCCGCCAATACCTACGTCCACTTCGTCAAACACCAGCGTCGGCACTCGCGAGGTTTGCGCGGTGATGACCTGGATTGCCAGGCTGATGCGTGACAGCTCGCCGCCGGAGGCCACTTTAGCCAACGCCTTGAGCGGCTGCCCGGGGTTGGCGCTGACCAGCAGCTCTACCTGTTCCAGGCCATGGGGTTGCAGTTCATTGCTGGCGTTGGCGCGCAGTTCAATGGTGAAGCGCCCGCCCGGCATGCCCAGGCGCTGAATCTCCAGCTCCACGGCAGTCGCCAGGCCGGTGGCGGCTTGCTGGCGCAGGTCGCTCAGTTCGCGGGCCTTCTCTTGATAGTGGCGAGCGAACGAGGCGAGTTCATCACCCAGGCGCTCGATGGATTCGTCGTTGGCATTCAGGGTTTCGATTTCATCCAGCAGCTTTTGCTGCATCGTTGCCACTTCGGTGGGCTGAATTCGGTGTTTGCGCGCCAGGGTATAGATGGTGTCCAGGCGTTCTTCGATTTCTTGCAGGCGCGAGGGGTCGGCGTCGAAGTGGTCCAGGAAGCGATTCAGCTCGCCAACGGCTTCTTCTACCTGGATCTGCGCGCTGGTGAGCAGGGTGGTGGCTTCGCTCAGTGAGCCTGACGCGTTGTTCACGCTGGACAGGCGGTTGAGGCTGGCCGTAAGCGCGTTAAGCACATTGCCCGAGTCGCTCTCGCTGCATTGCTCCACCACCTGGCGGCAGATAGCCAGCAAGGTTTCGGCGTTGGTGAGGTTCTTGTGCTCCTGCTCGAGTTGTTCCAGCTCGGTCTCGCCGAGGGCCAGGCTTTCCAGCTCTTCAAGCTGATAGCTGAGCAGTTGGTGGCGAGCGCGCTGCTCGTCGCCGGAGTTGGAGAGTCGCTCCAGCTCCTGGCGGGTCTGGCGCCAGCGTTGAGCGGCCAGCTGTACTTGGCGTGCAAGGTCGGTGGCACCGGCGTATTCGTCGAGTAGGCGGCGGTGGGTATCGGTTTTCAGCAGGGATTGGTGTTCATGCTGGCTGTGGATATCGATCAGCAGCTCGCCCAGGGCCTTCAAGTCGCCCAGGGGGCAGGGGGTGCCATTGATATAGCCGCGCGAGCGCCCTTCGGCGGTGATCACCCGGCGCAGGATGCACGGCCCTTCATTATTCAGGTCGCGCTCGGCCAGCCAGGCTTCGGCTTCAGGGATGTCCGCCAGGTCGAAGGTGGCCAGAATGTCGGCCTTGTCCGCGCCGGGGCGTACCACACCGCTGTCGGCGCGGTCGCCCAGGGTCAAGCCGAGGGCATCGAGCATGATCGACTTGCCGGCGCCGGTTTCGCCTGTGATTACGCTCATCCCGCGATCCAGTTCAAGATCCAGGTGTTCAACGATGGCGTAGTTATGTACGGACAGGTGCACGAGCATGAAGGTCGCTCCCAGGCTTTAGGTCTGGTTATTTATACAGTGTTTAGTTCCGGGCTGACAATCCTGATGCTTAGCTCGATTTGCTTGATTCGAGGCTTTTTTTAGCGCGACAAGGAATGACCGCGCAGGAATTGATCCAGATCACAGAGAGACTTTTGGTAACGCCTGCGCCCTTGAACCCTGAAATTGTGGCCCCATATACCGGAACAGAAGCGCGAGTTGAGTTCGCGCATGATTTTGAAAGGAGAAATCTATGGCTGACGAACAGACGCAGGATACGCAAACTCCAGACGCCAACTCGGCTGCCGGTGATGAGCTGGCGACCCGTGTACAAGTGCTCGAAGAGCAATTGGCTGCTGCGCAGGACCAGTCTTTGCGTGTTGCCGCCGATCTGCAGAACGTCCGCCGCCGTGCCGAGCAGGATGTAGAGAAGGCTCACAAATTCGGGCTGGAAAAATTTGCCGGTGACTTGCTGCCGATCATCGACAGCCTGGAGCGTGGCCTTGAGTTGTCCAACCCGGACGACGAAAACATCCGCCCGATGCGCGAAGGGATCGAACTGACCCTGAAAATGTTCCAGGACACCCTGAAGCGTTATCAGCTGGAAGCCATCGATCCACAAGGCGGCGAACCGTTCAACGCTGAGCATCACCAAGCCATGGCCATGCAGGAAAGCCATGACCTGGAGCCTAACAGCGTATTGAAAGTGTTCCAGAAGGGTTATCAGCTGAACGGCCGCTTGCTGCGCCCGGCGATGGTTGTGGTGAGCAAGGCGCCTGCACCGGTTTCACCGTCGATTGATGAGCAGGCTTGAAATTCGTCGCCGAGCCCCCATCTATAAGTCAAGCGTTTAAGTGCTACCGCAGTTAGCCACCACTGCTGCGGCAACCAAATTCAAGTTTCGGGAGAGTAAATCATGGGCAAAATTATCGGTATTGACCTGGGGACCACCAACTCCTGCGTCTCCGTGCTGGAAAACGGCGTTGCTAAAGTTATCGAAAACGCCGAAGGCGCGCGTACCACGCCGTCGATCATTGCTTACGCCAACGACGGTGAAATCCTCGTCGGTCAATCGGCCAAGCGTCAGGCTGTGACCAACCCGCATAACACGCTGTACGCGGTAAAGCGTCTGATCGGTCGTAAGTTCGACGAAGAAGTCGTACAGAAAGACATCAAGATGGTCCCTTACAAAATCGCCAAGGCTGACAACGGTGACGCCTGGGTTGAAGTAAACGGCCAGAAAATGTCGCCGCCGCAAATCTCGGCTGAAATCTTGAAAAAGATGAAGAAAACCGCCGAAGACTACCTCGGTGAAGCAGTGACTGAAGCGGTGATCACCGTTCCGGCCTACTTCAACGACAGCCAGCGCCAGGCGACCAAAGACGCCGGCCGCATCGCGGGCCTGGACGTAAAACGTATCATCAACGAACCCACCGCGGCTGCTCTGGCTTACGGCATGGACAAGGCCAAGGGCGACCACACTGTGATCGTTTATGACCTGGGTGGCGGTACCTTCGACGTCTCCGTGATCGAGATCGCTGAAGTTGACGGCGAGCACCAGTTCGAAGTGTTGGCCACCAACGGTGACACCTTCCTGGGTGGTGAAGACTTTGACATTCGCTTGATCGACTACCTCGTAGACGAGTTCAAGAAAGAAAGCGGCATGAACCTCAAGGGTGACCCGCTGGCGATGCAGCGCCTGAAAGAAGCCGCTGAGAAAGCCAAGATCGAGCTGTCTTCCGCTCAGTCGACCGACGTGAACCTGCCATACATCACTGCAGACGCTACCGGTCCTAAGCACTTGAACGTGAAGATCTCGCGCGCCAAGCTGGAAGCGCTGGTTGAAGACCTGGTTCAACGCACCATCGAACCTTGCCGCATCGCGCTGAAAGACTCCGGCATCGACGTTGGCTCGATCAACGACGTGATCCTGGTAGGCGGCCAGACCCGTATGCCACTGGTTCAGAAATTGGTTACCGAGTTCTTCGGCAAAGAAGCACGTAAAGACGTGAACCCGGACGAAGCCGTTGCCATGGGTGCTGCCATCCAGGGTGCGGTACTGGCCGGCGATGTGAAAGACGTGTTGCTGCTGGACGTGAGCCCACTGACCCTGGGTATCGAAACCATGGGCGGCGTGATGACTGCGCTGATCGAGAAAAACACCACGATTCCTACCAAGAAATCGCAAGTGTTCTCGACTGCCGATGACAACCAGGGCGCTGTGACCATTCACGTGCTGCAAGGTGAGCGTAAGCAAGCCGCTCAGAACAAGTCCCTGGGCAAGTTCGACCTGGCTGAGATTCCACCAGCACCACGTGGCGTGCCACAAATCGAAGTGACCTTCGACATCGACGCCAACGGCATCCTGCACGTGGGTGCGAAAGACAAGGCTACCGGCAAAGAGCAGAAGATCACCATCAAGGCCAACTCCGGTCTGTCTGATGAAGAAATTCAACAGATGATTCGTGATGCTGAAACCAACGCCGAAGCCGACAAGAAGTTCGAAGAGTTGGCAGGTGCCCGTAACCAGGGCGACGCGCTGGTTCACTCGACGCGTAAAATGATCGCTGATGCTGGCGACAAAGTGACTGCTGAAGAGAAGGCCGCAATCGAAGCTGCCGTGGTTGCCCTGGAAGCCGCCGTTAAAGGCGACGACAAGGCTGCCATCGAAGCCAAGGTTGAGGAGCTGTCGAAAGTCTCCGCGCCAGTTGCCCAGAAAATGTACGCCGAACAAGGTCAGCCAACTGACGGTGCTGCGCAACAGGCAGAGCCTGAAGCCAAGCACGACGACGTTGTCGATGCCGAGTTCGAAGAAGTCAAAGACCAGAAGTAAGTTGGTCGCCCGGTTGACCGCTATCAAGCGGTGACTGGTAGGATGTCGCCGCGCGGGAGCTTGCTCCCGCGTTGGCGTGTCTGGGGTATGCGAATTTTTACAGCATGCGACAAGCGTCGGATGCTGGCGGTGTGATCGGAGATGCTCCTGCTTTCCGAGCATTAAATACCGCGTTTTTGGCCGGGTACCTGGCTAAAAGTAGTAAAGACCAGGATCGTTGAATTGACGTGAGTTGGGTCCGGGCCTGTATTGGGGCTCAACGAGTTTGGCAAGGCTCAGGAGGGTCTGGCTGAACGTCCTTAAGAGTGCAAAGACTTATGGCAAAGCGTGACTATTACGAAGTGTTGGGTGTGGAGCGTGGCTCCAGCGAGGCGGACCTGAAAAAGGCTTACCGTCGCCTGGCGATGAAGCACCACCCGGACCGTAATCCGGATAGCAAAGAATCCGAAGAAATGTTCAAAGAGGCCAATGAGGCCTACGAATGCCTGTCTGATCCCAACAAGCGTGCGGCCTACGATCAGTATGGCCATGCCGGTGTCGACCCGAGCATGGGTGGCGGCGGTGCAGGCTTTGGCGGTCAGAACTTCTCCGATATTTTCGGCGACGTATTCAGCGACTTCTTCGGCGGTGGCCGAGGTGGCCAGCGTGGCGGTGCCCAGCGTGGCAGCGACTTGCGCTACACCCTGGAGCTGAACCTGGAAGAGGCCGTGCGTGGCACCAGCGTCAATATCCGCGTACCGACGCTGGTCAATTGCAAGCCGTGCGACGGTTCGGGCGCCAAGAAGGGCTCCTCGCCAATCACCTGCCCGACCTGCGGCGGTATTGGCCAGGTCCGTATGCAGCAGGGCTTCTTCTCGGTGCAGCAAACCTGCCCGCGTTGCCATGGCCAGGGCAAGATCATTTCCGATCCGTGCGACTCCTGCCATGGCGAAGGCCGCGTCGAAGAGTACAAGACCTTGTCGGTGAAAGTGCCGGCGGGTGTGGATACCGGTGATCGTATTCGCCTGTCGGGCGAAGGCGAGGCGGGCACTCAGGGCGGCCCTACGGGTGACCTGTACGTGGTGATCAATGTGCGCGAGCACTCGATCTTCCAGCGCGATGGCAAGCACCTGTTCTGCGAAGTGCCGATCAGCTTTGTCGACGCGGCCCTGGGTGGCGAGCTGGAGATTCCGACCCTCGACGGTCGGGTCAAGCTCAAGATCCCTGAGGGGACGCAGACCGGCAAGCAGTTCCGCATCCGTGGCAAAGGCGTTGCGCCGGTGCGCGGTGGCGGTGCAGGCGACCTGATGTGCAGTGTGGTCGTGGAAACGCCGGTGAACCTGGGGCGCCGTCAGCGTGAGCTGCTGGAAGAGTTCCGCAGTTCGCTGGAAGGTGACAACTCCCATTCGCCGAAAACCGCTGGCTTTTTCGACGGTGTGAAGCGCTTCTTCGGCGACCTGTAAGGAATTGAGTATGCGACGTATAGCCGTAATGGGCGCTGCCGGGCGCATGGGCAAGACGCTGGTCGAGGCGGTGCAGCAGCGCTCGCCGGCCTCCGGGCTGACCGCGGCGATCGTCCGCCCGGGCAGCACGTTGATCGGTGCGGATGCCGGTGAGTTGGCCTCGCTCGGGCGTATCGGTGTGTCGTTGTCGAGCAGCCTGGATCAGGTGGCCGACGAGTTCGACGTGTTGATCGACTTCACCCTGCCTGAGGTGATGCTGAAAAACCTGGCCTTCTGCCGCAAGGCCGGCAAGGCCATGGTGATCGGTACCACGGGCTTGAGTGCTGAGCAGAAGCAGTTGCTGGTGGAGGCGGGCAAGGATATCCCTATCGTCTTCGCGGCCAACTTCAGTGTGGGTGTGAACCTGTCGCTCAAGCTGCTCGATCTGGCGGCGCGTGTGCTGGGGGATGAGGCGGATATCGAGATCATCGAGACCCATCACCGCCACAAGATCGATGCGCCGTCGGGTACTGCGCTGCGCATGGGCGAAGCTATCGCCGATGCGCTGGGTCGGGACTTGTCGAAAGTCGCGGTCTACGGTCGTGAAGGCCATACCGGCGCGCGTGCGCGGGACACCATTGGCTTTGCCACCGTACGCGGGGGTGATGTGGTGGGGGATCACACCGTGCTGTTCGCCACTGAGGGCGAGCGCCTGGAAATCACGCACAAGGCGTCCAGCCGCATGACGTTTGCCAAGGGGGCGGTACGTGCTGCGCTCTGGTTGGACGGTCGTGAACCTGGCCTGTACGACATGCGTGATGTGCTGGATCTGCACTAATCAGTAGCTAAAACGGGGCCTCAGGATTATCCTAAGGCCCCGTTTTTACCCGCTAAGCGACGTCCTGTCGCATTCTCCTGCCTTTAAGGCTCATTAGCGGTGGACCAAAAAAGCCTTTTTCTGTAAGCTACAGCTTTAGTGTGTCCACTAAAAGCGCGCAGAATAATTCAGTGAAGAAGCGGGGTGACGTGTCCATACGTCACTCCGCTTTTTTACAACCTGCGATCGCCCTTTCAGGCTTTATTTACGGGAGGTCTTCTTGACTAAGCCAGCCATACTCGCCCTTGCTGATGGCAGCATTTTTCGCGGCGAAGCCATTGGAGCCGACGGTCAAACCGTTGGAGAGGTGGTGTTTAACACCGCCATGACCGGCTATCAGGAAATCCTTACCGATCCTTCCTACGCCCAACAGATCGTTACCCTGACCTATCCGCACATCGGCAACACCGGTACTACACCGGAAGACGTCGAGTCTGATCGTGTCTGGTCGGCTGGCCTGGTCATCCGTGACCTGCCACTGGTTGCGAGCAACTGGCGTAACACGATGTCGCTGTCCGATTACCTGAAAGCCAACAACGTTGTGGCGATCGCTGGTATCGATACGCGCCGCCTCACGCGCATCCTGCGTGAAAAAGGCTCGCAGAACGGCTGCATCATGGTCGGTGACAATATTTCCGAAGAAGCAGCGATTGCTGCAGCGCAAGGCTTCCCTGGCCTGAAGGGCATGGACCTGGCGAAAGTTGTCAGCGTCAAAGAGAAGTACGAGTGGCGCTCCACTGTCTGGGACTTGAAAACCGACAGCCACGCGACCATCGAAGCCAGCGAGTTGCCTTATCACGTTGTCGCTTATGACTACGGCGTTAAGTACAACATCCTGCGCATGCTGGTTGAGCGCGGCTGCCGCGTCACCGTCGTACCGGCGCAAACTCCGGCGAGCGACGTACTGGCCCTGCAACCGGACGGCGTGTTCCTGTCCAACGGCCCGGGTGACCCTGAGCCGTGCGACTACGCCATCCAGGCCATCAAGGAAGTGCTGGAAACCGAGATCCCGGTATTCGGTATCTGCCTGGGCCACCAGTTGCTGGCCCTGGCCTCCGGCGCCAAGACCCTGAAAATGGGCCACGGCCACCACGGCGCCAACCACCCTGTGCAAGACCTGGACACTGGCGTTGTGATGATCACCAGCCAGAACCACGGTTTTGCGGTGGATGAAGCGACTTTGCCGAGCAACGTGCGCGCCATTCACAAGTCGCTGTTCGACGGTTCCCTGCAAGGCATCGAGCGCACCGACAAGAGCGCGTTCAGCTTCCAGGGCCACCCTGAAGCAAGCCCGGGCCCGAACGACGTAGCGCCGCTGTTCGACCGTTTCATCAATGAGATGGCCAAGCGACGCTGACTGAGCGGCTTGCGGGCGGCCCCGAATGTCGGTGGCCCCCGCAGGCTCTTCAAAGATTGTTCAAGACGGCTTGCCGACTGACCTGCGGATTTGAGTGACAAACCCATGCCAAAACGTACAGACATAAAAAGCATCCTGATTCTCGGCGCTGGCCCGATCGTGATCGGCCAGGCATGTGAATTCGACTACTCCGGCGCCCAGGCCTGCAAGGCCCTGCGCGAAGAGGGCTACCGCGTCATCCTGGTGAACTCCAACCCGGCCACCATCATGACCGACCCGGACATGGCCGACGCCACCTACATCGAGCCGATCAAGTGGCAGACCGTTGCCAAGATCATCGAAAAAGAGCGCCCGGACGCACTGCTGCCAACCATGGGCGGCCAGACTGCTCTGAACTGCGCCCTGGACCTGGAGCGCGAAGGCGTCCTGGAAAAGTTCGGCGTAGAGATGATCGGTGCCAACGCCGACACCATCGACAAGGCTGAAGACCGCTCGCGTTTCGACAAGGCCATGAAGTCCATCGGCCTGGATTGCCCGCGTTCCGGTATTGCCCACAGCATGGAAGAGGCCAATGCGGTTCTCGAAAAGCTCGGCTTCCCATGCATCATTCGTCCGTCCTTCACCATGGGTGGCACGGGTGGCGGGATTGCGTACAACCGTGAAGAGTTCGAAGAAATCTGCGCCCGTGGTCTGGACCTGTCGCCGACCAAAGAGCTGCTGATCGACGAGTCGCTGATCGGCTGGAAAGAGTACGAGATGGAGGTTGTTCGCGACAAAAAGGACAACTGCATCATCGTCTGCTCGATCGAAAACTTCGACCCGATGGGCGTGCACACCGGTGACTCGATCACCGTTGCTCCGGCACAAACCCTGACGGACAAGGAATACCAGATCATGCGTAACGCCTCGTTGGCGGTACTGCGTGAGATCGGCGTTGAAACCGGCGGTTCCAACGTACAGTTCGGTATCTGCCCGGACACCGGCCGCATGGTCGTGATCGAGATGAACCCGCGCGTATCGCGTTCCTCGGCGCTGGCCTCCAAAGCGACCGGCTTCCCGATTGCGCGCATCGCGGCCAAGCTGGCGATCGGTTACACCTTGGACGAGCTGCAAAACGAAATCACTGGCGGCGCTACACCGGCGTCCTTCGAGCCGTCGATCGACTACGTCGTGACCAAGCTGCCACGCTTCGCCTTCGAGAAATTCGCCAAGGCTGACGCACGCCTGACCACTCAGATGAAGTCGGTTGGTGAAGTCATGGCCATCGGCCGGACTTTCCAGGAATCCCTGCAGAAAGCCCTGCGCGGCCTGGAAGTAGGCGTTTGCGGCCTGGACGAGAAGCTCGACCTGAGCAACCCGGAAAGCATGAGCGTGCTCAAGCGCGAGCTGACCGTGCCGGGCGCCGAGCGTATCTGGTATGTGGCTGACGCCTTCCGTGCCGGCCTGAGCGTCGAAGATATCTTCGGCATGAACATGATCGACCCGTGGTTCCTGGTGCAGATCGAAGATCTGATCAAGGAAGAAGAGAAGGTCAAGACCCTGGGTCTGGCCAGCATCGACCGTGACATGATGTTCCGCCTCAAGCGCAAAGGCTTCTCCGATCAGCGTCTGGCCAAGCTGCTGGGTGTGACCGAGAAGAACCTGCGCACGCATCGCCACAAGCTGGATATTTTCCCGGTCTACAAGCGCGTTGACACCTGCGCGGCCGAGTTCGCAACCGACACCGCCTACCTGTACTCCACTTACGAGGAAGAGTGCGAAGCTGCGCCGTCGGGCCGCGACAAGATCATCATCCTGGGTGGCGGTCCAAACCGTATCGGCCAGGGTATCGAGTTCGACTACTGCTGCGTACACGCCGCTCTCGCCCTGCGCGAAGACGGGTACGAGACCATCATGGTCAACTGCAACCCGGAAACTGTTTCCACTGACTACGACACTTCCGACCGCCTGTACTTCGAGCCGGTAACCCTGGAAGACGTGTTGGAAATCTGTCGCGTCGAGAAGCCGAAAGGCGTGATCGTCCAGTACGGCGGCCAAACCCCGTTGAAACTGGCTCGCGCCCTGGAAGCTGCCGGCGTACCGATCATCGGTACCAGCCCGGACGCTATCGACCGTGCCGAAGACCGTGAGCGCTTCCAGCAAATGGTTGAGCGCCTGAACCTGCGTCAACCGCCAAACGCCACCGTGCGCAGCGAAGACGAAGCCATTCGTGCAGCCAGCAAGATCGGCTACCCGCTGGTGGTGCGTCCGTCCTACGTACTGGGCGGCCGGGCGATGGAAATCGTCTACGAAGAAGAAGAACTCAAGCGTTACCTGCGTGATGCGGTGAAAGTCTCCAACGACAGCCCGGTGCTGCTGGATCACTTCCTCAACTGCGCCATCGAAATGGACGTGGATGCGGTGTGCGACGGTACTGACGTCGTCATCGGCGCGATCATGCAGCACATCGAACAGGCGGGCGTTCACTCCGGTGACTCCGCATGCTCGCTGCCGCCGTACTCGCTGCCGGCGCACATCCAGGACGAGATGCGCGAACAGGTCAAGAAAATGGCCCTGGAATTGGGCGTGGTTGGCCTGATGAACGTACAGTTGGCGCTGCAAGGCGAAGACATCTACGTCATCGAAGTTAACCCGCGCGCCTCGCGTACCGTGCCATTTGTTTCCAAGTGCATCGGTGTGTCCCTGGCCATGATCGCTGCCCGCGTGATGGCCGGTAAAACCCTGAAGGAAATCGGCTTCACCAAGGAAATCATTCCTAACTTCTACAGTGTGAAAGAGGCGGTGTTCCCATTCGCCAAATTCCCTGGTGTGGACCCGATCCTGGGCCCAGAGATGAAGTCCACCGGTGAAGTGATGGGCGTGGGCGACACCTTTGGTGAAGCATTCGCCAAGGCCCAGATGGGCGCGAGCGAAGTACTGCCGACCGGCGGCACTGCGTTCATCAGCGTGCGTGATGACGACAAGCCACTGGTTGCAGGCGTGGCCCGTGATCTGATCAACTTGGGTTTCGAAGTCGTGGCTACCGCCGGGACCGCCAAGCTGATCGAAGCCGCCGGCCTGAAAGTGCGTCGCGTGAACAAGGTGACGGAAGGCCGTCCGCACGTGGTCGACATGATCAAGAATGACGAAGTCACCCTGATCATCAACACCACCGAAGGTCGCCAGTCGATCGCCGACTCTTACTCCATTCGTCGTAACGCCTTGCAGCACAAGATCTACTGCACCACCACCATTGCTGCTGGCGAAGCTATCTGCGAAGCGCTCAAGTTCGGTCCGGAAAAGACCGTGCGTCGCTTGCAGGATCTACACGCAGGATTGAATGCATGACCAAATACCCAATGACCGTCCAGGGCTTCAAGGCCCTGGAAGAGGAGCACGCCCATCTGACCAAGGTCGTACGTCCAAAGCTGAGCCAGGACATCGGTACGGCCCGCGAGCTGGGTGACTTGAAGGAAAACGCCGAATACCACGCTGCTCGCGAGCAGCAAGGTATGGTCGAGGCGCGGATCCGTGATATCGAAGGCCGCCTGCAGAACTCGGTGGTAATCGATGTAACGACCATTCCGAAGACCGGCAAGGTGATTTTCGGCACCACGGTGGAAATCGCCAACGTCGAGACTGACGAAAGCGTGGTCTACCACATCGTGGGTGAAGACGAAGCTGACTTCAAACTCGGCAAGATTTCCGTTGGATCTCCGCTGGCCCGCGCCTTGATTGCCAAGGAAGAGGGTGATGTGGTGGCGGTGAAGACCCCTGGCGGCGTGATCGAGTACGAGATTGTTGAAGTTCGTCACATCTGAAAGACGGCGCCCGCTTCGTGCGGGCGCCATGCTTTGGCAGCTCTCCCAGATGCTTTGGGTGGGCGGCCTGTGGCTGTTGCATATTGGCGTGTTACCGGCGCTGGGCCTGATTGGCCTGGCGCCGTTGCTGATCGATGAGATCGATGGATTACTGAGCGCGTTGCTGGTGGGTTTTGCGGCGGCGTGCGTGACGATCCAGGCGTTGGTGCTGGTCAAGGCCGAAGGCTTGGGGAGTTTGTGGCGGGATATTCGCGGGCAACTGCTGTTGATGGCGCTGTATGCGTGTGCGATGTACTACATCGTGCATATTTGGCTGCCGGAAGCGTTGCGCTGGCAGCTATTCAGCTATCTTGTGCTAGGGTTCTCCGGCCTGGTGCTGGTGATACAGCCCGCACCGGGATGGAGTGGCGGGGCGCGCGAAGCACGCCCGTGACCCTTGTAGCCATTTGAACATTACTTGAAGCGATGAACGTTCGACAGTTGCTTGTTGACGCTGAAGTTCTTGCGATACAGCAGCGCCATCTTGCCGATGACCTGAACCAGGTCGGCTTTGCCAGCCTTGCACAGTTCTGCAACGGCAGCCAGGCGAGCTTCACGATCAAGGATGTTGACCTTGATCTTGATCAGCTCGTGATCGTTCAGTGCGCGTTCAAATTCGGCTAACACACCTTCAGTCAAACCGTTGTCTGCCACAATCAGAACTGGTTTCAGATGGTGGCCAATGGATTTGTACTGTTTCTTCTGCTCTTGAGTGAGCGGCATAATCTGACCCCTGCGTCTGATCTTGTAAAAAGCGGCGGCCAGTTTACCCGAGCGAGTCCGGGACCGCCCAGTTAATCACGACCCGTTTTATTTTTCGAGGTGGCCCGTGGCCCGTTCCAAAACTAGCCTTAAGTGGCTGCAAGAGCATTTCAACGACCCTTACGTCAAAAAGGCGCAAAAGGACGGCTATCGTTCCCGGGCCAGTTACAAGCTGCTGGAGATCCAGGACAAGGACAAATTGATCCGTCCTGGCATGAGCGTTATCGACCTGGGCGCCGCCCCGGGTGGCTGGTCTCAGGTGACCAGTCGTCTGATTGGTGGGCAGGGTCGCCTGATCGCTTCTGACATTCTGGAAATGGACAGCATCCCGGATGTGACCTTTGTTCACGGTGACTTCACCCAGGACAGCGTACTCGCAGAGATCCTTGAGGCCGTGGGAAATTCTCAGGTAGACCTTGTGATTTCCGACATGGCCCCCAATATGAGTGGATTACCGGCCGTTGATATGCCGCGAGCCATGTTCCTGTGTGAACTGGCACTGGATTTGGCGGGTCGGGTTTTGCGTCCTGGTGGTGATTTCCTGGTGAAAGTCTTCCAGGGCGAGGGTTTCGACGAGTACCACAAGAACATTCGCAAGTTGTTCGACAAGGTACAGACGCGCAAACCTGACTCCTCGCGAGACAGGTCCCGCGAGCAATATCTGCTGTGCCGCGGCTTCCGCGGTGTTGAAGGCGCTGCCAGCGAAGAGCGTTTTTGAGGAATTGGAGGAGGGCGATAGGTTTTTTTATATCGCTTTCGTCACGAAGCTTTACGAATATTGTGTAGTCAAAGTTTCACAAAGGGTTACAGACGGCGCCTGCCAGTGTTGTAGGTAATGTAGTAAGTTAGGCCGGTGAATATCATGCGAAGCGCGCGCCAGTAGCGGAGCTTGCTTCAGAGGGTAGTTAATTGAACGATATGGCAAAGAATCTGATCCTGTGGTTGATCATCGCGGCTGTCCTGGTGACGGTGATGAACAACTTCTCCAGCCCTAACGAGCCGCAGACCCTCAACTATTCCGACTTCATCCAGCAAGTTAAGGATGGCAAGGTCGAGCGCGTGACGGTCGATGGCGCTGTAATCACCGGCAAGCGCAACGATGGCGATGGCTTCAAGACCATTCGCCCGAATATCCCGGACAATGGCCTGATCGGCGACCTGGTGGACAACAAAGTCGTTGTTGAAGGCAAGCAGCCTGAGCAGCAGAGCATCTGGACTCAACTGCTGGTGGCCAGCTTCCCGATCTTGGTGATCATCGCCGTGTTCATGTTCTTCATGCGCCAGATGCAAGGTGGCGCGGGGGGCAAGGGCGGCCCTATGAGCTTCGGTAAGAGCAAGGCACGCCTGCTCTCTGAAGACCAGGTGAAAACCACCCTGGCCGATGTCGCGGGTTGCGATGAGGCCAAGGAAGAAGTTGGCGAACTGGTTGAGTTCCTGCGTGATCCGGGCAAGTTCCAGCGCCTGGGCGGTCGTATTCCTCGCGGTGTGCTGATGGTTGGTCCTCCGGGTACGGGTAAAACCTTGCTGGCCAAGGCGATTGCCGGCGAAGCCAAGGTGCCGTTCTTCACTATTTCCGGTTCTGACTTCGTCGAAATGTTCGTCGGTGTCGGTGCCAGCCGTGTTCGCGATATGTTCGAGCAGGCCAAGAAGCACGCGCCATGCATCATCTTCATCGATGAAATCGACGCCGTTGGTCGCCATCGTGGTGCTGGCATGGGCGGCGGTCATGACGAGCGCGAGCAGACTCTCAACCAATTGCTGGTTGAGATGGATGGCTTTGAAATGAATGACGGCATCATCGTCATCGCAGCTACCAACCGTCCGGACGTACTCGACCCTGCGCTGCTGCGTCCAGGTCGTTTCGACCGTCAGGTGGTGGTCGGCTTGCCGGACATCCGTGGTCGCGAACAAATCCTGAAAGTGCACATGCGCAAAGTGCCAATGGGTGACGACGTGGCTCCGGCCGTGATTGCCCGTGGTACCCCAGGCTTCTCCGGTGCAGACTTGGCCAACCTGGTGAACGAGGCGTCGCTGTTTGCCGCCCGTACCGGCAAGCGCATCGTTGAAATGAAAGAATTCGAGCTGGCAAAAGACAAGATCATGATGGGCGCCGAGCGCAAATCCATGGTCATGTCCGAGAAAGAAAAGCAGAACACCGCTTATCACGAAGCTGGTCACGCCATTGTTGGGCGCGTTGTGCCTGAGCACGACCCGGTCTACAAAGTGTCGATCATTCCTCGTGGTCGGGCGCTGGGTGTCACCATGTTCCTGCCGGAGGAGGATCGCTACAGCCTCTCCAAGCGCGCGCTGATCAGCCAGATCTGCTCGCTGTATGGCGGCCGGATTGCTGAAGAGATGACCCTGGGCTTCGATGGTGTGACCACCGGTGCCTCCAACGACATCATGCGTGCCAGCCAGATTGCACGGAACATGGTGACCAAGTGGGGCCTGTCGGAAAAACTCGGTCCTTTGATGTATGCCGAGGAAGACGGTGAAGTGTTCCTGGGTCGTGGCGGTGGCGGTCAAAGTGCCAGTTTCTCCGGTGAGACAGCCAAGCTGATCGACTCCGAAGTGCGCAGCATCATTGACCAGTGCTACGGCACGGCCAAGCAGATCCTGACCGACAACCGTGACAAGTTGGACGCCATGGCTGATGCGCTGATGAAGTACGAGACCATTGATGCCGACCAGATCGATGACATCATGGCTGGCCGTGCGCCGCGTGAGCCTCGCGACTGGGAAGGTGGTTCGGGTACCTCGGGCACTCCGCCAGTGGTCCAGAACGAACGTCCGGAAACCCCGATCGGCGGCCCGGCAGCTGACCACTAAGGTTTGAAATGACTTCTGCGTTGTCCTCCACCCGGTTGCCTTGCGGCAACCGGGTTCTTGATTTGGCCCATACACATGTCATGGGCATTCTTAACGTAACCCCCGACTCTTTTTCCGACGGCGGCCGCTTCAGCCAGCTGGATGCGGCATTGCGTCATGCCGAGGCGATGGTAGCGGCGGGGGCGACCCTGATTGATGTCGGCGGTGAGTCGACGCGGCCCGGCGCTCGCGTTGTTTCTCCGGTGGAAGAGCTGGAGCGCGTGGCGCCGATTGTCGAGCGCATCGCGCGCGAGTTGGATGTGATCATCTCGGTGGACACATCGACTCCGGCGGTTATGCGTGAGACCGCACGCCTGGGAGCCGGGCTGATCAATGACGTGCGTTCGCTGCAGCGTGATGGCGCCCTGGATGCGGCGGCGGCCACCGGCCTGCCGGTGTGTCTGATGCATATGCTCGGTGAGCCCGGCAATATGCAGGACGATCCACACTACGACGACCTGGTTGGCGAGGTGGGTGACTTCCTTGCAGAAAGGATCGCCCAATGTGCTGCTGTGGGGATCGCACCTGAAAAGATCATCCTTGATCCAGGATTTGGCTTTGCCAAGACCCTGCAACATAATTTAAGCCTGTTCAAACACATGGAATCCCTGCATGCCCTTGGTCGGCCCCTGTTGGTCGGCGTTTCGCGCAAGAGCATGATAGGGCTGGCGCTGAATCGTCCGGTGGGTGAGCGGCTGTACGGTGGTCTTGCACTGGCGGCGCTTGCCGTAACCAAGGGTGCGCGGATCCTGCGCGTGCACGACGTTGCCGAGACCGTGGATGTGGTGCGCATGCTTGCCGCTGTAGAATCAGCCGAATAAGAATGATGGAGCACTTATGACTAAAAAATACTTTGGCACCGACGGTATCCGTGGTCGGGTCGGCGAGTTTCCGATTACTCCTGATTTCATGCTCAAGCTGGGTTGGGCGGCAGGCATGGCGTTCCGTAGCATGGGCGCGTGCCGCATCCTGGTGGGCAAGGACACCCGAATCTCGGGGTACATGTTTGAATCTGCGCTGGAGGCCGGTCTGTCGGCCGCAGGCGCCGATGTGATGCTGCTGGGGCCAATGCCGACGCCGGCTATCGCTTACCTGACGCGTACCTTTCACGCTGAAGCCGGTATTGTGATCAGCGCCTCTCACAACCCCCATGATGACAATGGCATCAAGTTCTTCTCGGGTCAGGGCACCAAGCTGCCGGACGAGATCGAGTTGATGATCGAAGAGCTGCTGGATGCGCCGATGACGGTGGTTGAGTCCAGCAAGCTGGGCAAGGTGTCGCGTATCAACGACGCATCAGGCCGTTACATCGAATTTTGCAAAAGCAGCGTGCCGACCAGTACCAATTTTGCTGGCCTGAAGATCGTTGTCGATTGCGCCCACGGTGCGACCTACAAAGTGGCGCCGAGCGTATTCAAGGAGCTGGGTGCCGATGTGACGGTACTGTCGGCCCAGCCAAATGGTTTGAATATCAACGAAAACTGCGGCTCCACCCATATGGAGCAGTTGCAGGCCGCTGTCCTGGCTGAGCACGCAGACCTCGGTATCGCGTTTGATGGTGATGGCGACCGTGTGTTGATGGTCGATCACACTGGTGCCGTGGTGGATGGTGATGACCTGCTGTTCATCATCGCTCGCGACCTGCATGAGCGTAACAAGCTGCAAGGCGGCGTCGTCGGTACGCTGATGAGCAACTTGGGCCTTGAACTGGCCCTGGCGGATCTGGGCATCCCGTTCGTTCGCGCGAACGTCGGCGACCGCTATGTGATCGCCGAACTGCTGGAGCGTAACTGGCAGGTGGGGGGTGAGAACTCCGGGCATGTAGTGTGCTTCCAGCACACCACCACCGGCGATGCAATTATTGCGGCGTTGCAGGTGCTGTTGTCCCTGCGTCGTCGTGAAGAGAGCCTGGCCCAGGCGCGCCAGGCTCTGCGCAAGTGCCCGCAGGTTTTGCTCAATGTGCGTTTTGCGGGTGGCGAAAACCCGATCGAGCACCCTGCTGTCAAAGAGGCCTGCGAGCGCGTGACCCTGGCAATGGCGGGGCGTGGGCGGGTGCTGTTGCGCAAGTCCGGCACAGAGCCTCTGGTGCGCGTTATGGTCGAAGGTGACGACGAAACACAGGTTCGCGGCCATGCCGAAGACCTGGCAAAACTGGTAACTGAAGTTTGCGCCTGAATTCGGCTTGCCAGTGATGATGTGGTTGGGTAACATCTGCGCCCACTTTGACCGACGAGGTACAGCATGCGTCGCACTATGGTAGCTGGTAACTGGAAGATGCACGGTACCCGCGCCAGTGTCGCTGAGCTGATCAACGGCCTTCGTCACTTGGCATTGCCTAGCGGTGTCGATGTTGCGGTTTTCCCGCCTTGCTTGCATATCAACCAAGTGGTTGATGGCTTGAAAGGCAAGTCGATTCAGGTCGGCGCGCAGAACTCTGCGGTGGAGCCAATGCAAGGTGCATTGACCGGTGAGATTTCGCCGAGTCAGTTGGTTGATGCGGGTTGTTCCTATGTGCTTGTCGGGCACTCCGAGCGTCGTCAGATGATGGGCGAGCGTGATGGGACACTCAATCGCAAGTTCGCAGCGGCACAGGCTTGTGGCTTGATTCCGGTGTTGTGCATAGGGGAGACCCTTGAGCAGCGTGAATCAGGCAAGACTCTTGAAGTTGTCTCGCGTCAGCTGGGCAGCATCATCGAGGAGCTGGGTGTTGGTGCGTTTGCAAAGGCAGTAATTGCTTACGAGCCGGTCTGGGCCATTGGCACCGGGCTGACTGCTACACCGCAACAGGCGCAGGATGTGCACGCAGCCATCCGCGCGCAGTTAGCGGCAGAGAATTCTGAAGTCGCACAAGGTGTGCGGCTTCTATACGGCGGCAGCGTGAAGGCGGCCAATGCGGTCGAACTGTTCGGCATGCCGGATATCGATGGGGGGCTCATTGGTGGAGCTTCCCTGAATGCAGATGAGTTCGGTGCGATCTGTCGCGCCGCGGGAAACTGAAAAAATGCTGGAAACAGTCGTAGTCGTTTTTCATCTGTTGGCTGCCCTGGGCGTAGTTGCCCTGGTTTTGTTGCAACAGGGTAAAGGTGCGGATGCTGGTGCGTCTTTCGGTGCAGGTGCTTCAAATACTGTGTTCGGAAGCCAAGGTTCCTCTACCTTTCTTAGTAAGTTTACTGCTATACTTGCCGCCGGTTTCTTCATAACCAGCTTGGGGTTAGGTTACTTTGCTAAAGAGAAAGCTCATGTGCTGACTCAAGTAGGTCTCCCAAACCCAGCAGTGTTGGAAGTACCAAAAGCAAAACCGGCTTCTGATGATGTCCCGGTGCTTCAAGAGCAAAAGTCGGCTACTCCAGCGACTGACGTACCTCCAGCTCAAGAGCAGAAGTAAGAAGGGTTGTAAACGCTGTATTGCCGAGGTGGTGGAATTGGTAGACACGCAACCTTGAGGTGGTTGTGCCCATAGGGTGTAGGGGTTCGAGTCCCCTTCTCGGTACCAATTATCAGGAGAGCCCGCTGTTGCGGGCTTTCTTGTAGGTGGAAGGTTACATTGACCCTGTAAGGGATCGGTCGTATACTTCCGCCCCAGCTTTGTCGCGGGGTGGAGCAGTCTGGTAGCTCGTCGGGCTCATAACCCGAAGGTCGTCGGTTCAAATCCGGCCCCCGCAACCAGTTTTAGCGGAGCCCCTTTTAAGGGGCTTTTTGTTAGCTGGACACTTTCAACGCCGCTGTTCGACGGCGTTTCAAGGATGGGCGTTTCGCCCATTTTTTTATTTTGCACAGCATGCACATACATGCACGAGGGGGTTCAGGTGTCGAGCAAGCTAGAAGAGTTGCAGGCCTTGCTGGCCCCGGTGGTCGTGGCCCTAGGCTATGAATGCTGGGGTATTGAGTTTTCGGCTCAAGGTCGCCACTCAATGTTGCGCGTTTATATCGATAAAGAGGGCGGTGTGCTGGTGGACGACTGCGCCATTGTCAGCCGTCAGATCAGCGGTGTCCTGGATGTTGAAGATCCAATCTCCGTTGAATACACCCTCGAAGTTTCCTCGCCAGGCATGGAACGCCCACTGTTCACTATTGATCAGTTTGCAAAATTTGCCGGTGAACAAGTGAAGATCAAGCTGCGATCCCCGTTCGAAGGGCGACGCAACTTTCAGGGCCTTCTGCGCGGTGTAGAAGAACAGGATGTCGTGGTGCAGGTAGAAGACCATGAGTTCCTGTTGCCGATCGATATGATCGACAAGGCCAACATTATTCCCAGTTTTGACTGAGACGCGGATCCCGCGGATCCAATGGCTTGCGAAAGGCGAGGCGTACGATGAGCAAAGAAGTACTGCTGGTTGTTGAGTCGGTATCCAATGAAAAGGGCGTACCGGCAAACGTGATTTTTGAAGCGCTGGAGCTGGCCCTGGCCACTGCTACCAAAAAGCGTTTTGAAGACGAAGTTGATCTGCGTGTGGAAATCAACCGCCACACCGGTGCCTATGAGACTTTCCGTCGCTGGACGGTCGTCGAAGAAGCCGATCTTGATGATCCGGCCATCGAAACCTGGCCAAGCAAGGTTGCTGAAACGCATCCAGGCGCCCAGGTCGGTGATGTCGTCGAAGAAAAGATCGAGTCGATCGAGTTCGGCCGTATCGCTGCACAGACCGCCAAACAGGTGATCGTGCAGAAGGTTCGCGAAGCCGAGCGCGCTCAAGTCGTTGACGCTTATCGCGAGCGCCTGGGTGAAATCATCTCCGGCACCGTGAAAAAAGTTACCCGCGACAACGTGATCGTCGACCTGGGCAACAACGCCGAAGCGTTGCTGGCCCGTGAAGACATCATCTCTCGCGAAACCTTCCGTGTCGGCGTGCGTCTGCGTGCGCTGCTCAAGGAAATCCGCACCGAGAACCGCGGCCCTCAGTTGATCCTGTCGCGTACCGCGCCGGAAATGCTGATTGAGCTGTTCCGTATCGAAGTGCCGGAAATTGCCGAAGGCCTGATCGAAGTCATGGCTGCGTCCCGCGACCCGGGTTCGCGCGCCAAGATCGCGGTCCGTTCCAAGGACAAACGCATCGACCCGCAAGGCGCTTGCATCGGTATGCGCGGTTCGCGCGTCCAGGCAGTGTCGGGCGAGTTGGGCGGTGAGCGTGTGGACATCGTCCTGTGGGACGATAACCCGGCGCAGTTCGTGATCAACGCCATGTCGCCAGCTGAAGTGGCGGCAATTATCGTTGACGAAGATGCCCATGCAATGGACATCGCCGTTGGCGCAGACAATCTGGCTCAGGCCATTGGTCGTGGTGGTCAGAACGTGCGTCTGGCCAGCCAACTGACCGGTTGGACCCTGAACGTGATGACCGAATCGGACATCCAGGCTAAGCAGCAAGCTGAAACCGGTGACATCCTGCGCAACTTTATCGACGAGCTGGAAGTCGACGAAGACCTGGCGCAGGTGCTGGTAGATGAAGGCTTCACCAGCCTGGAAGAGATTGCCTACGTACCGTTGGAAGAAATGCTCAACATCGACGGCTTTGACGAAGACACCGTCAACGAGCTTCGCGCTCGGGCCAAGGATCGTTTGTTGACTAAAGCCATCGCTACTGAGGAAAAGCTGGCAGACGCCCATCCGGCCGAAGACCTGCTCTCGCTTGAGGGTATGGACAAGGATTTGGCGATGGAACTGGCGGTGCGCGGCGTAATTACCCGCGAAGACCTGGCCGAGCAGTCTATTGACGATCTGCTCGACATCGACGGCATTGACGATGATCGTGCCGGCAAGTTGATCATGGCCGCCCGAGCCCATTGGTTCGAGTAACTAGGCGCGGCCTGAGGAGAGAAGTGCATGACGCAAGTCACGGTGAAACAACTGGCCGATGAGGTCAAAACACCGGTAGAGCGCCTGTTGCAGCAGATGCGTGAGGCAGGTCTGCCGCACACCGCCGCCGATGAAGGTGTGAGCGATAGTGAGAAGCAGTCTTTGCTGACTCACTTGAAGAGCAGCCACAAGGCGAAAGTGGAAGAACCGCGCAAGATTACATTGCAGCGCAAAACCACCAGCACCCTGCGTGTTGCTGGTAGCAAGAGCATCAGCGTTGAAGTACGTAAGAAGAAAGTCTTCGTACAGCGCAGCCCGGAAGAAATCGAAGCCGAGCGCAAACGCGAACTGGAAGAACGTCGCGCAGTAGAAAATGCTGCTCGTCAGAAGGCTGAAGAAGAAGCCAAGCGTCGCGCCGAAGAAGAAGCGCGTCGCCAGCCTGCTGCTGCGCAACCTGCTTCCACTGAAGCGGTCGCCGCGCCTAGCGCGCCAGTTGAAGCTGTGCGTGAGGCCGCTCCGGTTGCCGCTGCACCTGCTCCAGCCGCTGACGCCCGCAAGCGCGACGAACCTCGTCGTCCAGACAAGCCACGTGCTGACGATAACAATCGTCGCGGTGGTGGCGGTGATGGCGAGCGCAAAAACGCTCCGCATCGCGCCTCGGTCAAAGAGAAAGCGCCTGCTCCACGTGTTGCCCCACGTACTACCGACGAAGAAAGCGATGGCTTCCGTCGTGGTGGTCGCGGCAAGGCCAAGCTGAAAAAACGCAACGCCCACGGTTTCCAGAGCCCAACCGGCCCTGTCGTGCGTGAAGTGAAGATCGGCGAGACCATCACTGTGGGCGATCTGGCCCAACAGATGTCGGTCAAGGCAGCTGAAATCATCAAGTTCATGTTCAAGCTGGGCACTCCAGCCACCATCAACCAGGTACTGGATCAGGAAACTGCCCAACTGGTTGCTGAGGAGCTGGGCCACAAAGTGACCCTGGTCAGCGACACCGCCCTGGAAGATTCCCTGGCCGAGTCCCTGAAGTTTGAAGGTGAGGCTGTTTCCCGTGCACCGGTTGTGACCGTAATGGGCCACGTTGACCACGGTAAAACATCCCTGCTCGACTACATCCGTCGTGCCAAGGTTGCTGCAGGCGAAGCCGGCGGTATCACCCAGCACATCGGCGCGTACCACGTTGAAACCGACCGTGGCATGGTGACGTTCCTCGACACCCCGGGTCACGCTGCGTTTACCGCAATGCGTGCCCGTGGTGCCAAGGCGACCGACATCGTGATCCTGGTGGTTGCAGCGGACGACGGCGTGATGCCACAAACCATCGAAGCCGTTCAGCATGCTAAAGCTGCTGGCGTACCGCTGGTTGTAGCCGTGAACAAAATCGACAAGCCGGGCGCCGATCTCGATCGCATCCGTAGCGAACTGTCGGTTCACGGCGTGACCTCTGAAGAGTGGGGTGGTGACACTCCATTCGTACCGGTCTCGGCGAAGATGGGTACCGGCGTTGACGAACTGCTCGAAGCCGTTCTGTTGCAAGCCGAAGTTCTGGAATTGACCGCTACTCCATCGGCTCCTGGCCGTGGCGTTGTGGTTGAATCGCGCCTCGACAAGGGCCGTGGCCCGGTCGCGACCGTTCTGGTTCAAGACGGTACCTTGCGCCAAGGCGACATGGTGCTGGTCGGTTCGAACTACGGCCGTGTACGTGCCATGCTCGACGAGAACGGCAAGCCAATCAAGGAAGCCGGTCCAGCCATCCCAGTCGAGATTCTCGGCCTGGACGGTACCCCGGACGCTGGCGACGAGATGAGCGTGGTTGCCGACGAGAAGAAAGCCCGTGAAGTGGCTCTGTTCCGTCAAGGCAAGTTCCGCGAAGTCAAGCTGGCCCGTGCTCACGCCGGCAAGCTGGAAAACATCTTCGAGAACATGGGCCAGGAAGAGAAGAAGACGCTTAACATCGTCCTCAAATCTGACGTTCGTGGTTCCCTCGAAGCGTTGAACGGCGCTTTGAACGGCCTGGGTAACGACGAAGTGCAAGTGCGCGTTGTCGGTGGCGGTGTCGGTGGTATCACCGAGTCCGACGCCAACCTGGCACTGGCTTCCAACGCTGTACTGTTCGGTTTCAACGTGCGTGCCGATGCTGGCGCTCGCAAGATCGTCGAGCAGGAAGGCCTGGACATGCGTTACTACAACGTCATCTACGACATCATCGAAGACGTCAAGAAAGCCCTTACCGGCATGCTTGGCAGCGACGTGCGGGAGAACATCCTGGGTGTTGCCGAGGTGCGTGACGTGTTCCGCTCGCCGAAATTCGGCGCGATCGCCGGTTGCATGGTTATCGAAGGTACCGTGTACCGTAACCGTCCAATCCGTGTACTGCGCGAAGACATCGTTATCTTCGAAGGCGAGCTGGAATCCCTGCGCCGCTTCAAGGATGACGCTTCCGAAGTACGTGCCGGCATGGAATGCGGTATCGGCGTCAAGAGCTACAACGACGTCAAGGCTGGCGACAAGATCGAAGTCTACGAGAAGGTTCAGGTTGCTCGCAGCCTCTAACTCGCGCACTTCCGGAGCCACGCAGCGTGTGGGCATGCAAATGCCCCGCGCAGCGTACGGACTCTAAACGCAACGCCCGGTCTGGCTTTTGTCAGGCCGGGCGTTTGCCGCTTTCAGACCCCACGGGTTTCACCGTGTGGCAGTAACAGGTAACAAGACATGGCAAAAGAATACAGCCGTACCCAGCGTATCGGCGATCAGATGCAGCGTGAGCTGGCCCAACTGATCCGTCGCGAAGTCAAAGACCCGCGCGTTGGCCTGGTCACCATCACCGCCGTTGAAGTGAGCCGTGACGTGGGTCACGCCAAGATCTTCATCACCGTGATGGGGCAGGACAGCAGCGAAGAAATCGCGCAAAGCATCAAGGTGCTCAACTCTGCCGCGGGTTTCCTGCGCATGCAGTTGGCCCGTGAAATGAAGCTGCGCAGCGTGCCCCAGTTGCACTTCCACTACGACGAAAGCGTCGTGCGTGGTGCGCACCTGTCGGCACTGATCGAGCGCGCCGTGGCTGAAGACAGCCAGCACCCGTCCACACCTGAAGACGCCAAGGAGTAAGCGGTGGCTCAGGTCAAACGTATCCGTCGCAACGTCAGCGGCATCATTCTGCTCGACAAACCCATTGGCTTTACCTCCAATGCCGCGTTGCAGAAGGTCCGCTGGCTGCTCAACGCCGAGAAGGCCGGGCACACCGGCAGCCTCGACCCGCTGGCCACCGGCGTGCTGCCGTTGTGCTTTGGCGAGGCGACCAAGTTCTCGCAATACCTGCTCGATTCCGACAAGGGTTACGAAACCCTGATGCAACTGGGCAAGACCACCACCACGGCCGACGCCGAAGGTGATGTTCTGCAGGTTCGCGACGTGACCGTTGGTCGCTCTGATATCGAGGCCGCTTTACCCGCTTTTCGTGGGCAAATCAGTCAGATACCGCCAATGTACTCGGCGCTCAAGCGTGATGGTCAGCCGCTTTACAAGCTGGCGCGTGCGGGTGAAGTAGTGGAGCGCGAACCGCGTTCTGTTACTATTGCGCGCTTGGAATTGCTCGCCCATGAAGGCGACACTGCCCGCCTGGCCGTGGACTGCAGCAAAGGCACCTATATCCGTACCCTCGTGGAAGATATCGGTGAACAGCTGGGTTGCGGTGCGTACGTTGCAGAACTGCGACGCACCCAGGCCGGCCCTTTCAGCCTGGCCCAGACGGTTACGCTGGAAGAGTTGGAAGCGGTACACGCCGAAGGCGGTAATGAAGCGGTTGATCGCTTCCTGATGCCATCGGACAGCGGTTTGCTCGATTGGCCGTTGCTGCACTTCTCGGAGCACAGCGCGTTCTACTGGCTCAACGGCCAGCCGGTACGTGCCCCGGATGCCCCGAAGTTCGGCATGGTGCGAGTACAGGATCATAACGGTCGCTTTATCGGTATCGGTGAAGTGAGCGAAGACGGGCGCATCGCGCCGCGTCGACTGATTCGGTCAGAATGACCGAACGAGTGTGGCTGTTAACAGGCACGGTCAACACTCATTTTTAGATACAGGGATTTGTCCCTGGCCTGTTGAAACTGCCCTTTGGGTGGTTTCCTGAAAAAAGGATTGCCTCATGGCTCTCGACGTTCAAGAAAAAGCACAAATCGTTGCTGACTATCAGCAAGCTGTTGGTGACACTGGTTCGCCAGAAGTGCAAGTTGCACTGCTGACCCACAACATCAACAAGCTGCAAGGTCACTTCAAGGCCAACGGTAAAGATCACCACTCCCGTCGTGGTCTGATCCGCATGGTAAACCAGCGCCGTAAGCTGCTGGACTACCTGAAAGGCAAGGATCTGGGTCGTTATCAGGCTCTGATCGGTCGCCTGGGTCTGCGTCGCTAATAAGCGATTGCGCTAGAGGTTGGTTGTCTGCCGTGTGTCAGTGGGATTCCCGCTGGCCCATGGTAGGCTCCCAGCCTCAAGTTTTATCTGGACACACGTTTTACCCCTGGACAAGGGTTGGGCCGATTCCCGACATTGCCCAAGAATTTCGCAAGAAGACAAGTTCCCCAAGAGCCACAAAGAAGGTAGGACACCGTGAACCCGGTTATCAAAAAATTCCAGTTCGGTCAGTCGACCGTTACCCTCGAGACAGGCCGTATAGCCCGTCAAGCCTCCGGCGCAGTGCTGGTTACCGTTGACGACGACGTTACCGTATTGGTGACCGTTGTTGGCGCCAAGACCGCTGACCCAAGCAAAGGCTTCTTCCCTCTTTCCGTTCACTACCAGGAAAAGACTTACGCTGCCGGTAAGATCCCTGGCGGTTTCTTCAAGCGCGAAGGCCGTCCTTCCGAGAAAGAAACCCTGACTTCCCGACTGATCGACCGTCCGATCCGTCCGCTGTTCCCAGAAGGCTTCATGAACGAAGTGCAGGTTGTCTGCACCGTCGTTTCCACCAGCAAGAAGACCGATCCGGACGTCGCTGCGATGATCGGTACCTCGGCTGCCCTGGCCATCTCCGGTATTCCTTTCGATGGTCCGATCGGCGCAGCTCGCGTGGCTTTCCACGAAAGCACCGGCTACCTGCTGAACCCGACTTACGAGCAACTGAAAGCATCGAGCCTGGACATGGTCGTTGCCGGTACCTCGGAAGCCGTACTGATGGTTGAATCGGAAGCCAAAGAGCTGACCGAAGACCAGATGCTGGGCGCGGTGCTGTTTGCTCACGACGAGTTCCAGGTTGTGATCAACGCCGTTAAAGAACTGGCCGCCGAAGCTGCCAAGCCAACTTGGGCTTGGGCACCACAGGCTGAAGCCACTGAATTGCTGGGCGCGATCCGCTCCGAGTTCGGTACTGCCATCTCCGACGCCTACACCATCACCGTTAAGGCCGATCGTTACGCTCGCCTGGGCGAGCTGAAGGACCAGGTTGTAGCCAAGCTGTCCGGTGAAGAAGGCCAGCCTTCTTCCAGCGAAGTCAAAGCTGCATTCGGCGAAATCGAATACCGCACCGTTCGCGAAAACATCGTTAACGGCAAGCCACGTATCGACGGTCGCGACACCCGCACCGTACGCCCGCTGAACATCGAAGTGGGTGTTCTGCCGAAGACCCACGGTTCGGCCCTGTTCACCCGTGGTGAAACTCAGGCTCTGGTAGTCGCGACTCTGGGTACTGCCCGTGACGCACAGCTGCTGGACACTCTGGAAGGCGAGAAAAAAGACCCGTTCATGCTGCACTACAACTTCCCTCCGTTCTCGGTGGGCGAGTGTGGTCGCATGGGTGGCGCAGGTCGTCGCGAAATCGGCCACGGCCGTCTGGCCCGTCGTTCGGTTCAGGCCATGCTGCCAGCTGCTGACGTGTTCCCGTACACCATCCGTGTTGTGTCGGAAATCACCGAGTCCAACGGTTCCAGCTCCATGGCTTCCGTTTGCGGTGCTTCCCTGGCGCTGATGGACGCTGGTGTGCCGATGAAGGCGCCGGTTGCCGGTATCGCCATGGGCCTGGTTAAAGAAGGCGAGAAGTTCGCCATCCTGACCGACATCCTGGGTGACGAAGACCACCTCGGCGACATGGACTTCAAAGTAGCTGGTACCGCTAAAGGTGTTACCGCGCTGCAGATGGACATCAAGATCAAGGGCATCACCGAAGAGATCATGGAAATCGCTCTGGGCCAAGCCCTGGAAGCGCGCCTGAACATCCTCGGTCAGATGAACCAGATCATTGGTCAGTCCCGCACCGAACTGTCGGAAAATGCTCCGACCATGATCGCGATGAAAATCGACACCGACAAAATCCGTGATGTTATCGGTAAAGGCGGCGCGACCATCCGTGCGATCTGTGAAGAAACCAAGGCTTCGATCGATATCGAAGACGACGGTTCGATCAAGATCTTCGGCGAAACCAAGGAAGCCGCTGAAGCGGCACGCCAGCGCGTCCTGGGTATCACCGCTGAAGCCGAGATCGGCAAGATCTACGTCGGTAAGGTTGAGCGCATCGTCGACTTCGGCGCATTCGTCAACATCCTGCCGGGCAAAGACGGTCTGGTTCACATCTCCATGCTGAGCGACGCTCGCGTTGAGAAAGTGACCGACATTCTGAAAGAAGGCCAGGAAGTGGAAGTGCTGGTACTGGACGTGGACAACCGCGGCCGCATCAAGCTGTCCATCAAGGACGTAGCAGCAGCCAAGGCTTCGGGCGTTTAATTACCCCAGGCTTCACGCTGAAAAAAAGGACCCTTCGGGGTCCTTTTTTTATGGGGGCGGGAAAATGAAGGGAAATCAGCCATTTACCCCAGGGCAAAAGCCGCAACTTGCATGCAGGCACGATGGGGTTCATGCAAGTTGCACGATTCCGAGAATTTGATGAATTCTTAAGTTATTGTTTTATAAGGATTTAATCCGATTCGTGGACTTGGCACACTGCCTGCAATATCCCTGTTAACGCTGCAGCATCAAGGTTTAAACACTGCAGACTTTTAATAAAACAGGAGTTACTCGTATGAAGAAGTTCGCTCTCGCTACTGCTACCGCTCTGACCCTGGCCATGGGTGCTAACGTGGCCTTTGCACAGACTTCCCAAGCGCCAATGACCCTGGCTGCTGGTGAAGTGACCAAGGCTAAAGAATCCACTTCTGACACCTGGATCACCACCAAAGTCAAAGCCGACCTGCTGACTGAAAAAGGCATCCCAGGTGGCGATATCAAGGTTGAGACCAACAAAGGTGTGGTTTCCCTGTCTTCGACAGTCGCTATCTCTGACGCGCAGAAAGCCACTGCCGTAGCGATCACCAAGAAAATCAAAGGTGTAACCGCAGTTTCTGCTGACGGCCTGCTGGCTGGCGGCGCAACTAAAGCCGACAACGTCGACAAAACCAAAAGCGCAGCTGCTGGCGCTAAAGAAACTACTTCCGATACCTGGATCACCACCAAGGTGAAAGCTGACCTGGTAACCGAGAAAGGTATTCCTGGTACCGACATCAAAGTCGAAACCAACAAAGGCGTAGTTTCCCTGTCGTCGACCACCGCTGTGACCGAAGCTCAGAAAACTACCGCGGTGAACATCACCAAGAAAATCAAAGGCGTTAAAGCTGTATCGGCCGATGGCCTGAAAGCAGAGTAACGCTCACACATCGACTGAACTATACGTCGGCGGCGGCGAGTGAGTTAGAAATCCACTCAATGCACCTCACGAGTTCATGCGACCGACCACACGGATGTGGTCATTACAGGCCCTGGCACTTGTGTCAGGGCCTGTTCTATTGTGGGCTTGGACAAAATCGGCAGGCCAACATAGATCCAAAGGTGGGAGGGTGCTTGCCCCCGATAGCAGTCGTTCAGTCAACGTCACATCGACTGATACACCGCCATCGGGGGCAAGCCCCCTCCCACATTTGGATTTGTGTTGGTTATGGATTACTCGGCATCCAGGTGCATTGGGGTAACAACACGCCCATCTTTCTCCGCCTGCCCCAGGTTGGCATCGATGAAGTAAACCCGGTCGTCGTCCAACTGCCCTTTGTCCACCAGATAGTCCTTGATGGTACTGGCGCGGTCCTGGCCCAGCTGACACTTGTGTCTGGGCCTGTTCTATTGTGGGCTTGGACTAAAATCGCCGGGCCAACATAGATCCAAAGGTGGGAGGGGGCAAGCCCCCTCCCACATTTGGATTTGTGTTGGTTATGGATTACTCGGCATCCAGGTGCATTGGTGTAACAACACGCCCATCTTTCTCCGCCTGCCCCAGGTTGGCATTGATGAAGTAAACCCGGTCGTCTTCCAACTGCCCTTTGTCCACCAGATAGTCCTTGATGGTACCGGCGCGGTCCTGGCCCAGCTGACACTTGTGTCTGGGCCTGTTCTATTGTGGGCTTGGACTAAAATCGCCGGGCCAACATAGATCCAAATGTGGGAGGGGGCTTGCCCCCGATAGCAGTCGTTCAGTCAACGTCACATCGACTGATACACCGCCATCGGGGGCAAGCCCCCTCCCACATTTGGATTTGTGTTGGTTATGGATTACTCGGCATCCAGGTGCATTGGTGTAACAACACGCCCATCTTTCTCCGCCTGCCCCAGATTGGCATCGATGAAGTAAACCCGGTCGTCTTCCAACTGCCCTTTGTCCACCAGATAGTCCTTGATGGTACTGGCGCGGTCCTGGCCCAACTGGCGCAACAGCACGTCACTGGTACTCCAGAACTTGATGACGCCGTCGCGCAGTTTCGCCGAGCGGTCATCGTCGCTGAGGTTTTTCCATTCGGCCGGAGGTTGCTGTTTCAGGCGGGTACGGTAGATACCTTCCAGCAGCGGGGCCTTTTCCTTCTCTGGCACCACCAGCAACGAGGCCTGGGCCGGCACTTTGTCGCCACGGCGCTGGAGGATCTTGTAGTAGTTGTACTGGTATTCACGTTCCAGGCGTTCTGCTGCCAGGAACGGCCCGTCGCTGCTGGCCGCTGCCGTGCCTTCGATTTCCAGGCGCAGGGTAGGGCGTTCCTTGAGTGCATTGGCCAGGGTGTTCAGGGCGCTCTCGGAATCTTTGCTCAATTCGCTCGAGCCCGCTGCGAACGACACATTACCCAAGTCTTCCGAACCACCGCCGGTCACCAGCCCGCCGATAAACTTGAACGGCGCCGTCGCCGCGCGCACCACCAGGTTACGCAGGGTCTGCCACACAATCGGCATCACACTGAATTGCGGGTTGTTCAGATCCCCGGTGACCGGAAGTTCGATGGAGATCTTGCCGTCGGTGTCCTTGAGCAACGCAATCGCCAGGCGAATCGGCAGGTCCACGGCATCGGCGCTGTCGACCTTCTCACCCAGTTGCAGCTGCTCGACCACCACTTTGTTTTCGGCCTTCAACTGGCCCTTGGTGATCACGTAGTGCAGGTCGAGGTTGAGCCGGCCCTTACGGATACGGAAACCGGCGAACTTGCCCGAGTACGGCGTCAGTGTGGTCAGCTCGACACGTTTGAAGCTGGTCGCGATGTCCAGCGCGGCCATCGGGTCAAACGGGTTCACGCTGCCTTTGATGGTGACGGGCGCATAGCGGTCGACCTTGCCTTTGATGTCCACGGTGGCCGGCTTGGCCTGGCGGCTGTCAATGGTGCCGATCTGCCCGTTGAGCTGTTGGATGGCCGTGGCGAAGTTGGGCGTGAGGCTGAAGTCGGCAAAGTTGGCCGAACCGTCGTTGATCGCAATCTGGCCGATATGAATGCCCAGGGGTTTGTCTTTGCTGGCCGGTTTTGCCGCCGACTTGGCGCCACTGTCGGGCGGCTGCGGAATCAGCAAGTCGTCGACGTTGGTGGTGCGGTCGTCGTTGATCATGAAGCGCGCATACGGCTGCAGCAGGTTGACCTTGTCAATGGACAGGCTGTCACCGTGCTGGTAATTCACGCCTTCCAGCACCAGGCGCTGCCACTTGAGAAAGTCGCGGGTCTTGAGGGTGTCGAGGGTGTGCAACTGGTCCACTTGGGCCCGGCCTGTCACCTGAAGCTTCAGAGGGTCAGTGCTTTTCAGGTTCACATCGAGGTTACTGCCGAGCATGCCGCTGCGCAGTTCCAGGCGAATGAACGGGCTGATATACGCCTGGGCCACCCGCAGGTCGATGTCCTGGGTGTTCACTTTGAGCTTGGCGCTGACCGGGTTGAGGTTGACCTCGCCCGTTGCCTGGATCTTGCCTTGCTTGCCCAGGCCGCTGTCGACCTTGAGGGTGAATGGGCTTTGGTTGAGGCTGTCGAAATTCTGCATGTCCACATTCAGTGGGCCCAGCTCCAGCGCTACCGCCGGCTTGACCGCGCGGTCGGCCAGGTGCACCTGATAGTTGCGCAGTTGCACATCCTTGAGCAGCACTTGCCAAGGCTTGCTTGGTGCAGCGGGCGCAGGTTTTGGCGAGTCGGCAGTGGCGGGGGCCGGCTCCGGCGCCTTGGACGGCTTGCTCGGTTGGCTGGCGAACAGTTTCTGCCAGTCGAGCTGGCCGTCGGCTTCACGCGCGGCCCAGGTTTCCAGTTTGTTGCTGCGGATCTTGCCGACCACCACCTGCTGCTTGGCCAGGTCGACGCTGGTTTCACTGACGTCCAGGCGTTCCAGGCGTACCAGTGGGCGGCCATCCGGTGCCTTGATGGCGAATGGCGCGATGCTGGCGGACGTGTTGGTCAGGTTCAGTTCGGTCTCTTTGGCCAGGCTGAATTTATACTCGGTGCTGAAGTTAAGCACGCCGTCCTCAAGCACCAGCGGCAGCGCATCACGCACATATGGCCACCAGGCTTTCATCTTGCCGCCGGTGACTTTCAGCGTACCTTCGGAGGTGATCGGCACCAGGCTGACGTTGCCTTTCCAGTCGATCTGGCCACCTTCGGGGCCAGCGGCCACCAAGGTCATGTCGGCGTTGTCATCCGGCAAGGTGCTGAGGTTTTTCAGCTCGAAGTCGAGTTTGTCGTAGAGGAATTCGATCGGTTCGCTGGGACGCAGGTCCTGGAAATGCACATAGCCGCTGGCCAGCTTGATGCTGTCGATACGCAGCGGGAAGGGCTTGGCATTTGGGTCTGCGGGGGTGGGCTCACTCGGCGGCAGCTTGAACAGCTGCGCCAGGTTCAACTGGCCTGACTTGTCGAACAACAGCTCGGTCTTGGGCTGGTCCAGTTGCACATCCGCCAAATGCAGGGCACGGGTCCAGAGGCTGTCGATCTGCAAGTTGGCGTAGAGGCGCTCGAAGCCCACTTGCTCCTTGCCAGGCTCACCGATTTTCAGGCCCCAGACGGTCAGCTCCAGGCTGAACGGGTTGAGTTCAATGCGCTCGATGCGGGCCGGCAGCGTGGCGTAATTAGCCAATTGTCCGTTGGCGATGCGAAGGGCAATGCCCGGCAGAATCAAAAAGCCCAGCAAGCTGTACAGGGCCAGGGCAGTCAACAAGGCGCCAGTGGCGCGGATCAATCCTTTGGGCATGGGGCGGCGCCATCTATGTCAAACAAGAGTGCCTTGGAGTATGGCACGGGTTTTCGGTTCCGAAGAGCTGGGGCCTTTGGGAAGAGTCCTACAATTGGAGTATCAGGGTTTTCAGCGGTGGCTGCTGATCGCGGGAAGGGAAGTCCTCGCCCGGCGTCATGATTTTCCAGTCGCGCACCGGGCGCCCGGCTTTTTCCGCGCAGCGCAGGACCTGTTCACGCCAGTCATCCATGCTCACCTTTGCCAGGTTATTGCAGCAAATCAGCACGCCGTTGTCGGCGGTGGTCAGCAACGCCGGCTTGAGCAGGCTCTGGTAGTCGCGCAGCAGGTCGACGGTGCCGAACGCGCTCTTGGCCCAGGCCGGCGGGTCGAGCAACACCAGGTCATATTGACGCTGCTCCAGGCGCGGATAACTCGGCAGTTTCTGGCCGCGACGCTGGGTGATCGGCAGGCCCGCCAGTTGGCGAATCGCCGGGAAATAATCCGATTGCACAAAGCCCATGGTCGGCAATTGCGGGTTCAACAGGCCGTTCTCGCGGCCGACCGCCAGGTTGCCTTCGGCAAAGTCCAGGTTGCACACCTCACGCGCGCCCCCTGCCGCAGCGCTCAAGCCCACGCCGCAGGTGTAGGCGAACAGGTTCAGCACGCTTTTACCGGCACTGTGCTGTTTTACCCAGCCGCGGGTGTTGCGCAGGTCGAGGAACAGCAGCGGGTCCTGCCCGGCATGCCGCCCGCGCACGCGGTAATTGAGACCCCACTCGTGGCCCACCAGGTCTTCCAGCGCGGCGGGTTCGGCGCGGTACACCGTGTCTTCACGGTCGATGCGTGAGTTGCCACGGGAGCGGTCGTTGTACACGAGCAGCAGCTCCAGGCCCAGGTACTGGTTGATCTGCAGATGCAGCTCCAGCAGGTCGGCGGTTTCCAGGCTCTGGTGGAAGCTTTGCACCAGCAGTTGCGGGCCGTAGCGGTCGATGGTCAGGCCGCCGGCGCCTTCCTGGCTGCCATGGAACAGCCGATAGCAATCGGTGCCCTGGGCATGCAGCTCGTTGATCAGGTCTTGGCGTTGATCGAGGGCGGCGCGCAGCGCCTGATTCAGGGAAGACATGGAGCGCGCCTTGCTGGGTGAAAGAGGGCGCGAAGTTTAACAGCTATGGGCCGTCGCCTACATCAACCCCATCCGCCGGTGTGCACGCTGCACCGAACCATTGCGCATTGCCCAGCGTAGCAGCGGCGCGCTGCGCTTGACCCCGGCGCGGATCATCTGGCGTTGCAGTGGGCTCTGGTGCTGGCCGAGCAGGCTGCTGGCCCAGTCCGGCAGCAGGTCGATCCCGGCCTGCATCATCAAGGCCCCGAAGGGCTTGGCCAGATAGCTGGGGGCAGGCGCGTCAAGCAGCAGGCGCAGCACTTCGCGGCTGCGCTCGTCGCACAGCAGTTGCGGGCGGATAGCTACCAGATAATCCGAAATTTCCTGCCGGGAGCGCGGCACATTGCGCGCGCCCAGCCGTTCCGCCACAGAGGCGATTTCGCTGTAGTAACGATCCTGGTCCTGCCCGGAAAGATGCGGGTTGCGATAGCGCAGGTGCGCCGCGAGAAAGTTGCTCACTTCCGCCACATGTACCCAGGTCAGCAAATCCGGATCACTGGCCGCATACGGCCGCCCATCCGGCGCATGGCCGACCACTTGCAGGTGAATGGTGCGCACTTTTTCGATCAGCCATTCGGCATCCTTGCGCGAGCCGAAGGTGGTGCCGGATATGAATTGCGAGGTACGCCGCAGGCGCCCGAGCATGTCCTGGCGAAAATTCGAATGGTCCCACACGCCGGCCAGAGCCATCGGGTGCAGGGCCTGCAACATCAAGGCGCTGATGCCGCCGATCAACATGCTGCTGAAGTCGCCATGCACCTGCCAACTGATCGAATCCGGCCCGAACAGGCCTGGGTCGCCCTTGGGGTTTTCCAGGTCCAGTTGACCCAGTGACAGGCCGGTCAGGCTCATCAACTGGGTTTCGATACGGCTGCGGATAAATTCCATGGCGACTTAAGGGTTTCCTGGCGGTTTAGAGTGGCTAGCGGTTCAAGCGTTTGTCGATCAGGCCGTCGACCACACTCGGGTCGGCCAGGGTCGAGGTATCCCCCAGGCTGTCCAGTTCGTTGCAGGCGATCTTGCGCAGGATGCGCCGCATGATCTTGCCCGACCGGGTTTTCGGCAAGGCTGGCGCCCATTGGATCAGTTCCGGCTTGGCAAAGCTGCCGATTTCCTTGCTGACCAGTTCCAGCAGGTGTTTTTTCAACGCATCGCTGGGTTCCACGCCATTCATGGGCGTGACAAAGGCATAGATGCCCTGGCCCTTGACGTCGTGGGGGTAGCCGACCACGGCGGCTTCGGCGACCTGGTCATGCAGCACCAGGGCGCTTTCCACCTCGGCGGTGCCGATACGGTGGCCGGACACGTTGATCACGTCATCGATGCGCCCGGTAATCCAGTAGTCGCCGTCCTCATCGCGGCGCGCGCCATCGCCGGTGAAATAGTAGCCGGGGTAGGGTTTGAAATAGGTGTCGAGCATGCGCTGCGGGTCGCCATACACACTGCGGATCTGCCCCGGCCAGCTGGCCTTGATCGCCAGCACGCCGCTGCCGGCGCCGCTGAATTCCTTACCGTGTTCATCCAGCAGCACCGGTTGTACGCCAAACATCGGCTGGGTCGCGCAACCGGGCTTGATGCGCTGGGCGCTGACCAGCGGGCTGAGCATGATGCCGCCGGTTTCGGTCTGCCACCAGGTATCGACGATCGGGCAACGCTGCTCGCCGACCGCGTTGAAGTACCAGTCCCAGGCTTCCGGGTTGATCGGCTCGCCGACGCTGCCGAGCAGGCGCAAGCTGGCGCGCGAAGTGCTCTGCAGTGGGCCGTGGCCCTCGCGCATCAAGGCGCGCAACGCGGTGGGCGCGGTATAGAAGATGTTCACCTGATGTTTATCGATCACCTGCCAGAAGCGCGAACTGTCCGGGTAGCTCGGCACGCCCTCGAACATCAACGAGGTGGCGCCGTTGGCCAGCGGGCCGTACACGATGTAACTGTGGCCGGTGACCCAGCCCACATCGGCGGTGCACCAGAACACTTCGCCGTCGCGGTAGTCGAGCACGTACTTGAAGGTCATCGCGGCTTGCAGCAGGTAGCCGCCGGTGGTGTGCAGCACGCCTTTGGGTTTGCCGGTGCTGCCCGAGGTATAGAGGATAAACAGTGGGTCTTCGGCATCCATCGGCTCGGGCGGGCAGTCGCTGCTGGCGGCGTCCAGGGCGTGTTGATACTTGAGGTCGCGGCCTTCGCTCCAGTTAACGGCAGCACCGGTGCGTTCCACCACCAGCACTGTGCTGACATTCGGGCAACTGGCCAGGGCCTTGTCGACATTCTGTTTCAGCGCTACCGGCTTGCCGCCGCGCACGCCTTCATCGGCGGTGATCACGGTGCGGCAGTCGGCATCGAGGATACGGTCGCGCAGGGCGTCCGGCGAGAACCCCCCAAATACCACCGAGTGCACCGCGCCGATGCGCGTGCAGGCCAGCATGGCGTAGGCCGCTTCCGGGATCATTGGCATGTAGATGCACACCCGGTCGCCTTTCTTCACACCACGGCTTTTCAGCACATTGGCCAGGCGGCTGACGTTTTCGTGCAATTGGCGGTAGGTAATGGTGGAAGACTTTGCAGGATCGTCGCCTTCCCAGATAAAGGCCGGCTGGTCGGCGCGTTGCGCCAGGTGACGGTCGATGCAGTTGTAGCTGACATTCAACTGGCCGCCGGCAAACCATTGGGCGGCGCCGGTGTGAATATCCGAGCTGTGCACGGTGTGCCAGGGTTTGAACCAGTCGAGAAAGCCTTTGGCCTGTTCGGCCCAGAAGGTGTCGGGACTCTCGATGGATTGGCGATAGAGGCGCTGGTAGTCGGCTTGACTGAGCTGCGCAGCCCGGCGGACGGCATCGGCGCGGGGGAATGTGCTGATATCGAACATGAGCGGTCCTTATTCTTGTTTTCGGGACAAGTCATAAAGATGCACGCTGTGGGAGGAGGGTTCAAGGCCAACGTCCAAACGGACGTTGGCCTTGCGATACCTGGATCAGCCGCGGTGACGACCGCGGAAGTAGTTGATCAGGCCCTGGGTCGAAGCATCTTCGGCCAAGGTTTCTTCGGCGCCGGTGAGGCGGTTGTACACGCCCTTGCCCAGCTCTTTACCCAGTTCCACGCCCCATTGGTCGAAGGCGTTGATGCCCCAGATCACGCTCTGCACAAACACTTTGTGTTCATACATGGCCACCAGTGCGCCCAAGCGACGCGGGCTGATGCGTTCGACCACGATGGTGTTGCTCGGACGGTTGCCCGGGATCACCTTGTGCGGTGCCAGCTTCTGCACTTCGTCTTCCGGGATGCCCTTGTCGCGCAGTTCGGCTTCGGCTTCGCTGCGGGTCTTGCCGAGCATCAGTGCCTGGCTCTGGGACAGGCAGTTGGCGTACAGCCACTGGTGGTGGTCGGACACCGGGTTGAAGCTGACGATCGGCACAATAAAGTCGGCCGGGATCAGTTGGGTCCCCTGGTGCAGCAACTGGTGATACGCGTGCTGGCCGTTGCAGCCCACGCCGCCCCAGATCACTGGGCCGGTATCGGTGGCCACGGGCGTGCCGTCCTGGCGCACGCTCTTGCCGTTGGATTCCATGTCCAGCTGTTGCAAGTGTTTGGTGATGTTACGCAGGTAGTGGTCATACGGCAGGATCGCATGGCTCTGCGCACCCCAGAAGTTGCCGTACCACACGCCCAGCAGGCCCAGCAGCACCGGCATGTTCTGCTCGAACGGCGCGTTCTGGAAGTGCTGGTCCATGGTGTAGGCACCGGACAGCAACTCCTTGAAGTTGGACATGCCGATGGCCAGGGCGATTGGCAAGCCGATGGCCGACCACAGCGAGTAACGGCCGCCGACCCAGTCCCACATCGGGAAGATGTTTTCTTCGCGGATACCGAACGCCACTGCCGCCGCGTTGTTGCTCGACACGGCGATAAAGTGGCGGTACAGCTCGGCTTCCGAGCCACCCTGGGCCAGGTACCAGGCGCGGGCGGCCTGGGCGTTTTTCAGGGTTTCCAGGGTATTGAAGGATTTCGACGAGACGATAAACAGCGTGGTCTCGGCGCGCAGCTTCATGGTCAGCTCGTGGAACTCGCTGCCGTCGATATTCGCCAGGTAGTGGCAGCGCACGCCTTTGTGGGCGTAGGACAGCAGCGCTTCGGAAACCAGTTCCGGGCCGAGGAACGAGCCACCGATGCCGATGTTCACCACGTCGGTGATCGGCTTTTCGGTGTAGCCACGCCACAGGCCGTCATGGATACGGCCGACCAGATCAGTGATCTGGTTCAGCACTTTGTGCACGTCGGGCATGATGTTCACGCCGTTGACCGACAGCTTGTCGCCCACCGGGCGGCGCAGCGCGGTGTGCAGGGCAGGGCGGCCTTCGGACGAGTTGACCGGCTCGCCCGCGTACAGCGAGTTGATTGCGTCCTTGAGGCCGACTTCCTTGGCCAGGCCCACCAGCAGGTCGCGGGTTTCGCTGGTGATCAGGTTTTTCGAGTAATCGAGGAAAAGTCCGCAGCTGCTCAAGGTGAATTGGGAGAAACGCTGAGGATCGGCATTGAACGCTTCGCGCATGCTGAAATCCTGCATGGCTTGGCGATGTTGATTGAGCGCTTGCCAGGCGGGCAGAGCGGTAACGTCATGAGGAGTGCGGTAGTACGCCATCGCTGCGGGTTTCCTTTTATTACGGGGACTGCCTTTAGGACACTTCAAAGCCCGGAACGTCCAGTCTTTCATCAAGGGCTGGGTGCCGGACAGCGCTAACCATAGCGCAGGGCGATTACATTAAACCTAGCGTGTCGATATGTCTTGGCTTTGTCTGCGCTGTGGCCGGTACTTTTTTATACCGGCACAGCAGGCAGGGCAACAGGCGGGGTGTAAAGAGGGGTCAGGCGAGGTTCAAATGCAGGTTGTCGATCAGGCGCGTGGCCCCCAGGAAGGCGGCGACCAGGATCACCACATCGGTGTCCTCGGCGGTGGCCGGGCGCAGGTGCACGCCCTGGCGTACCTCCAGATAGTCCAGGCGCAAGCCGGCGGCTTCGATCTGGCGGACCTGTTCGGCGCGCAGCTTGGCGAAGTCGTGGTCACCGTCCTTGATGGCGGCGGCAATCTGGCTGAGGCTGCGATACAGCACCGGCGCAATCGCACGTTCCTGCGGAGAGAGGAAGCCGTTGCGCGACGATAGCGCCAGGCCATCCTCGGCGCGTACGGTGGGCTCGCCGATAATCTGGATCGGCATGTTCAGGTCTTGGACCATTGCGCGAATCACGGCCAGTTGCTGGTAGTCCTTCTGGCCAAACACGGCAATGTCCGGCTGGACCATGTTGAACAGCTTGCTGACCACCGTGGCCACACCTTCGAAGTGCCCTGGGCGGCTGGCGCCGCACAGGCCTTCAGACAACTGCGGGACGCTGACGCGGGTCTGGCCGGTCATGCCGCCGGGGTACATTTCCTCGACGGTGGGTGCGAACAGCAGGTTGCAGCCGGCTTGCAGGAGTTTCTCCTGGTCGGCGGCCAGGGTGCGCGGGTACTTGTCCAAGTCTTCGCCGGCACCGAACTGCAGCGGGTTGACGAAGATACTCGCCACCACGAAGTCAGCCTGTTGCACGGCCTTGGCCACCAGGGTGGTATGGCCGCTGTGCAGGTTGCCCATGGTGGGCACAAAGCCAATGCGCTTGCCGGCGCTGCGGGCGTGGGTAACGGCAGCGCGCAGTTCGCGTAGGGTTTTTACCGTGTTCATGCAGAAAATCCGTGTTCGGCGCCTGGGAAGGTGACGCCTTTGACTTCGGCGACGTAGGCACTCAATGCCGCGTGGATGCTGTCTTGGCCGGCCATGAAGTTCTTCACGAACTTGGGCACGCGGCCGGTGATCGACAGGCCGAGCATGTCGTGCAACACCAGCACCTGGCCATCGGTGGCCGAGCCGGCACCAATGCCGATCACTGGCACTTTGACTGCCTGGCTGATTTCCGCTGCCAGCTCGCTCGGGACACATTCGAGCAGGATCATCGCCACACCGGCCTGCTCCAGGGCGATGGCATCCGCGCGCATCTGGCGCGCCTGGGCTTCGTTGCGGCCCTGCACCTTGTAGCCGCCGAGGATGTTCACCGACTGTGGCGTCAGGCCCATGTGTGCGCACACCGGCACGCCGCGTTCAGCCAGCAGGCGAATCGACTCGGCAAGCCACACGGCGCCTTCGACCTTGACCATATGCGCACCGGCGCGCATCAGCTTGCCGGCGTTCACGAAGGTTTGTTCGACAGTGGCGTAATCCATGAACGGCAGGTCGGCGATGATAAACGCGCCGTCGTTACCGCGTTTGACGCAGGCGGTGTGGTACGCCAGTTCATCGGTGGTCACCGGCAGGGTGCTGTCATTCCCTTGAAGAACCATGCCCAGGGAGTCGCCTACCAATAACACTTCAACACCGGCCTGGCAGCAGGCGTGGGCGAAGGTGGCGTCATAGCAGGTCAGCATGGTGATTTTTTCACCTTTGAGCTTGAGGCTCTGCAAGGTGGTCAGGGTAATGTCTGGCATGAAAAGGGTCCTCGTTCAGGCGCTTGGAAACAGCGAGTAACGCGCGTGAGTCTTCGTTTATACAGGCGCACTGTCTTGAGAGCAGTGCTTATAAGGCCTGGATTGCGCCCTTCAGCGCCGGGTTGGCGGCAGCGGGACGCCTATAGTCGTGATGAGGACACGGGAAGTCAATTGGATGTGTTACCGCATTGTTACGATGGCGGTGTTACCGCTGTTACTGATGCGATTCAGCCGTATAGGCAGATTGTCGAGGCTGTGGTGGTCCAGTGTGGGAGCGGGCTTGCTCGCGCATACGGTGGGTCAGTCACTGGATATGTTTCTGACCCACCGTATTCGCGAGCAAGCCCGCTCCCACATTGACCGAGTCAGACTGCTGGAAGACGTTCCAGGCCAACAAACGGGCAGGCTGCCAGCAGCTCGCGCAGCGTTTGTCCGTCTGGCAGTTGCAGGTTGGCGGGTGCGAGCTCGGCCAGCGGGAAGAGCACAAAGGCCCGCAGGTGCATCTGGTAGTGGGGCACCTTGAGGCGCGGTTCGTCGATCAGGCGATCGCCAAACAGCAGGATGTCCAGGTCCAGGGTACGCGGCCCCCAGCGCTCAAGGCGTTCGCGGCCCTGGTCGTTTTCGATGGCTTGCAGGGCATCCAGCAGCTCAAGCGGCGCAAGGCTGCTGTCCAGGGCGGCAACCGCATTGGTGTAGCGCGGTTGGCCCGGGAGCAGCGAATCACTTTGATAGAAGGCCGATACACCGGCGAGGGTGGTGCCTGGCAATTGCGCCAGCGCCTCGAGGGCGCTGCGCAATTGCTGGTCCGGGGCAGCCAGGTTGCTGCCCATGCCGATGTAGATGCGTTCCACGTTTATTCGCCCGAGGCGTCGGCGGCACTGCGTTTGCGCTTGCTGCCGCTGCGGCGACGTTTCTTCGGCCCGGCGCCTTCGCCATCGCCTTTGCTGCCCAGCTCGCGAATCATCTCGCGGCGCTCGCTGTCATTGGCGTCCTGGTAGTCGGTCCACCATTCGCCGAGGCCATCGGTCTGCTCGCCGGCGCTTTCACGCAGCAGCAGGAAGTCGTAGCCGGCGCGGAAGCGCGGGTTGTCCAGCAACAGGTCGGCGCGTTTGCCGCTGCGGCGTGGCAGGCGCTCCTGCATGTCCCAGATCTCGCGGATCGGCATGGTGAAGCGTTTTGGGATAGCGATGCGCTGGCATTGCTCGGCGATCAGTTCGTGAGCAGCTTCCTGCATGGCCGGGATCGGCGGCATGCCACGGTCCTGCAGGCGCAGTACACGTTTCGGCAAGGCCGGCCACAGCAGGGCGGCAAACAGGAACGCCGGGGTCACCGGTTTGTTCTGCTTGATGCGCAGGTCGGTGTTGATCAACGCTTCGCTGATCAGCGTATGGGTGTACGTCGGGTTGTATTCCAGTGCCTCGGCGCTGGCCGGGAACAGCGGATCAAACAGCTGCAGGTCGACGAGCATTTCGAAGGTGTCGGCGGCGTAGCCCGAGAGGAACAGCTTGAGCACTTCTTCGAACAGGCGCGCCGAGGGAATCTCGCGCAGCATCGGCGCCAGCTCTCGGATCGGCGCGGCGGTGTGCTTTTCGATACCAAAGTTGAGCTTGGCGGCGAAACGCACGGCCCGCAGCATGCGCACCGGGTCTTCCTGGTAGCGCTGGGTCGGGTCGCCGATCAGGCGGATCAGGTTGTTGCGGATGTCGTGTACGCCATTGGCGTAATCGAGGATGCGCTCGCTGACCGGGTCGTAATACAGGGCATTGATGGTGAAGTCGCGGCGTTGCGCGTCTTCTTCCAGGGTGCCGTAGACGTTGTCACGCAGGATGCGTCCGCTCTCGTTGCGGGAAGACTGGTTGGTGTCTTCCTCTTCATCGTTTTGCGGGTGGCCGGCGCGGAAGGTCGCGACTTCGATGATTTCGCGGCCAAAGTGGATATGCACCAGCTTGAAGCGGCGGCCGATGATTCGCGCATTGCGAA